>JBEPWT010000062.1:0-16155 GCA_041642275.1 Desulfopila sp. | reverse complement strand
AGACTTATCGCCCTCAAGGGAGTTACGCATCTCCTCTCTGTCACCCGCGATATAACGGAGCTGAAAAAATTCGAATATGAAAAACTGAAATTTGAAAAACTGGAATCCCTGGGCGTGCTTGCTGGGGGAATTGCCCATGATTTCAACAACATTCTCACTGGAATCATGGGTAATATTTCGTTTGCGAAAATTTTTCTCGATTCCACCCATAAATCCAACAAACCCTTGGCACAGGCTGAAAGGGCAGCAGTGAGGGCCGGAGAACTGGCGCACCAACTACTGACCTTTGCACGTGGCGGTCAGCCGATCAAGCACGTGGTATCGCTCAAACACCTTGTAGACGAAGCGCTTTCCTTTGCCCTGCTGGGTTCAAATGTCAAAGGAATCGTTGACATACCTGATTCCATCCATGCCCTCGAAGCCGATGAAGGCCAGATGACCCAGGTTTTTCATAACATCATCATCAACGCCACGCAGGCGATGCCGGGAGGAGGTGTGCTGACAATCTCCGCCCAAAATGAACTACTGAACGAAAAGAATGCATTTTCACTTCCCCCAGGCCCCTATCTCCAACTGACATTTATCGATCAGGGATGCGGAATACCCACAAATGATCTTAAAAAGATCTTTGACCCCTACTTCACGACCAAATCGACCGGCACCGGTATGGGACTCTCGTCGGTCCACTCGATCGTACACAGGCATGGCGGCCATATTCGAGCAGCTTCCACTGTTGGCAAAGGAACGACCTTTACAATCCACCTGCCGTCGATCGGAAAAGCCTCTGCACATTACCAGGAAGAAACCTCAGGACAGCCGGTGGGCAAGCATATAGGCGGATCAATTCTCGTCATGGATGACGAAGAAATGATCGTTAAAGTTGCATCGTCGATGCTCGCCTATCTTGGATATGTCGTGACAACATGCTCAAACGGAGAAGAAGCGATTGATCGCTATAGGGCGTCGATGGACTCCGATAGTCCATTTTTGGCAGTTATAATGGACCTGATCATTCCCGGAGGAGTGGGAGGCAAGCAGGCAGCGGAGCAGATCCTCTCTCAGTTCCCTAACGCCTGCCTGATTGTGTCAAGTGGTTATTCGAACGACCCTATCGTGTCAAATTATCGTGATTACGGATTTAGCGGGGCCATCGCCAAACCTTATAATATTCAGAAGTTCCAGGAAGTGCTCGACAACGCCCTTAGGCATTGCGAGAATGGGTCGGACTTGACTTAATGATATTTCGAATGCCAATAAAATACTGGGATTTTTATTGTTTATACTGCCATCTCTAGTCTTTATAATTTCTTCAGCATCCTTAAGTTTAGGTTCCTGCTGTATACGTAATTCTGCTCTCTCGAAATCCTAACAATAAATCAGGAATCGGAGGTTTGAGATAGTCCATGAACACATTTACCTCAGTCGTGAGATGGCATAGCTGAGCTTCTTCCTGAACAGGGTAAGGTAAGTAGTCCTGCATGGTTACAGTAAACTCGATGCCAGTTGTTAAGAAAAATACTTGAGCTTAGAGACTTTTATTCCGGAAGATTATTCTGTATTTCAAGGGAATGCTGTACATCCCGAAGACTCAGCATCAACGTCATTGGCTCTATTGGCGATTGCAGGAAACCATAACGAAGATAAAATCTATTGGCATTTTCCGACAGCGCATGAACCAGTAAAGCACGAATTCCCTCATGCTCAGAAACATTGTAGGTTCGAAGCAATGCATCTGGCAACACACTGCTACCGAGGCCGGATCCTTGCCATGAAAGTCCATTACCAGCTTCCGGCGCCAGAAGAATTCCCATCGCCAAGGCCGACTCAGGTTTCCGATCGAGACCGAGGGGTTTTTCTCGCCGTGACGATATAGAGAGGGTCGCTGGTCTGCAGTTTGGAATAGTGGGGATCGTCCGGTGGCCGCGGCCAGTTGCGGTAACTGATGGTCCGCACGCAACTGAAAAAATCCTGAAGACAGGCGCTGGCAAAACCGATACGCTCGAACTCATGCAGCCTCTGCCACAGCATGGTTATCTTGCCGGGAAACCACCTGTTGGAAAAACTCAGCACCACCACGCCCTCTTCCTTGAGGACCCGTGCGCACTGCTGCATAACCCGTCTTGGGTGGAGGAGATACTCGAAGCCGAGGTGACAGCAAACAGCATCAAACTCCTCATCTTCATAGGGCAGATGAGGATCAGCGTTCAAATCCCGGACGATTCTCCGGGACAGCTTGGGATTGGCAAGCATCTCGTCGTAATTCATGCCCAGGCCGTACACCTCCGGCGAGGCCGTCAAGTGCGATTCGACGCTGCTCATCAGATCCAGAACCTTCATATCGTCATCGATGATGGCGGCTGTGAACTGGCGAAGATGCTGCAGGGCCTGACCGTCAAGGTGATCAACCATGCGCGGACGAGCATAAAAAAGCGCATCGTCGCCGTCATCGTTTCGCTCCAGGCCGTCGTGTTCGCTGTAGTCAACGTCGTACCCCTCAGGACTGATCTGCATGCCGGGCCCGTCTTCGAGCATGGTCTCCAGCCAGTCGGTGCTGTGTCCTCCCCTCTGTTTTGCCGGTTCACAGACCTGCTGCACAATTGCAGATACCTTCAACTCCCTGCCCGCCAGCGGATGGTTGCGATCAATTTCGATATGGTGGTCTGCGAGGCCGGTGATGCGCAACGGCGCCGTCGTTTGCAAAAAAACACCGTCCAGACCCACAACAAATCCTTGAGGATACCAGCGGCCCAGACGCGGCTCAATTTTCCTGTCAAAGGTCTCCGGCGGCTGCCACTGGGACCGCCGTATCTTGAGAACGGCCTCCGGGTCATGATCAAAACGCCGGCAGCCGTTTTCAAGCACCGTCGTCTCTCCGGGGCCGAGACTGTAAAGACGCTGAAGCTGTTTTTCGGTAAAAAGATCGTTCCAGAGGTTGACTTGCGGGCAATAGAAATATTCACAATGTCGCCCATGCGGCGATGTGTATTCGGCCTCCAGAAGCAACACGGCGAATGAAGATGCAGTCAGTTTGGGCATCTCCCTCTCCTCCTTGCAGAAGGTTTGAGATTCGCATTTTCCGCCTGACAGGAGACAACGGCAAGCAGCACGGCTTGGGAGCCGTGGACGGCAGACGAAAAAACGGAAAATCGTATTGACATTGCTCCCGGCTCTGTGTAATGCAGAGGTCCGGAGGCAAAGCCGATCCGCGGAAACTCTGAAAAACTCTGTTGTGATCCCCTATACAGCTAATAATACAACTCAGCTGCACCCATGACAATCCAGGAGACAGAAATGAAGCAAAACTTTTTCATCGGCTGTATTCTTTTTTCCCTGATCCTGCTGCTCCAGTCGGAATCGCCGGCAGCCGCCGGCGCCAAGGAAGAAGCCATCAGAGAACTGGTCGAGGTGATGAACACCAGAAACAGCCTCGAGGCTTCTCTGGAAACCATGGAAGAGACCATCAACCAGAATTCGCCCTATTTTTTAAAGGAGATCAAGGTCATGCTCGCCAGGGATCTTGACCCTGAAGAGGTGAGCAGGGCAGCGGAGAAATACAGTCTGGAGGACTTCGGCTCCACCAGACTCCATGAACTGTTTGAGGAAAGATTCAACCTCGACCAGATCATCGACGAGGTGATGGTGCCGGTCTATGGTGAACACTACAGCGAAGAAGAACTACGAAAGCTTATTGCCTTCTACAAGACCGATCTCGGCCGCAAAAGCATCCGGCTGACACCGGTGATATCCGCCGCCATCGCTGAAAAAATCCGGGATGCCAGTCAAACGGCACTGACAGAGGCCAAGGAGGAAGTGGCCCTGGAATTGAAGGAGGCGATAGAGAAGTAGAACATTGGGCCCGTGCCTCAGGCAACTCCGTCCAACACCTTTCTCAAAGTGGTTGCTATTTCCCGCAAAACGAAGGGCTTCATCACGTATTCTCTGGCACCGAGGGCCTTGGCCTTTTTCTCGTTGATCAGTTCGCTGAAACCGGTGCAGATGACAATGGCGGCCTGCGGATTTCTTTCGATGATTTCGGCCACCAGCTGGGCACCGCTCATCTTCGGCATGGTCATGTCGGTCATGACCAGATCAAAATCAGCCATGCGCCTGTCATAGACGTCGAGCGCTTCCAGGGGGTTCTGGAAGCTGGTCACCCGATAGCCCAGCTTTTCGAGAATCGCTCTTTCCAGATTGAGGACGAACTCCTCGTCGTCCACCAGCAGAATTCTCTCCGTACCCGCCGGCAATTCTTCCAGCTGTCTGACGACGTGGGCCTGGACACTGGCGATTATCTGCGGCAGGAATACCTTGAAGGTCGTGCCTTCACCAGGCTCACTGTAGACGTTGATGTGACCGTTGTGCTCTCTGACGATGCCGTGAACCACGGCTAAACCCATGCCGGTGCCGCCGCTTTCTTCCTTGGTAGTGAAGTAGGGATCGAAAATCCTCTCGAGTAAGGCCCTGTTCATGCCCACCCCGGTATCGCTGATTTCCAGGACCATATAGGTTCCCGGGCGCAACTGCAGGCGGTCGACGCGGATATCGCTGCTCTCCATCTCGGTCTCGTAGAGCTTTACCGCCAGAATGCCGCCGCTTTCACGCATGGCGTGATAGCTGTTGGTGCACAGGTTCATAACGATCTGATGGATCTGGGTGGGATCGGCCATGATGTGGCCGTCATCGCTGACAAGTTTCTCCCGGATGTCAATCGATGCCGGAATTGTCGAACGGAGCAACTTCAGGGCCTCTTTGACGACGGCGCTGAGCTGCACGGGTACACTTTCCCGTTTCTGCTGCCTGCTGAAGGTCAGAATCTGCTTGACCAGTTGGCGCGCCCTGTGGCCGGCTTCCTGCAAATGCTCGAGATTGAGGCTGATCGGACAGTTTTCCGAGCGGCAGTGTTTTTCCACGTTGAGTTTGGCAAGATCGGTGTAGCCGATGATGGCTGTGAGAATATTGTTGAAGTCGTGGGCGATGCCGCCGGCGAGGGTGCCGATGGCCTCCATCTTCATGGCCTGCTGCAGCTGCTGTTCGAGTTTGGCGTTGACCTTTTCCGCCTTCTTGCGTACGGCGATCTCCTGCCGCAGCTCTGTGTTGGCCTTTTCGAGTTCCGATATCCGCTGCTGCAGCTCCGGATAGTAGCTCTTGCGTATCGATTTTTCACCAAGCCCTATGATTTTGTTTCTCAGCTGGTCACGATGATCCTGCTCAGAGGGCTTCTTCATACATAACCTCTACATCCCTCACTTTCGCTTCCCGCGGATTAGTGACCATACAGGGGTCGGCCATCGCTTTCCGCGCCAGTTCCGGGATATCGGCAGCTTTTGCTCCTTTTTTCGACAGGCCGGGCTCGATACCGATCTCCTCCTTGAGCAGACGGATTTTCAGGAGTATCTCCTTGAGGACGGTTTTCGAATCCATCCCCGCCGTGGGGATGCCGATGCTTTCGGCGATATTCTTATAACGATGGGGCACCTCTTGATAGTTGAAGGCGACGATGTGATCGAGAAGGATGGCATTGCATTCGCCGTGGGCCATGTCGAGCAGGCCGCCGCAACTGTGCGCCATGGCATGCACTGCCCCCAGGCTGGCGTTGGAAAAGGCCAGGCCTGCCTCCAGGCTGGCGAGGGCTATCTTGGCTCGGAGTTCCATGTCCTCGGGCTTGTGCAGCACCGCCGGTAAATTTCCGAAGATAAGCTTTATGGCATTGAGGGCGTGCAGGTCAAGGATGGGAGCATTGGCCGTGGAAACATAGGCCTCGAAGGCATGCACCAGGGCGTCCATGCCGGTACAGGCGGTAAGATAGCTGTCCATGGTTGCGGTGGCCAGCGGATCGATGAGGGCGACATCCGGCACCATGGTCTTGCTGACAATGGCGATTTTCACCCTTTCCTGCATATTGGTTATGATGGCGAACTGCGAGACATCGGCGGCGGTACCGGCCGTGGTCGGCAGGCAGATGAGCGGCGGACCGGGGACCTCGACATTGTCGATTCCCTCGAAAGCGAGGACATGGCTGTTGTTGGTGGTGACAATGCCGATTCCCTTGGCACAGTCCATGGGGCTTCCTCCGCCGGCGGCGATGATGATGTCGCAGTCGTTCTCTATGTACTGTTCGGCACCACTCATTACCTCTTCGGCACGGGGGTTGGCGGAAATCGCCGAGAACAGCGCCAAGTCAATGCCGTCTCTTGCCAGGATTTCAGTTATCCTGCCGGGAAGTCCCGTAGCCGCAACTCCCTCGTCGGTTACCAGCAGGGCCTTGCGCGCACCGAAATTTCTGGCGTATTGCCCCACCAAATCGATGGCGCCAGCGCCAAAAATGAATTCAGGTGCCACAAACTTTCGCAACTCGAGCATCAAAAAAAACCTCCACATATTGAGGACAACCGTCTGCCGGCGGCTTTCATAAGTATATGCTTAAATTATCCACTATCAGTGACTGATTGTCAAATACCAGCCGAACGGCGGGCTGAAGTAAGTGCGGGAACCATCCATCAACTTCCTGCAGATGCCGTCAGCTGGACTTCACTTCCTGAAAAGAATGGGGGCAAGAGGGAAAGGCACCAGCAGACGATTGCATGGTTTTGCCGCGGAAACCAGCTGCAGCCCGGAACAGTGACGGACTGAGGCCGGGGAGAATGCCGCAGCCGGCCGGGCTTATTCGGCCGGCGTTTGACCTTAGAGCCATGGAAAAACGGCGCCTCCCGGAACCGCGGGCATTCGGGCCGAATCTCCCGCGGCATTTCTCAGGCGAATCGGCGGCATTACTCTGCCCCATTATTGATCGATAGTACGCTCCTCAACCTCTCCTTGCTGGCGCGGCTGGGGCTCCAACGGCCGGTCAAAGACAAAGTTGTCCACTTGCTCCACTGGTGGCTCCTGCCCGTCGGTTTCCCGCATTTCAGCGGCCCTGATTGTCGGCAGCAGCATGGGATCGAGGCCGTTCATTTCCTGCTCCACACGCTCGATATTGCCCTCGACCTTATCGATTATTTCCACCCCCGGATATTTTTCGAGAATCTCGGTGAGCAGTCGCCTGGACTCGGTCAACAACTTCTTCTTCATCTCGATATCCGTAGTCTTGGTGTAGCGGATATAGAGATCGGCGGCGGCTCTTCTGTCGGTTTTGGCGGCAAGGAGAGTGACTTCTTCTATCTTGTCCTTGGCCTTGGCAAAGTATTCCGTCTGCAGAAGTGTCTCAAAGATGGCAATGGCTTCGTCATAATTACCGGCCTCGACCTCGATCATCCCCTCGTTCCAGCGCTCTTGAAGTTCCTGCATTTTCTCGATCTTTCGGGTTTCCCGCTCCACCGCCTCGGCGAGGATGAGGTCATCGTTCTTCTCCTCTATCATCTCCTTCTGCTCGGGGCTGATGATGTCTCCGGGGATGTCCTCCAGCCGTGCTATGGCGTCGAGATATTGCTTCTCCGCAGCCAAGGCCTCGACCTCGGCAAAGAAGGAGGCAAACCATCTATCAGCCCTGCGTTCCATATCCTCCTTGAGAATCTCGACGTTGGTGGCCACCGATGAATAGGGGTACTCCTGGAGAAAATCCTCCGCCTCCCAGATTATCTTGAACCCGTCGCGTTCGGGAATGAAGCCGAGAAAGTCGCGAAGGAGCCTCGAGTAGCGCAGCAGTTCGGGCTTGTCCGACTCCCCTCTCTTAAGCAGATCGAGCTGCAGTTTCGACCACTCCTCGATACTGCCGAGATCGTCGTAGTCCTTTGAGATATTGATATACTGCCGCTCGGCGGCATCATAATTGCCCGAGGCGGTATAGAGATCGGCCAGTACCCTGCGCAATGACAGCAGGTCGGTCTTCTGCTCCTCCGAGGCCGACATTTCATCGACTATCTGCTGATACATGCGGGCGGCTTTTTCCTCCTGGTGCAGATACATCAGCGCATTGGCATAGTGTATCCTGGTGCGCAGATGCACCCTGTCTATCTGCTGCTCCGGAATCTTCTGCCAGACCTGGATGACTTCCTCATACTCCCTGGTCTCTGTATAGCGCTCGATCAAGGTCTCCAGCTGGGGCAGATCGGCCTCGGCTTCGCGGTTCGCCCAGTCGACTCTCTCTTCGCTCTCGGGAGAAAGCAGCTTGCCGCAGATGGACTCGAGAAAACTGATATCGCTTCTCTGCAGGTCCATAACCTCTTCGCCGCTGATGATGAGCGGCGCACTGCTGGTATCAAGCCTCAGCATGTCGGCGCGCAGCTGGTTGTAGCCGTCGAGCACTTCCTGCAGAGCAACGAAACAGTTGACCATCACCTCGGTGTCTTCCCGGCTCAGCTCCAGGGCCGCCGATTGGGCATCCATCTGCCGCCAGCGGCCGAGCTTCCTGCCATACTCAAAAATCCGGTCGTTGACATAATCCATGGAAGGCAAGGGCCCCTGCACCTTCGCCAGATCGATTTCCGATTCATCGTCGAGAGGAATCTCTATCTCCTTCGGCTGGATGACCTCTTTGCGACGATCTCGACCGTTTTCCTCGCTTTCGCCGACACCGGCATAGGTTGGCCGTTCGGATTCGGCCGCCGACCGCCTCTGTTCCGGCACCTCCCTTTTCTGGGGCGCGGCACAGCCTGCCATAACGGCAAGACAAAGAATAAACACTGCTGTATGTCGTAGATTACCCATAATTCCCGTTTTATGCGCTTTTGACCGGAGCTGCTTGCCAGAAGCGCCTGTCTGTGTTGTTTTCCTCTGGTGCCACCTTTGCATGTATCATGAAGGTAGCCGCCTATCACTATGATTCTATCGGCTGCCACGAAAAATTATTTACCACAAAGCCTCTCGCCATGGCCCTCGCGGATCGCCTCTTCCAGGGTGTCTGGAGCCTATTGTTCCACCAGTCCGAGAAAACGGGTCCCGACTTCCAGGTGAAACAGCGGAGGGGGAAAACCCTCTTGTCTTTATACATTGCCCGGCCGAATAATGCCAGTCCTGCCGGCATCTCCGTTTTTCATTCCCTCAGGTTTTTCTCCTCAATCGACGACACATTCCAGAAGGGCAGGAACTGGCGCTCAGGAACGAAGCTGCCGAACTCGTTAACCCGACCGAAGGTCAATACCGACGGTATGTACCTGCTCTGCGGGTCGACCATGACCACCGGAGAACGGACAATCCCGCCCTGATCCGGATCGATGCCGATGTTTTTCTGGCCGGCCTCCGGCCGTTTGAGATTAAGCCCGTAAAACGACAGATCGACGGCGTCGAGTCTGGCGCCATATCTCTTTTCCTCGACGATGCCGGCGACGATCTCACTCCAGATCGGCAGGGCTCCCCCGGAGCCGGTGATACGCGTCGCCCCTTTTTTCATCGGCTCGTTGTCGTCAAAACCGGTATAGACACCGACCGCATACCCGTCCTCGACACTGAGACCGCCGTCGGCATCGGCAAGCGCCGGCAGAAAACCGAAAAAGGAGGCATTGGTATAACGGTTGGCCGTGCCGGTCTTGCCAAGCACGGGGACGGAGAGGCCCAGCTCATGCAGTCCCTCCAGCCTATCTTCGGAGCCGGCCTCATTGAGTTTGATGTGCTCATCGGCATATCTGCCGGTGCCGAACTTGACGACATTTTCGAGGATGTGGCCTATGGCGACGGTGGTCTCGGGGGCAAGAAGCCGGCGATGGGTGCGTTCCGGCCTGTAAACCACTTCACCGTCGCTGGTTTCAATGCGGTCAATGATGCAAAGCAGATCACTATTTTCGTCGTCGTATTTACCGGACATGACGACCTCGCCGGTGGCCATCGCCTCATAGAGCCGCAGCGTCTCCAGCAGGGTGACGACATTGGACCCCAGCGGAAAGGAAAGGACCGGCTCGAGCTCGCTGTCGACCCCCATTTCCCGGGCAAGGGCCACCACATACTTCAAGCCCACCAGAATTCTATAGTCGCCGACATGCTCGAGCACCTCCATACTGTAGGACGGTTTCTGGCGCAGTGCAGCCATTTCCCTCTCAAGCTGCTGCTGCATGAGGTCGAAGGTTTCCACCGAAATACCGCCGTCGAGATAGACATCGTCCCAGAACGCCTGCCTGCGCCCACCATCCAGCCCGTCGAGGATTTCTCCAAGCTTTGGCATCGATACCGGCACCATGCCGCCGCTGGCCGCAGCATCCTGGAGATAGCGGTAGTCCTTGGCGAAGGTGTCGTAGTACAGGCGGCCTTTTCCACCCGGGGCATCGGTCTCCCGAGACGGCGACCCTTCGTAGCTGAAGTCCAGAGCCTGCTGCCAGGCCTGATGCTGCTGGCGGAAACTCTCGAATTCGCCTCGCAGCTCTTTAAGCTGCAGATAGCTCCGGGAAAGTATTTTCAACCTCAACTCCAGCTCCTCGCGCTCGCTGCCGCTCAGGCGTGCTCTGTTTTGCTGCAATTCGGTCTCCACCGCCTCGCGGAAATCGGCGAAACCGAGACCGTAATGCAATTTCTGCAGGCGCTGGTATTCCAGATCCCTGCCGGCGAAGATCAGGTCGGTTTCAATATTTCTCATGGCAAGGGCGTAGGCGGCCCCGCGGAGCATATCGTCGTTGACGACGATGCCGTTGCGGTCGCGTATCCGGCTGCGGAAACGCGAATAGGGCTCTTCTTCGCCATCGACGACCCGCGGCGCCAGGCCAACATGGGAGGCGACTTCTATAAACTGCTCCCTGGTAAGCCGGTCGCAGAGATGGGCGAGCAGCCAGACGGAGGCGAGGTTTTCCGACTTCACCCCGGCCCAGCTCAGGGAAACTTCATCAAAGGGCGAGTGATGATCGGGCCTGGGAAAATAGGGCTGGTTGTGGAAGACAAAAACATCGCGCCGGTTGCTCAGGGTGTCGGTGGTATTCCAGCCAAGCTGATGGGCGGCAGCAAAGACAAAGGGCTTGAAAGAGGAGCCCATGGTTCTTCGGGCATCAATGGCCCTGTTGAAAAAACGGTTTTCGACGCCTCCCGCCATGGCTTTGATGAGGCCGTCTTTGAGGACAAGCGCTCCGCCGTTGACCTGCGGGAATTTTTCCAGGTCAAGTTCGAAAAGACCGCTTTCGTTCTTCCCCCGTATGCTGACCCATACCATGTCGCCCGGCCTGAGCTGATCGATGAAGGCACTGTAATCGTTTTTGGCTGCCTGAGTCCATGGATTCTTCTGCCATTTCACCCGTGCCTCCACCAGCCGGCTGATACCGCTTTTATCGATCACTCCGAGTCCGAAACGCCGGCCGAGATCCACATTTATGACCGGCGATGCCGTATCACCGGTCAGGGTTTCCACCACCCCGAGGCGGAAGGCGCCTCGCTGCGGTTCGTCATCGCCTGCGTAATCGAGCTTTTGCAACTCCTCCTGTACGTCCTGACGTTCATAGCCACGCAGGCGTACATCGAGTCTGGAGAGATCGTGACGGAGCGAATAGAGCGTCCGCTCCTGCAAATCCTTGTCTACGGTGGTGACGATGCGGACACCGGAGGTGGCCACATTGGTGATGTCATGCGCGGCCAGGGCCTCGGCCACCTCCGGCGACGAAGCCGCATCCTTGACCATATCCATCACATAGTCGAGCGGAAAGCCGACCCGCCCCTGTTTGAAGCCAATATCGCCAAAGGAGGCCACGCCGTGCTGATACTCACTGATCATGCCTAACTCCAGCATGTTTCCCAGCACGTAATCGACCCTGCCCCGGCCGCGCTCAAGCGCCTTTTTCGTGGCTTCTTCGCCTTTTGCGACAAAAGGGTTGTAATAATTTGGGCGTTTGACGCTGCCGGCTATATAGGCGCACTGGAGCAGGGAGAGCTCTTCGGGCTTTTTGTCGAAATAGTACCTGGCGGCCACTCCCAGGCCGTGGCCGTTGCCGTAAACATAGAACTGGTTGGCGTAAAACTCGAATATCTGCTCCTTGGAATAATGATATTCCAGCCGCAGCGCGTAGAGCAGTTCCTTCAGTTTGGCCTTGATGGAGCGGTTTTCCCGCTTAAACAGGTTTTTTGCCGTCTGTTGTGTCAAGGTCGAGCCGCCCTGGACAACTCTGCCGGCCTGAATATTCTTTATGGCCGCCCGGACAATACCGAAGATGTCAAAACCGAAATGGGAAAAAAAGGTATTGTCTTCCGAGGCCACCAGGGCATTGATAAAGTTAACGGGGATCTTTTCATAAGAAACGTACCGACGATGCGCCTCATCGAAAAAGACGCCGAGTCTGGTGACGCCGTCGCTGTAGAAAACCGGGCTTTCCTTGCCGAGAATGCTGCGGATGTTTTCCGGACGTATTTTTTCCCCGGGATTGACGGCCACAAACCAGTACAGCGCTCCACCGCCAGCCAGGACGGCCACAACAACCACAACGGTCAGAAACCAAAATATTTTCTTCAACATAACAAAGATGGTGCCAAGCACCGGATATTTGGAAATAATAGAAGCGTATCTGTCGTCAACGATGTGCTATTATGCTATTTTCCTTGCATTTCGCCATATCTTAAGGTTTAAATACAGACATTTTGATGCCTGGAGGGCAGAACCGTGAATGTACCCCGTTCACCTCGATAACTCAATATGCAGAGTGCATATTTCTCCAGTGACGGTACCGCAACCTCAGAATAGTACTATACATCCACGAAATGCAATACTCTAAAATTCAATTTCCGCTTCTTGTCTGCCTGTTGCTTCTGCTGTCTGGCTGCGCCACCAAAGACACACTGCTCTGTCTCGTCGACTTCGGCACCTCCGAACCAGCAGAAGATATCTACCTGCTTGATTCTGAGACTACCCCCGTCCCTCCGCCGGAACTGCTGCCCGAACCGGTGGAAGCCGATACCTGCATCGACCAGGAACTTGACGCCCTCGAACGTACCGGCTCCTGGGTTGACAACAAACAGGCTCCTGCAGAAGAAATCCAGAAATATGATTTCCCGGTGGTTGTCAACAAGCAGGTGGAGATGTACCTGCAGCTCTTTCAGGGCAAGCAGAAAAAATATTTCAAACGTTGGCTGGCACGCTCCGGCCGCTATATGCCCATGATACACCGGGAACTGGAAAAAGCCGGGCTGCCCAAGGATCTCGGCTACCTGGCCATGATCGAAAGCGGTTTCAACCAAAGGGCCTATTCCCGGGCCCGTGCCGTGGGCTTGTGGCAGTTCATGCTGGCAACCGGACGGGACTATCATCTCCGGGTAGACAGCTATGTCGACGAGCGGCGCCATGCGCTGAAATCGACCCGGGCGGCGGTGGCCTATCTCAAGGACCTCCATCAACAGTTTGACGACTGGCATCTGGCTGTCGCCGCTTACAACGGCGGACAGGGCAAAATCGGCAAGGGTCTGAAAAGATACAACGTCAACAGCTTCTGGGAGCTGGCGGAAAAACGCTATCTCGGCCTGGAAACCAAACGCTATGTACCCAAACTCATTGCCGCCATCATTATCGCCAAAGAGCCGGAAAAATATGGGTTTGACAATATAGTGTATGAAAAACCGATGCAGTATGACAGCATCGAAGTGGCACCGGGAATGAGTATCGATGCCCTGGCGCTGATAACCGGCGACAGCAAAAGCGAGCTGCGGCTGCTCAACCAGGAGCTGAAAACCGACCGGGCTCCCCTCAACCGCAGCGACTATATCGCCAATATCCCCAAGGGCTCCGCCTCACTTGCCCGGAAAAACATGTCTCGTCTGCACAGCGTGGTCAAGACCGGTTACAAAACGCATATCACAGGCCAGAACGAAACTCTGGGCGGCATCTGCAGAAAATACAAGATCAACACCACCACCCTGCTCAAAGTCAACAATCTCCGCAGCGGCAAGCTTCGACAGGGACAGCGCCTGCGGATCCCCTACAGCCTCGTCGACTACCAGCTGCTGCCGGAAAACGGATCGGCCATCGCCTCCGCCGGCGACAGCCTGGTGCTGCACACCATCAAACGCGGGGAAACCATTTCGAGGATCGCCACCAAATACTCGGTACCCGAAGAGTTAATTGCCGAATGGAACGGACTGAAAAACATCCATTCCATCCGCGCCGGCCAGCAGCTGGCATTATATATCATCGAGCACGGCGCAGCGGCTGCCGCAGGCTCTGCCAATGCCCTCGCCAGTGAAACTACAAAAAACAATGCCGCCGGCCATCCCATTGTTCTGGCGGGGAACAAGAAAACCCCGCCGGCCGCGGCAGAAGAGGACAACTCCTTCAGCTGGTACCGGGTGCGGACAGGAGATACGCTCTGGAAGATATCCAGACGCTTCAATACTTCCCCGAAATTGATCAAGGCCTGGAACAACCTCGATTCCAATCTCATTCATCCGGGCAGCGAGTTAAAACTGAAAGATGTCTAAACCGAAGGGACAGAAAAGCCTCTGTCTGCACATGTACCCTCCCGGTGCTCCCTGCCGTCTGCAGGGGCTGCAAAGAACGGCCGCACCACATAAATTTCTCCGCCCATCTTTACAAGCGCCTCTTTCGTTACCAATATAGGGCCTAGCCTATTCATTTCCAGACGAGGGGTGCGCCGCCATCTTCGACATGTGTACACTCATGACAGAATCAATATCACCTCACAACCGCTATGGCGATGACGTACACGTCCTCGAAACGGCCGGAAAGACTGTCTATCTCGTTGGTACCGCCCATATCTCCCAGGAGTCTGTCGATCTTGTCGAAAAGGTCATAGCCTGCGAAAAACCTGACGCGGTCTGCATCGAACTTGACGATAAACGCTACCAAGTCCTCACCGAAAAAAAGCGCTGGCAGTCTCTGGATCTCAAAGAGGTGATCCGCAACAAACAGCTGTCGACGCTGATGATCAACTTGCTCATGGCCTCCTATCAGAAAAAGCTCGGCAGCCAGCTGGGAATTTCGCCGGGCGCCGAACTTCTGGCTGCCGCCGAGGCGGCCAGGGCGGAAGAAATCCCCATCTTCCTCTGTGACCGCGATGTCCGCGTTACCCTGAGGCGCGCCTGGAAATCTACCTCATTTTTTCGCAAGGGCTATCTTTTTGCCGCTTTACTGGGCGCCATGTTCGACCGTACCGAGGTGAGCGAGGAGAAGCTCAGCGAGTTACGCAAAAAAGACGTACTGGCCGAGCTGATGGATGAAATGGGTGATGCCCTGCCCGACGTCAAGCGCGTGCTCATCGATGAACGAGATATCTATCTCGCCGAAAAAATCCGCAGCACCCCCGGCCAGAGGATAGTGGCCGTGGTCGGGGCCGGACATGTCAGTGGCATCATCGACCAGCTGCCCCGTGACAACAGCGGCCTCATGCCAGAAATCAGCACCATCCCGCCGGTCTCGCGCAGCCTTAAAATTGTTGGCTGGCTGATTCCGGCGATCATCATAGGCTCGCTGGTTACCATTGGTTTCCAAAAAGGGGCGTCGGTGGCCGGCGCCAATCTGCTCTACTGGATTCTCGCCAATGGCATTCCCTCCGCCATCGGCTCTCTTCTGGCACTGGCCCATCCCTTAACCACCATAGGCGCTTTTGCCGCCGCCCCCGTCACCAGCCTGACACCGGTGATCGGCGCCGGCTATGTCACCGCTTTCATCCAGGTGATGACACGGCCTCCGGTGGTGGCCGAATTTGAAACGGTGGCCGACGACATGTCCCATATCAGCAGGTGGTGGACCAATAAGCTGTTGCGGGTTTTCTTGGTTTTCATCCTCACGGGGGTGGGATCAGCCATAGGCACCTACGTCGGCGGCTATGAAATAGTTAAAAATCTTTTCGGATAATCCAACAGACATACCATGGGAAAAGAAACATACACGGCGGCGCCGCACCTGAGCGCCAAACAGGTCAAATATCTTCGGGGACTGGGCCACAGACTCTCTCCGCTGGTGCTCATCGGCAAAGAGGGCATGAGTGCACAGCTCCTGGAAGCCGTCGACGCCGAGCTTGCCAACCACGAACTGCTGAAAGTGAAAATCGGCAGCAACAGCAGCGTCGACAAGAACGAAGCGGCCCTTCGCATCCCCGAGGCCACCGCCAGCGCCCTGGTCCAGTTTGTCGGCAAAACGCTCCTCCTCTACCGGCCAAATACGGACAAGCCCAGAGACAAACGGCTGCACATTCCCAAAATATAAACTGATTACGTATGAAACTCAGCCTGGCCTCTAGTACCATGTAACATTTATAAGTTCGGATAAAGTTTTTTGAGTTTTATCCGGGCATCTTTTGTCGTGAACTG
>JBEPWT010000061.1:0-16284 GCA_041642275.1 Desulfopila sp. | reverse complement strand
CCCTTGTTGTTTCGGGAGGTAAGGGTAATGCCGAGGATCTTCGAGGCCCGTTCGGCATCATCGAAAAACATCTCGTAAAAATCCCCCATGCGGTAAAAAAGTATGGAGTCGGGATTCTTTTCCTTGATCTCGAGATACTGCTGCATCATGGGGGTGAGTTTTACTGGCCGTGTCATATGGCTGTGGCGTGGTATCTGATTAGAGGCGGTTGAACTTCTCGACAAAGACGTCGCAGGTGTTTTCTCTATATGCTCACAGGGTTTTCATGTTTTCATCCCGATATATTTGAGTTGCGCCTTGAAACCTTTGGCGGAGATATCCATGATACAGTAGGAGGCCGGTGCGCCGTGGCGGGAGGTGCACTGGAAACTGCCGGGGTTGATGAACAGTACCCCGCCTTTATATTCGCAGACCGGCTGGTGGGTATGACCGTATATAATGCAGTCGGCATCGGGAAAAAGCGCCCAGACCCGTTCCTCGATATTGAAGCGTGGGCCGGTGCCGTGACAGAGGCCGATAACCTGGCTGTCGATGATCACTTTTTTGTGGCGGGGCAGCGCCGTCTGCAGCCGGCGCTCGCACATATTGCCGGAGACGGCATGGACGGTAGCCTGGCCGAACTGTTCGAGGATGGCCATGGTGGTGATGTCGCCGGCATGAAAAATGACATCGCAGTCAGCAAAGGCTTTCGCCGCCATGTGGCAAAATTCCTGCGTGGGTGCCCCCAGATGGCTGTCTGAGAGAATTCCGGCCCGTACCATGAGACTCCTTTTCGGTGTTGAAAAGTATACATTATACATATCATCATCGGGTCAAGCATGGAAAAAGTTATGGAAGGGGGAAATGGGTCAGCGGTAAGGAGTGCCGCCTCGCAAGCTATTCTTTTTCCGCTTGACAGATTTATTATTGCGGAAAAAGGTCCGTCGCAGGTATAGTGGGGGCCTGCATGCGGCCCCGAATCGCGGATCCGGATCGCCGATCTTTATGCCGTAGCGGCCGCTAAAAAAAAAGCTAATTACGTAGAAACCTCAGCCTGTCACATATTGGTGGCCTCCAGGGCAATGAACAGGAAGCTGAGCTTTATGGGTAATCAAGAAGAAAAAATCTTTACACAAACAGCAACCGGCCCTGCCGGGTTACACGGAGACAGGCATGTACAGCGCTTCAGACCTACGCAAAGGATTGAAAATCCAAATTGACAATGAACCCTATATCATCACTGAATTTGAATTTTCCAAACCGGGCAAGGGCCAGGCGCTTTACCGCTGCAAAATGCGGAATATGATAACCGGCAACCAGTTTACCCAGACCTACCGTTCAAACGACAAATTTGAAAAACCGGCCCTGGAAGAACGCAAGATGCAGTATCTCTATAATCAGGGAGACGAGTATCATTTCATGGACACCGAGTCCTACGATCAGCTTTTCATCACCGGCGATCATCTCGGCGACAATGTCAGCTTTATGGTTGACAACATGGATGTCCAGGTACTGTTTTTCGACGGCAAGCCTATCGATGTCAGCCTTCCCATTTTCGTCAACCTGGAGGTCACAAAGGCCGATCCCTGGGTCAAGGGGGACACATCGGGCTCTGATACCAAACCTGTGACCGTGCAAACCGGTCTTGAGCTGCAGGTTCCGCCCTTCGTCGAGGAAGGCGACAAAATTCAGATCGACACCAGAACCGGCCAGTACGTTACGCGAGTCAAAGAGTAGTTGATGCTGACCTGCGAGGAGCTGCATCTCCGTGCGGCTCTGTTCCGGGCAATCCGCGAACATTTCGTCTCTTGCGATTTTCTTGAAGTAGACACCCCCATCCGTCAGAGGGTCATCATTCCCGAGGCCAACATCGTGCCGCTCCGGGCTGAAAACGAGTTCCTCCAGGCCTCCCCCGAGCTGTGCATGAAGAGGCTGCTCGCCGGCGGCTGCCGGAAGATATTTCAGCTGTGCCGCTGTTTCCGCAAAGAGGAGATGGGCCGACGTCATCTTCAGGAGTTCACCATGCTCGAGTGGTATCGGCAGGGGGGAGATTATTTT
The DNA here is from genome assembly GCA_041642275.1 of Desulfopila sp. Lineage (GTDB taxonomy): Bacteria > Desulfobacterota > Desulfobulbia > Desulfobulbales > Desulfocapsaceae > Desulfopila_A. Next base: position 14,247 of record JBEPWT010000061.1, on the reverse strand, counting down.
GATCTGATGGGGGATTGCCGCCGGCTTGTCCGTTACTGCATCGAAGAGATCTGCACCACCGGCAGCGGGGGAGGGGCGGCGCTGCCGGCGTGCGAAAGAGCAGACCGGGCGCTTTTTTTGCCCTGGCCGAAGATAACGGTGGCCGAGGCCTTTGCCAGGTGGTCGCCGCTGGAGCTTGAACGCTGCCTGGCCGGCGATCTTTTCGATGAGATCCTGGTTGAACATGTGGAACCTCATCTGGGCACCGAAGTTCCCTGTTTTCTCTACGACTATCCCGGTTCCATGGCCTCGCTGGCCAGAAAGAAAGGGGGCGGGGAGGGGACGGCTGAGCGTTTCGAACTCTACTGGCAGGGCATTGAACTGGCCAACGGCTTCTCCGAACTCACCGATGCAGGTGAACAGCGTCAGCGTTTTGAAGACGAGCTTGCAACAATACGACGCCGGCATGGCGAAGACTGGCCGATGCCCGAGAGGTTTCTGCAGGGTCTCGGCCGCCTGCAGAAGTGCGCCGGCATCGCCTTCGGCGTCGATCGTTTTTTCATGCTGCTGCTGGGAAAGGATGATATCAGTGGAGCCGTCACCTTCGGCCCGGATGATCTGTAGCAAAACGGCAGAGGATAACGTCACAGCGGAAAGGAGCGCCATGGATTTTGCAGAGCTGATACACGAACGCCGCAGCGTACGCGCCTATCAACACAGAGCGGTGGAGGAAGAGAAGATAGCGGCCCTGGTCGAGGCAGTACGCCTGTCCCCTTCGGCCTCCAATTCCCAGCCGTGGAAACTGATAATCGTCGATGATCCGGAAACAAAGGACGAAGTCGCCCGGGCAACGTTTACCAGGCTGGTGTCCTTCAATGCCTTCGCCCCCCAGGCGCCGGTGCTGGCGGTGATGACCATCGAGCGGCCAAAGATCGTTACCCAGATAGGAGGCAGGCTCAAGGATCGCCAATTCCCCCTCATAGACATCGGCATCGCCGCGGCCCATCTTTGTCTGCAGGCGGCAGATCAGGGCCTTGGTACCTGCATGCTGGGCTGGTTCGATGAGTCGCGGGTCAAAAAAATTCTCGATATCCCCGAATCGGTGCGAATCGGCCTGATAATAACCATCGGCTACAGCGCCGAGGAAACTGTCCGCCGGAAGGTGCGGAAAAAGAAAGAGGCGATGAGTTCCTTCAACAGCTATCGCTGAGGAGACCGGTTCCGAAGACATTTTCTCCGCTGAGCTTGCTGCAGCCGCAAACGGTAATTGCGCCCGGATAAAGCATGGTTATGATGTAAAAAAGCAGGTGCATATTTCGTGTTTGTTCGGCCCGCCGGCGCCTGCGGGCCATGGCGGCAAGAGGCAAAATCATTTTTCCATGATGCCTGTCTCCATGGCAACTTCAGCCGTGTGCAATACAAGGAGGGAATTTCAATGGCAAAATATGAAGTTATCAGTCCAGGCCAGGCCAAAGAAGACGTCGAGCGCAACGACGCCCTGCTGGTCTGCGCCTATGAAAGCGAGGATAAATTTAAAAGCAATGCCTTGGAAGAGGCTATTTCCTTGAATAATTTCAAGAGAAAAGAGTCGACCCTGCCCAAAGAAAAAGAGATTATTTTCTACTGCAACTGAAAAGACAACGCATCTTCTGCTGGTCAAGCAGAAAAAGTTGCAGACAAGGGGTTCATGAATGTAAAGGTAATGGACGGGGGCACCAGCGCCTGGAAAGAGGAGGGGTATCCGTTCATGCTGTAGCCGCCAACTTTCTGGCCTTCATGCCGGTGCCGGCCGGGCAGGTCGGGGGGCATGGCAATCCGAGGCCGGACTCAGAGCCGGTACTTGTTTCTCATCTCCTCATAGACCAGGGTGGACACCTGTCTGATGACATTGCCGCGGGTGCGCATCCAGGTGCCGTAATCCCTGGCGCGGCTGCTCTTTTCGATGATGCCGACGATGGCATAGGGGTAACTCCGGCCGTTTCTTCCGCGCAGGACGAGAATACCCATGTCGCCGCAGAGATGAGCGGTGGAACCGGTTTTGTTGTAGATGATGGTTCCCCTAGGAATGGGGGTGCCATCGTAAAGACGGTCGCGGCCGGGCAGAGACATCAGGCGGCGCATTTCTTTGCTGTAGGGCAACTCGTTTTTCCACAGCGCCTGCAGAAACCGGATATAATCCGAGGGGATGGCGCTGTTCTTGTAGGTTCTCCCTCCGGGAGGGATATATTCAACAATACTGGTGCCTTTAAAGATATGGCTGTAATGGTTCCGCAGAATCTCCTGGCAACGGCCGGGACCGCCCGCCATTTTGATGATCCAGTTTGTGGAGGCGTTGTTGCTGTACTGGATCATGGCCTCCATGTTTCGCCTGCTTCTGGGACCGTATAGCAGTTTTCCTTCTCGTACCTGGTGAAAAAAAGCTAGAGATATGAAGGGTTTGACCATGCTCGCTGCCTGGAAGACCTGATCGGTGTTGATGGTGGCCAGGTTTTCTTCCCGGGTCAGATCATATACCACCCAGCTGGTTCTCTCGTCGCTTGCCAGGCTGCCCTTGCGGCGCAGCTCTCCTATCAATCCTTCAATATTCTTTTCAAAATGCGAGGCGGGGGGAGTGGGAAGATCATAGGTTTTTTTGACCATGCGGGGCGTCAAGGCCACCATGGAGCGGTTCACCTGGTGCGCCGTCCTGGTCTCCTGCTCCTTGTCTTGGGCCGCCGGATCGGAGACGTCTTGCGATTGCCTGGCCTCGGAGAGATGAGATGACTCCCCGTATACCACCGGGCTGTTGATCTCCGGTGTTATGGAGGTATCTATACGTTGGGATTTGAGCAGCCTGGCATGTCTGCGCGCCACCGTATTGGTAGAGACCCGATCGCCCATCCGCCGGTAGACCAGGGAATAGTTTTCGGCGTCTGCCTGCATAACGTAGAGTTTTTTGCCGACTTCCTCGCCGAGGTAGCTGTAAATGCGGTTGTAGCTCTTTTTCAGAGCCTCAAGGTTGGGGCCAAAGCCATAACTGACATTGTACAGTTCATAATAGCCGTGATCTTCAACTGCCCGACATTCGGCCAGACCTTCCTGATGAAGAATGGCACTGTGTTTGATGGCGGTCTGCAGGGCTGTCAGGGCGCTGCCGTTCAAATCGTAAATGATGCCGTACTCGTCCTTGCCGCGGCCGACTATCTGGAACCGCAGGGTTTCTTCCCGTTCAAAAACCTCGCTGAGCTGTTCCTGATAATCAAGGACATTTTCCAGACTGCTGTCCCAGATATAGACGAGGTCATATTCAGTATTCTGAGCCCAGAGGCAGTGCGGCATAAAAAGTGTGAACAAAACTGTTGCGGCAAGGCGAAGCATAATTTTCTGTAAACTGAAATCGTTAAGCGGTTTTCACCAGGAATAGTCCCAAAACATTTGCTGCTGAAACATCTTTCATCTTTTTGCGAAGGCAAAAACTCTCCGAATTCTCTTTAAAAAGCAAGAACTCTTTTTGCCGCCGCAGAATGCGTTCTCTTTTTGCGGCGGTATATCACCGGTTCGAATATCTCTCACGTGTCTGCTGAGCTCTTTCCCCTGAAATGTTCGGGCGACAATTCGGCTTGGCTTCCCTATTGTAACGAAGACCTTCAAGAAAGCAAAACCTTCTGAAGAAATATTCGCGAAAGCGGCATAAAAACGTCGGCGTTCGCTGCTGTCTCTACCGTCTTCTTTTTTCTTTCTTTGTATGCTGTCGTCTGTGAAAGGCCTTTTCGAGAATCGCTCTCTGGCGGATGCGCTCGGATGGTGAAGGCAGGTGTAGCGAATTTTTGCCGCGGTCAAGACCACTGACGAACATGGCTGTCGACAGGGTGCCGGGCGTAGGCGTGAAGTCCTGGAACTGCCGGGCGACCAGCCCCAGCCCTTTGAGGCTGACGGCGCAGGAGGCGGCGCTTTCTTCAGTGCTGCCGGGATGGCCGGTAATGATGTAGGGCGTCAGCTGGAGATGCTTATTTTGCTTTGCAGCAATTCTCCGGCAACAGGTGACGAATCGCTCCAGTACCTCGTGCTTTTCTTTGTGCATGAGGCGCAGCACTTTTTCATCGGTGTGTTCCGGGGCTATTTTCAGTGTTCCTGGAGTATGTTTGAGAAGCAACCTTTCCAGAAGCTTCGGTGTCTTGAGCAGCAGTTCCATGCGCAGGCCGGAGGATATGAAGACATGGCGAACGCCTTCTACGGAGGAGACGGCCGCAAGCAGGGCGAGTGTTCTGTTTTCATCGAGGCGGAGATGTTCGCAGACCTGCGGGTAGAGGCAGTCATGTCGGCTGCAGCCGCCGATGCGGCAGGAACTGGCATAGAGGTTGGCCGTGGGGCCGCCGAGGTCGCTGATGGTGCCGGAGAAATCATCCATTCTGCTGATCCGGTATGCCTCTTCGACCACCGAGGGGAGGCTGCGGCTGACGGTCTGCGGCCCCTGGTGCCTGGTTATGGCGCAGAAGGAGCAGTTACCGCAACAGCCGCGAACCACGGTGATGGAGTGGCGGATCATCCGCTGGGCGGGAATATCGCCTGCCTGTGGGTGCGGCGTGCGGCTGAAAGGCAGGCTGTAGATCCGGTCGAGCTCCTCCTCGTTCAGGGGCTGTGCCGCCGGCTGCTGGACGACCCAGGCGCTTTGCTGGCGCTGGACCAGCAGTGAGCTTGAGCCTGCCCGGGCGTGCCGGTCAATGCACAGTTCGACCTCAAGAAAAAGGGCCTGCTGCCGCTGCACCTCTTGCCATGAGGGCAAAATGGTAAGAGAATCCTTCGGCGCCGCAGCACTGAAATCGTCGAACTGACGATCGGTGAGACGCAGACAGGTGCCGCCGATGTTTTCCAGGGTGGCGCCTCGTGTTGCTCTTTCGGCGATCTCCAGCACTGCTCTTTCACCCATGCCGTAGACCAGCAGATCGGCCTTGGCGTCGGTGAGTACCGAGCCGCGCAGCCGGTTCTGCTTGTAGTCGAAGTGGACGAAGCGCCGCAGGGATGCCTCGACTCCGCCGAGAATGACGGTTGCCTCCGGGAAGGCGCTGCGGGCCAGGTTGGCATAGACGATGCTCGCCCGGTCCGGACGCAGCCGGTTGCTCTTGCTTTTCTGCTGTGAGCGGTATGGGACGCCGTCTCTGCTGTAGGCGTCGAAGTCCCGCACCTTGCCGCTGCCGGAGTAGTTGGCGACAATGGAGTCGAGATTGCCGGCGGTGATGCCGAAGAACAGGCGCGGCCGGCCGAAACGACGGAAATCGTCCGGCCGGTCGAAACGCGGCTGTGCCAGGATGGCCACCCGATAGCCCCGTGATTCAAGCAGCCTGCCGATCAAGGCGATGCCGAAGGAGGGATGATCGACATAGGCGTCGCCGGTGACCAGGACTATATCGACCTCCTGCCAGCCGCGCTGGCGACACTCTTCGCGGCTGGCAGGCAGATGGGGAAGTGAGTTGACATGCATAACAGTCGCGCCCGGGCAACCTCTTTGGTATTTTGCTGAGGAACAAGAGGCCGGCAGGCTTCCGGATGAAGATGGAGCTGTATGGCAGCAGCGGACTCGTTTTTGACAGTGGCGAGAATATAGGCATATTGGAGCTGTATTTCAACGCCTAATCTATGGTGTCGGCGATGTGGAATATGGGTGCCGTCCAAAACCGCAGTATGTTTCAGCTCAGCTATGGAAATTCACTGGAAATGAGGCCTGAGATGAGTGGCATAAAAAAAATCCGATTACCAATGAAACTCAGCTACGCCTCCTGAGGGACCAGATTACTCATTTCACGGGACGCCATAAACCCGTCCATGGGGGCAAGGCTTACGCCGTCCTGGCTGCAGACACCCGCGAAATGAGCAACCCGGCCCCCTTGCTAGAGGCCAGGCTGAGTTTCATACGTAATCAGTTAAAAAAAAGCCCGGCCATTTGCAGGCCGGGCTTTTTTTGCTCAAAAATTTTACAGTATCCTATTTTGCGGTTGATTCTGCAGGAATATACTGCTGCAGCGGACAGTTGCCGCAGCCCGCTTCCGGCAGATCGGTTCCCTTGTGGATCCGGTCTATGAGCTCGGCAACGGCGGTTCTGCTGTCGGGAAAAATGTGCTTTTCGCCGATCTCGTTATAGAGGCCGGTGCGCTCGAGCACCCCTATTACCTGGCCCTTGAGTCCACATACGGCAAAACCCAGACCGGCGCTGCGAATCCTCTTGACCAGCATCTCCAGGGCTTCCTCGCCCGAGGCGTCCATATCGTTGATGCCGCGGGCATCGAGCAGGATATAGCGGAGATCGGGCTGCTCGTTGCGGAATTTGAGCACCTGTTCGTCGAGATAGCTGGCGTTGGCAAAAAAGAGGGCGCCGTCGAAGCGGACCACTGAAATGTGGCGGCAGCCTTTCATTCTGTAGTATTCGGCGCTTTTGAGCACCTTGTCCTCATGAAGGGAGAGGCTGGCGACCACCGGTCGCATGGACTTGTAGAGAAAGACGACCATGGAGAGGGCGACGCCGACCATGATGCCCTTGTCGAGATGGGGGGCAAAATAGAGGGTGACCAGGAAGCTGAAAATGGCTATGGCCCCGTCATACCACTGGGCCTTCCAGGAATGGATAAAACCCTTGACGTTGACCAGACCGATAACGGCCATCATGATGACCGCCGCCAGCACCGCCTGGGGCAGGTGGTAGAGCAGTGGTGTGAAAAACAGCAGAGTAATGACCACGACAATGGAGGTGACCACCGAGGATACGCCGGAGATCGCCCCCGCCTGCAGGTTGACCGCCGATCGGGAAAAAGATCCGGATACCGCATAGGAGGAGCCGATGGAGCCCAGGATGTTGGCCAGGCCCTGTCCCACCAGTTCCTGGTTGGGATCGAGTTTCTGACCGGTCTGGGCGGCCATGGCCTTGGCGATGGCGATGGCCTCCATGAAGCCCAGCAGAGAGATGATAATCGCCGTGGGCAGCAGTTTCATGAAGGTTTTCGGAGTCAGCTCGGGAATGGAGAAGGTCGGCAGACCCTCGGGGATTTTGCCGACGATGGCGCCGCCGCCCATCATCGTCATGTTTTGCGGATCAAGCGGGGTATTGCCGACGCTGAGGCGCCAGGTGTTGTCGTCTGTTTCCACCCCGGCGGGGATGTTTTGTTTGGGATAAAAGACCGGTTCCTGCTGGTCGGTGGCGGCCTCGAATTTGAAATCGCGCAGGTCAGAGCGGAGAAGATGGGCCTGATGCTTGGCCTCTTTAATCTCCAGGGAGAGCAGGGCGATTTCGGTCTGGAGGTTGATCATCTCCGGCGTCAGGCCCTCTGCTTTGCTCTCCTCTTTTTCCTTGTCGAGGGCGATACCGATTTCCGCACGAGCATTGCCAAGTGTTTCAATCTGCCGCACGCTTTCGTTGAAGCTTTGAATCTTATCAGCGATGCCGGGCACGCGAATGGCGTCAACGTCCACACGGGCATCGTTGTTGAAGTTGAGGAAGTAGGAGAGGAGGGTGGTTATGGCAACGGCCACCAGCACATTGGGTATGCGGGGATTCACTTTTCTAAGAGCGACCATGATGGCCACCGCCCCTACCCCCATGAGCAGAGTGGGAAAATGGGTATAGTCAAAAGCGGCCTGGGCGACCCGGATCAAGGTTTCGTAATGATGGGGGGCTTTGTCGACATAGACGCCGAAGAATTTGGAGAACTGCGACGAGGCGATAATGATGGCGGCGGCGTTGGTAAAGCCGTTGACCACCGGGTGGGACAGGAAGTTCACCACCAGTCCCAGGCGCAGCACGCCGAGTGAAAACTGGAAAAGGCCCACCGTCATGGCCAGGGCGATGGAATAGGCGATGAATTCGGCCGAACCGGCTGTGGCCAGCGGTTCGAGCGAGGCGGCCGACATCAGCGAGACGACGGCTACGGGACCGGTGGCCAACTGTCTGCTGGAGCCGAAAAGGGCGGCTACCATTGGCGGCAGGAAGGCCGCATACAGGCCGTAATAGGGCGGCAGCCCCGCCAGCTGGGCATAGGCCATGGACTGGGGAATAAGAACGAGGGCTACGGTGATTCCGGCTATCAGGTCGATCCTGAACTTGCCGGTATCGTATTCCTTGAACCATTCGAGAAAAGGGAAAAATTTATATATCATGACTAAATACCATATAGTGTCGTGATTTTACAGGAGTGTAACCTCTCCGGTCTTGAAATCATAGAAGGTGGGAACGACCCTGACCTTGTTGTCCTTGACGTAGTCGCCGATTATCGGCTCCGAAGTGGCGATCTGTGTCGCCATCATCTCCGCCAGTTCCATGGCGGCATTGTCGACCAGGTCACCTGGCATATTCTTGTCCTTGGCTCGTTTGATGGCCGTCTGGATCGGGGGAGTAAAGGAGGCCATGTGCCCGTCGAGTTTGACTTCGCTGGCGACGGCGCCCACGGCTCCGCAGCAGGAATGACCCATGACGATGACCAGCGGGGTGCTCAGATGGTGCACGGCGTATTCAATGCTGCCCAGGGTATGATCACCGATGATGTTTCCGGCGACCCGGACCACGAAGATATCGCCGATACCCTGGTCGAAGATGTCCACCGGCGGCACCCTGGAATCGGCACAGGTCAGTACCGTGGCGATGGGTATCTGCTGGGCTATGGAAAGATGCCGGCTCTCCTGGCAATGGTTGGGGTGCTCGAGTTTGCCGGTCATGAAGCGTTTGTTGCCCTCCAGCAGCATCTGCAAGGCTTCATCTGCGGTGGGGCGTTTATCCAGTGTGCGTCCCATCGTGTTTCTCCTTTTTTCATAAGTTAAAAAATGTGCGGCACTGGGCTTCGAGAGGGGCCATGCCGAAATGAATAACCATTCATTTTTTATTCAGATGGCGTAATCAACGCTTTCTGGCCGAGAATGTCAAGAAGAAAGAGGTTGGGAAGTTGTTATAAATCTGTTTTTTTTGGACACTGTCATTTTTTTCTTGGCAAGCACTTTCTCGGCGTGGTCCGCATGGAGAAAGAGTGGAAAAAATATTGCGTTGCGGGTAAATTTGAGAACCGGCCACGCATGGCGGAGGCTGTGGTTGTGGTTGTTGGCATTGATATTCGTAAGGGGTGATTCATGGAGGAGGACGGCAAAAGCTACACTATTCTGCTCGCAGACGATCATGTGCTTATCCGGCACGGTGTAAAGAATATCCTGAAACAGGATGACAGCTTGAAGGTTGTCGGCGAGGTGAGCAACGGTGAAGAGCTGATGGAGTTTCTGCAGCAGATGGTCCCTGACCTGATCATCCTGGACATCTCCATGCCGAAGGTTTCCGGCATGGAAGCCGTTTCCTATGTGAAGAAGGCCTATCCGCAGGTGAAGGTCCTGATGCTGACCATGCACAAGACCAAACAGTATTTTTACCATTCCATGTCCTGCGGCGCCGACGGTTATCTGATGAAGGATGATTCCGATGAAGAACTGCTGCTTGCCATCAAAAAGGTGCGAAGCGGCAGGACCTATATCTCTCCCATTCTCTCCGATGATTTCACATCCGATGTCATCAGCGCCCACCGCAACCATCGAACAACTCCTTTTCAGGGGTTGACCAAACGGGAGTACGAGGTACTGCAGCTGGTGGTCGAAGGCTATACCAGCAAGGATGTGGCCGAGAAGCTGTGTCTCAGCCCCAGGACCGTCGATCATCATCGCTCGAAGCTGCTGAAGAAATTCAATCTCAGAAACAGCGCCGATCTGGTTAGCTTTGCCGTTCGCAACGGTTTCGTCAATCCTGAATAGTAAGGCTGGCCGGGAATGGCGGTGGCGAAGACAAGACGAAAGAAGAAACTGATTCCCCCTGTCTTGGTATGATTTGCTCAATACCGGCAGTAATAAGACAAAAAAAGCAGCAGGGCGGGGAGTCGCCCCCGCTCTGCTGCTCTAAAGCCGCCGGAATGTGAGCGGCATGTCACACCATCAGGAGGAAACCATTTTCTGAATTTCCTCAACAACCTCGGGGTTGGCAAGGGTCATGACATTGCCGACATCTCCTTTGTTGGAGATGGCGCCCAGTACCCTGCGCATGATTTTTCCGGAACGGGTCTTGGGCATGTCGGGGACGATCCAGACATTTTTGCACCTGGCAATCTTGCCGATCTGACTGGTTATGGCATCCGCGACTTTCTGCACCAGCTCGTCGCTGGCCTCGTAACCGGGCTTGAGCGAAACGTAGAGCTCGGGCTCCTTGCCTTTGATCTCGTGGTTGACCGGCACCACCGCCGCTTCGGCGACCTCCGGGACGGTGAGAGCGGCGGACTCGATTTCCTTGGTGCCGAGACGATGACCGGAGACATTGATGACATCATCGATTCGTCCGAGGATGCGATAGTACCCGTCCGGTCCCTGGACGGCGGCATCGCCGGTGAGATATGGCCAGTCGCGCCAGTCTTTGCTTTCCCGGTTTTTGTTGTACATGGCGAAATAGGTATCGACAAAGCGGTCCCGATCCCCCCAGATGGTCTGGAAACATCCCGGCCAGGGATTCTGGATGCAGATATTGCCGGCCTTGCCCGATCCCCTGGCGATTTCATTGCCTTCATCGTCATAGATTATCGGGTGAATACCGGGGACGCCCGGTCCGGCGCTGCCCGGCTTCATGGGGGCGATGCCCGGTACCGTTGAACAGAGGAATCCCCCTGTTTCCGTCTGCCAGTAGGTATCGACGATGGCAGCCTCGCCTTTGCCCACCTCCCTTTCATACCACTTCCACACCTCCGGTTCGATGGGCTCGCCGACGGTTGTCATGTGTTTGAAATGGTAGGTATATTTCTTGGGCTCATCGGGACCTACTTTTCTCAGAGCGCGGATGGCGGTGGGGGCGGTGTGGAAGATGTTGACATCCAGATCCTGGGCGATCCTCCAGGACCTGCCGGCATCCGGATAGGTGGGTACGCCCTCGTAGATGACGGAGGAGGCGCACAGCGCCAGCGGGCCGTAGACGATGAAAGAGTGACCGGTGATCCAGCCGATGTCGGCCATGCACCAGTAGACGTCCTCGGGGTGGATGTCCTGGATATATTTTGACATGGCCGTGACGTAGGCCAGGTAGCCGCCGGTGCCGTGCTGACAGCCCTTGGGCTTGCCGGTGGTGCCGCTGGTGTACATAAGGAAGAGAGGCTCTTCGGAAAGCATCTTTTCAGGTTCCACCCGGGCGCCGTAATAGTTGCGCAGCTCTTCGTTTACCACGCAGTCCCTGCCCGACTGCAGCGAGGCCTCCGTCGACATCTTGCCGGGATAGCGCTGCCAGATAAGGAGCTTGTCAACCTTTTGTCCGCCCTCTTCCGCCAGTGAGCAGGCCTCGTCGTCAACGGTCTTGTGGTCAAGCAACTTGCCGCCGCGGTAATAGGCATCCATGGTGATCAATACCCTGGAGTTGGAATCGACTATTCTGTCGGCGCAGGCACTGGCGGAGAAACCGCCGAATACCACGGAATGAATGACGCCCAGGCGAGCGCATGCCAGCATGGTGATGGGCAGTTCGGCGGACATCGGCATGTGGATGGTGACCCGGTCGCCGCGCTTGAGGCCGGCGTAGTCGCGCAGCAGGGCGGCGAATTCGTTGACGCGTAAATACAGCTCCTGATAGGTTATATGCTGGACCCGTTCTTCTTCGAGTTCGGGGACGAAATGGATCGCGGTCTTGTTTTTATTTTTCTTGAGATGACGGTCGATACAGTTGTAGCTCGCATTGAGTTTGCCGCCCTTGAACCATTTCCAGCACGGGGCGTCGCTGGTGTCGAGTACTTCGTCCCAATATTTATACCATGTCAGTAATTCGGCGAACTCCGTGTAGTAGTCGGGAAAGTTGTCGAGACTGAATCTCTCGAAAATAGACGAATCAGTCAAGTACGCCTGACCGATGAAAGCAGGCGAGGGATAGTAATACTGTTCCTCCTGCCAGTGTACCGCTATTTCAGACTCAGATGTTTCCATAACCTTTCTTTCGTCACTCATGCCTTGCTCCTCTCAGGTATAGGGTTGACTCATGATACTCCACTCCGGTTCCCGTCCGCTGTCGCTGCTCCTCCAAAAGCATTTCGCAGTGCGCTGGTGGCGGCACCGCAGAGACTGATAGGTTTGTAGATATGCAGGGTGAAATGATGCACAGTCCCAAAGAAAGGACTGTTTACCTATTGAACTATCATAATTGCGAAGCTAATGCAATTCATTTTAATAGTTAGATAAGGAGAATTGATGCAATAATGTGGGCATTTAGTGGTATTCTATGGTAGTGATACTGTTATTTTGCCAGAGGAATTTGGTGAAAGGCGGCATTTTTCGGGATATGGCAGTGCTGTTTATCCCTGCCTGCTAACGCATCGCACGGGCGGAAATATCTCGTTGGCATGTCAACAGGCAGCAGGACCCTGTTCCCATGTGAGCCGCAGAAACGCCCCTGCATTTCGAAAAAGAGCCGGAATGGCGTCTGGATGAAGGAGCCAGGGCGGCAGAAGGCAGCCGGCAGACGAGAGCAAACGTGAACGACAGGAATGGCGTGATGAACAGAACAGGTTTTGTGTATGATGAAAGATATCTGAAGCATATCACCTTTGACGGCCACCCGGAATGTTTCCACCGGCTGGAGGCCATCGTTGCCGGATTGCAGGAAGCCGGACTCATGGACAAGCTCACTCCCATTGCGGCCGAACCGGCAAATCAAAAATGGATAGAGGCGGTTCACAGCATCCATTATATCGTCCGCATCGAGGATGCCTGTCTCATGGGTCTGCCGGATGTGGACCATCAGGACAACTCAATCTGCCGGGATACCTACGAGATCGCCCTTCTGGCCGTCGGAGGTGTGCTCAAGGCCATCGACCTGCTGATGGCCGGACGCATAGACAACGCCTTCTGCGCCGTGCGGCCTCCAGGCCACCATGCCGAAACGGAAAAGGCCATGGGCTTCTGTTTTTTCAACAATGTCGCCATAGGCGCCAGATACCTGCAGCAGCACTGGGGACTTGGAAAGATAGCCATCATTGACTTCGATGTGCATCATGGCAATGGTACCCAGCAGATATTTGAAAACGATTCCTCGGTCTTCTACTATTCGATCCATGAACATCCTTCTTTTGCCTACCCCGGTACCGGCAGAGATTTTGAGCGGGGCATGGCTGAAGGAGAAGGATATACCTTGAATACGCCCATTCTTCCCGGCAGGGGCGACATGGATTACCGGCAAAAACTGACCACTGACATGGTACCGGCAATCAAGCGTTTCGCACCGGAGGCCATTCTTGTCTCAGCTGGTTTTGACGGCCACTCCAGCGATCTCATGTCCGGTGTCAACCTTTCTGCCGAGGGCTACAAGTTTATCAGCGAGACCATTATCAACCTCGCCAACCGCTACACCGACGGACGTCTGATTTCCGTACTCGAGGGGGGCTATAATCTCGATATTCTGCCCTCACTGGTCGCCGACCATATAAAACTGTTGATTGAGCTCTAATACTCCAGCTTACAGATTGGAAAAAGGGGGACATATGTTTGTTACCGAAAGCATGAATACCGACCTGGTCACCATCGGCCCGGAGGCCACTCTGGATCAAGCCCGGCTTCTTATGCAGGAAAAAAATATCCGCCACTTGCCGGTGATCGATGAAAATGAAAAGCTGCTGGGGATAGTCAGCGACAGGGATATGCGTTCCGCCCAGCCTTCATCCCTTCTCGGGCCGGAAGAGTATAAGACCACATTCGCCCAGGTCATGGGGCGCAGGGTCGAGGAGATCATGACCCGCGATCCCTTAACTATTTCGCTTTTCTATACCCTGCAGGACACCCTGCTGGTCATGCAGAAGCGAAAGGTCGGGGCGCTGCCCGTGGTCGACGAGGAGGGTCGGCTGAAAGGCATTATGTCGACCAGGGATCTGCTGCGGGCCTTCGTCAATATCATGGGCATAGGCGAGCCGGGCTCGCTTCTCTGTATCCTGGTCAAGGAGCAGCCCGGGCAGATGAAGAAAATCATCGATATTATCACCGAAGAAAACGTATCCCTCGGCAGCGTGATGGTCGCCCGATACTGGGATAAGGACAAACGGGCGGTATTTCCCTACCTGATGACCACCAACGTCATGACCATCAAGGAGAAGCTTGTTGCCCAGGGTTTTGAACTGCTCAATCCCATGACCTGGTATATTGATCAGCTCCCCCAGAAGAAGCCCTGATGCCAACATTTCTCTGCTGCTTCCGGCGGGCTGTCTTCGCTTTCCGCCGGAGTGGCTGACTCCCCCCCCATGTGATCGTGTAATCCCTAAGAAACAG
>JBEPWT010000060.1:0-16442 GCA_041642275.1 Desulfopila sp. | reverse complement strand
AAGGTCTTCGGCGATGTCATCCTCAGCAACCCCGGCTACATGGAACTGGTCACCGGCGATATGTACAAGGTGCCCGTCAACTACATGGGCTCCGTCGACGAAAACAACATGGTCGCCCTCTACGACGGCACCCAGAAGGTAGTGGGCGTGAATGGCGAGGAACTGTACAGCTACAACGGCATGGAGTATATCGACTACATCTCCGAGCGCGTACTGCCCTGGACCTACCTGAAAATGCCCTACCTGAAGAAAATGGGCTGGAAGGACATCATCGACGGCGACGGCACCAGTCTCTACAGCGTCGGCCCGCTGGCCCGCTTCAACGTTGCCGAGGGCCTCTCCACACCGCTGGCCAACGAGGAGTTCAAGACCTTCTTCAAGACCTTCGGCACCAAACCGGTACACAACATCATGGGTTACCACTGGGCACGGGCCATCGAGATGCTCCACTGTTCCGAGAACATTCTCAAGCTGGCCCGCGATCCGGAGATCACCAGCGACGATGCCCGGGCGCCGCTGGGCGAGGTCACCGGCGAAGGCATCGGCATCATCGAGGCGCCGCGCGGCACCCTGATCCATCATTACAACACCGACGAGACGGGCATTGTTACCGATGCCAATATCGTCGTCGCCACGACCCACAATAAAGGGCCGATCAACCTGGCTGTGAGAAAAGCCGCCAAGCACTTCATCAAGGACGGCAATGTCGACGAGGGTATTCTCAATCATGTGGAGATGGCCTTCCGGCCCTATGATCTCTGCCTCGGTTGTGCTACCCATGCAGTAAAGCCCGGTACCTCGCCTGTGGAAATCAATATCTACGACAGCAACAAGGAACTGCAACAGTCACTGAAAAACTTCTAGCTCCCGGATTCGGACGAAAAGCTGGGTTTTGCTTTTCGTCCGGGCCGTATATTATACTATGAACAAGAAATTCCTGGTGTGCGGCATAGGCAACCCTATGCTCAAAGACGACCGCGCCGGCATAGAAGTTGCCGAACGCATCGCCGCCTCGGATCTGGAGGTTGACACGGAAATCATCTTCGGCGTCGGTTTCGAGGTAAACGATAAAATCATGGGCTACGATGACGTTATCATCGTCGATGCCGCCAAGCTTGGCAAGAAACCGGGAACAATCACCCAGGCCGGCGTAGAAGACATTTTCAGCGATCACCAGCTTGCTTCTTCCCATGCGGTCACGCTGGGGTCGACGCTGAAGGTCGGCTATGAGCTCTTCGGCGAAGATATGCCCAGGACCCTGAGAATTCTGCTCATTGAAGCAGAAGATTATTACGAGTTCACCCGGGACTGCTCACCCTCCGTCGACAAAGCCATCGGCGAGGCTGTTGAGATCATCACCCAACACTACACCCGAAAACTTCAGGAGGTCTGCTGAAATGCATCCCATCCCGAAACTGTTGCGCAACGTTTAACCACTATACAGGGAGGCCATTTTGAAAACATTTTTTGATTTAAAGCAGGAAGTACGGGCCACTGGACGCTGTCACGGCTGTGGAGGATGCGTCACAATCTGCACCGCCGTCAATTACGGCGCCCTGCAGATGGGCGATGACCACATTCCCCGCTACAAGAGCGTCGACAAGTGCATAGATTGCGGTCTCTGCTACCTCATCTGCCCTGAGGTGGGCGAACTCGACGACCAGGTAAAGCGAAACGTCGACTGGAGCGCGCCCATGGGCAGAATTCTGCAGGTCTCCGTCGCCAGGGCCGCAGATGAGGAAATACGGGAAAAGGGTACCGACGGCGGCGTTGTCACCGCCATGCTTTTACATCTCTTCGACAGCGGCAAAATCGACGGCGCCATCGTCTCCAGGCAGACGGAGGATGGGCGCACTCCCTGGCTTGCCACCAGCCACGACGACATCATCGAGGCCGCCGGCTCCCACTTCGATGCCATGCAGGGAGCGGTAGCCCTGGGAGAGCACTATTCCACCTATTCGCCTTCCGCCCAGGCGCTGGGCTCGCTGATGCGCCAGGGTCTGAAGCGCATTGCCTTTGTCGGCACCCCCTGTCAGATCAAATCCGTTCGCAAAATGCAGGCTTTGAATCTGGTGCCCTCGGATTCCATCAAGTTCTACTTCGGCCTGTTCTGTACCTCCAACTTCGACCTCGACGGCGACAAGCTTCACAAACTGGAGGAGCTGGCCGGCTGCACCATGGACGAGGTGACGAAAATGAATATTAAAAACGATTTCATCCTCCGCACCAAGGATGGCCAGAGAAAACATATCCCCCTTGCCGAGCTTGACTTCGCCCGCAGGGACGCCTGCAGATACTGCGACGATTTCTCGGCCGAATATGCCGACATCAGTTTTGGCGGGCTCGGCGCCGATCGCGGCTGGACGACGGTGGTGATCAGATCGCCGCTTGCCAGGGCAGCCTATGCCGATGCCCGGGAAAAGTGTCTGGAAATCCAGAGTATCGACGATCATCCCGGACTTGACGCCCGCATATTGTCGACCATCATGGAAAGTTCGACGGCCAAAAAACAGCAGCAGGTGGTTGCCGCCGAATAGCTCTACCGTTCATCGCAATTGATCAGGGGACGCAGTTCATCCTTCTCGCTGTTCCCACCTCGCCCCCTCTGCGTCCCTTGATCGGTTGCTTTGGCCCTTTTCTCGACTCTCTCTAGAATTTCCCTGACAAAACAATATCATCCACCACCGCCGGCAGCAGTACCGTGAAAACCGTGCCGCTGTCACTTCCAGGCCGGACGCTGATGCTGCCATGATTTTTTTTGACGATGGCGTGAACAATGGCCAGTCCGAGTCCTATACCCTTGCTGCTGTCTCTGTTTTTCGTGGTGAAATAGGGATCGAAAATATTGTCCTGAATATCCTGTTCTATGCCGCTGCCGTTATCGGCTACCTCTATCTCCACGTATTTGCCGCTGGCAAGACCGGGGATATCCTCCTCGAGAACAATGGAATTGCAGCCGGTAACCGTGACCTGCCCCCCCTCCGGCATGCAGTTATCGGCATTGACCAGCAGATTCTGCAGTATCACCTTGAGATGATCCGGCATGATTTTGACGGTGAACAAGCCCTGCTGAAAATTGACACGTAAATCTATTTCGGCGCGCAAAATCTCCTCGAACCTGAACTCCTTGAACAGCTGCGGCACGCTGACACTTCCCGGACTGTGTCTTTGACGACGGGTGAACAGCAACAGTTTTTCCGTCAGATCACGGGCCTTGTCCGCTGCTTCAAGGGCGGAGTTGAGAAGCTCCTGGACGGCATGATCCGGTTCAAGCATCCGCTTGCAGAGCCCGAGATTACCGAGAATGGCCGAAAGAATATTATTATAGTCGTGACCGATCCCTCCGGCGAGGATGCCTATGGATTCAAGCTTTCTCGCCTGCAGCACTTCTTTTTCCATCTGCCGGCGCCGGCTTATGTCCTCCACCAGCCAGACGAACCCCTTCGACAGATCCGGCGGAATCGCCTGATCCACCGTCCGTCCGGATAAACGGCAGAGGACTGCGCCACCCTCTTTTTTCCGTAACTCGTACTCGGTCTGAACCGTTTTTCCGGCGAGCAACTGGCTATAATGCTTTTTGCCGAAGGCGCGGTATTTTTCCTCGGAGAGGTGCAGCTTGCTGGCGCTGACGCCTCGCAGCGGACGGGTGGAATCGTAGCCGAGTATTTCCGCCAGCTTTTCATTGCACCTGACCACTTTTCTGTCATCCTGCAGCAACAGGACGCCGGTGGTGATGGTGGAGAAAATCGACTCGAACTCATCCTTGAGTTCTTTGACCCTGGTCTTTTCCCGCTGCAGTTCGCGAATCTTCTGGCTGCGTTTTTCCTCGGACCGTCTCAGGGAGAAGATTGTCTGGGCGTTTTTTATGGCCACCGCTGTATGGTTGGCCAGCACCTGGTAGACTTGTTGTTCCTGCAGGGAAAAGAGGCGCTGTTGCAGCGTATGGCCTATGAGAACGCCGAAAAAGCGATCGCCGATGCGCATCGGCGCGGCCATGGCCGAGCAGATGTCGCATTTGGCCATGATGGCGGTAACCTCGAAGCGGTCTTCACTGCGAAAGTCGGCAACGGTCTCGACCCTGCCTGTTTGCAGGGCCAGGCTGGGCAGACCCTTGCCACGCTCAATGACGAAGGTATCGACCATCTCCTGGGGAAAGCCGCGGGTCGCCCGCAAAACGAGATGTGCCTGCTTGTCATCGAGCAACAGCAGGGTGGAGTAGTCGAAGCCAAAAAACTTCTGGGTAAGCTCCAGGGAAAAGTCACAGAGTTTCTGCAGATCGGTGGTGGCGGCAAGCCGGGCCGAATAGTGCTCGATATGCCCAAGAGACAAAGCTGTGTCAGTGATGTCCTTCATGATAATTGCTCTGCCGGTCTTTCCGGCGCACGGTTCAGGGAGTTTCCCGAGAACATCGCTCAAGATCATCTGCCAGCAGTGGAAAAAGAGAGCCTCCAGCCTTTAGATGTATCCGCCAGGTGCAGAAAAAGAGCCGGGCTACTCCCACTGTTTATTGACAATCATTCTCTATCTCAAAGCGGAGTATACTGTCAAGCGGTTAATGAGCAGGGACGACGAGGTGCGTTGACACCATGCACCCATCGGCCCTGCCTTGGGGGCACCCTACTTGATTTCATCTGCTCTTCCAAGGGTATTATGATCCGATCAGCCGCCACTCTCTCCGGCTATGGCTGTGCCCGGCAGGTAAAAAAGATGATGAGAAACCGGTTGCGTCGGGTTATGCTGGAACTTTCCGATGCGACGGGAAGGTCTCTGACCGGCTGGGACCCCAGGCGTAATTATAATGCAGGCTTTTTTGCCTCCTGCACGGATGTGCCGGTAATTCTGCAGCAGGCTTCGGGAGCATGCAAGGATCACAATGTCCATGAACACAGAGTGGCTCACCCTCCAGCTCGAGCAGTTGAATATTCCCCAGGCGGCGGCCCAGGGACTGTCCCTGCTGTTTTTTTTGACCGTCATCATCACGGTTGCCGTTCTTCTCACCGGTATGGTCAGGCGGACCCTGCTGCGGGCGGTGATCGGCTGGATTGAAAAAAAACGCTTTCGCTGGGGCGAGCCGCTGCTGCGCAACCACTTTTTTGACCGATTGATCTGGTTCGTACCGCTGGCCGTCTTTGCCGTGGCCATCGACTCCATGCTGGAGCGGGGGACATCGAGCCACCTGCTGGCAAACAGACTGGTTACCGCCGGTTTTGTCGTCGTCGCCGTCATCAGCACCGGCTCGCTGCTGAGCTCCATCATGGAGATCGACCTTCTCTTCCGCAAAACCAGGAGATCCATCCTGCAGGGCTATGTCGACGCCCTGAAAATCGTCACCTATGTGCTGGGCACCATCTTCATCATTTCCATTTTCACCGGTAAATCTCCCTGGGGAATTCTTTCCATACTGGGTGGACTGACAGCCGTAACCATGCTGGTGTTCAAGGATTCCATCCTCGGCTTCGTCGCCTCCATTCAGCTCGGCGCCTCGGATCTCGTCCGCATCGGCGACTGGATTGAAATGCCGCAGTACGGGGCGGACGGCGATGTCATATCGATGTCCATCCACACCGTCAAGGTCCAGAACTTCGACAAGACCATCTCCACCATCCCCACCTATGCCCTGGTTTCATCTTCTTTCAAAAACTGGCGCGGCATGCAGGAATCGAAGGGCCGTCGGATAAAAAGGCCGCTCTATATCGATCTGCATTCCATCCGATTCTGCGACAAGGAGCTGCTGGCCAGGCTGTCGCGCATCGAAATACTCAAAGACTACATAGAAAGGAAAGAGCAGGAGATAGCCGAACACAACGCCATCCACCTCGATGAAGCCCGCACCATCCTCAATGGCAGGAGGCAGACCAACATCGGCATTTTCCGGGCCTATATATCGGCCTATTTGAAAAATAACCCCAATATCGAGCAGAACATGACCTTTCTCGTCCGCCAGCTTCCACCGACGGACCACGGCCTTCCCATCGAGATATATGTCTTTTCCAGGGATCAGGTCTGGGCAAATTATGAAGGCATCCAGGCCGACATCTTCGATCATCTGCTGGCGGCCGCCCCCGAGTTCGATCTGCGGGTCTTCCAGATACCCAGCGGTTTCGATCTGCGCTCGCTCGCTTCTGGCCTGCACACCCCGAAAGCCTCCTGAGCTGCGGCAGCGGCGGCGTCCGACCTCCCAGGAAACGCTGCCCTCCGCTCACTTATCTTGCTCGCTGTCTTATTCACTGCCTGGCTGTACATTGAAGGAGCAAACAGGCCGTCAACAGCAGATAAAAAAGGTGAGCAAGGCATGAGATTTCAGGTGCGGAAGTATTGCCCTGAGTAATTGCAGCACCCAGCCGGCCGCATCGGCAACCAGGTTCAAACTAGATCGGCTTTCGAGGGGTGATTTTAAAGCCTGCGCCACTGCAGCCGCCGCCCTGCTGAAAAACGAATTCCACGGCAATGGTTTCACAATAGGCCAGCAGGGCCTTGTCGATAATGATCTCGAGATCATCATAGAAAAAGACCTCGTCACGATCGGTCTTGTCGTCAATGCTCACTCCCAGGGTCGGACCACTGGTACTCCCCGAGAGAATGCCGATACGCACGCAGGAATCCGACTTGCTCGCTTCTCTGAAGTTTTTGAGCTGTTCCACAGCTTCTTTGTCAATCTCGATCATAGTATGTCTCCACTCTTTTGATCGGCGGGATCAGACCATTGCCTGCCCGGCGACTCCATTCAAAGGCCAATAGTATATTCATACTTTTCAA
The DNA here is from genome assembly GCA_041642275.1 of Desulfopila sp. Classification (GTDB taxonomy): domain Bacteria; phylum Desulfobacterota; class Desulfobulbia; order Desulfobulbales; family Desulfocapsaceae; genus Desulfopila_A. The sequence continues at coordinate 9,686 of JBEPWT010000060.1, read as the reverse complement.
AGTAGACAATAGGTTTGCGATCAAAATAACGGCCTGCGCCTCTTTGTTCAACAGCGGTCGAGGAATTCCGCACCTGGACAGCAAATGAATTGTTTTTATTATATTTTTCAAAATATATACTGCCGGTGGTGGCGGAATTTGCTTGTTTCGCACCTGAAAAATGAATACATTAGCTACGGGAATCATCCAATCAACCAACGAGGAGGCATGCATGGATTATTTTGAATTTTCAATTCAAATGGAAAAGGACGCCGAGGCGCTGTATCGCAAGATGGCGGAGAACGCGCCGGCCGAAGGCATCAAAAAGGTACTTTTAATGCTGGCCGATGATGAAGTCCAGCATCGAAAAGCCATCGAGAACCTGCAGAAAAATCTCGACAGCGCACCGGCAAAGGGCTCGGCCCTCGACATAAAAACGGTATTCGATCAGATGAAAAACGATGACTCCATCACCAGTCTGTCAGTGGATGCCGTCGATGATTATGAAAAGGCGGTGGAGATCGAACAGCGTGGCCTTGATTTCTATCAGGAAAAATTCAAGGAAGCCGACGACCCTGCCAGCAAGAAACTTTTTGAGGTTCTCATGAACCAGGAAAGCTACCACCTGCATACCACCAAGAACCTCCTCGACATGGTCCGCCGTCCTGAATGGTGGGTGGAAAACGCCGAATTCGATCCGCATAATTCAGAAACCTATTAGCTCTGGCCGCAGAGCCCTTCCGTTTCAATCGGGCACCGGAGGCGAGCTTCGAAGCTCTCCTCCGGTCCGCCGCAAGTGTCCTCCACCCCGGCTGCAATGATTACTCCTCCGCTTTTCCGGGGTCCGCTGCACCTTCGGCCTCACTGCTGCGCCTGTTCCGTCAACCTTATTCGCCTGCATCTGCAACAACTCACTTCGAGACAGAGTTCCTGGGAAAGCCGCGGGCATGGCCGCACTGCCAGCAGTGGGTAAACTGGCCTTCGAGCTTTTCGCCGCACCCCGGACAGAGCCAGGGCGGACCGGCAGTCTCTTTGCCGGCATTGGCTCTTTCGTAGCGACGTACAAGCTCGCGGGCCGCCTCATACCGCCGTTCATCGATGATCCAGACCGAGGGCGCGGTTTCGGTGCTGAGAGGGATCTCGCCTCGGGCGGCAAAAAGGATGTCGCCGCGCACCTGACACTCTATGCCGTTGGTTTCGAGGATACCCTTGACGATATACGCCTCTGCGGGATGTTCTGCGCTATAGACTTGGATCATGGGCTTCGCCTCTTTCGAAAAACGCCTCACCGGCAGGCTTTGCCGACCGGTATGCCCGCAACCACATTCCGGCCGGTTTTCCAATACTGCTTCCTGCTGATAACTCTATTCATGTTCCTGATTACCCCTAATGTTCAGCAACATATTTTGAGACAGGCTGAGTTTCAGGGGTAATCAGATATATGTTTAGAGAATGTAACACATTCCGCCTCCTTCTGTCTTCAGCGGTTCTTCCGGTGATCATGCCGCGGAGCGATCCTCCGCTGCGGCCTCCCCGTCTGGCCGCTGCCGTCAATTCCACTCCCAGGCTATACTTTTTTCTTTGCAACTGATAGAACAAAGAAAAACGCTCTGCAGCCTCAACCGGAAAACAGTTTCCCATGACACCTGGCCGCATCTTTCTCATACTGCACGGTGATCTCGTCGATCTTCTGCCGAAGAATCGCCGCCACAGGACAATCCGTCTCATTCTCGACAGACGGGCCTCCATCAAGGACATCATCGAATCGCAGACCATTCCCCATACCGAAATCGGCCGTATGGAGATGGAGGGAAGGCAGCTGAGTTTTCGCCATATCGGCGAGAACGGCGAGAGAATCCATCTCCATCCCTTTAGCCGTCACACCCCCCTGACCACAGCCACCGTCCTGCGTCCGGAACCACTGGAAAACATAGCGTTCATGTGCGATTCCACGGTCTCCAGACTTGGCCGCCATATGCGCATGGCCGGTCTCGATACCGCCAATGCCCCCGAGGCCTCCCTGGTCGAGGTCGGCAGCCAGGCTTCCGCTGCCGGCCGCATACTCGTCAGCCGCAACCGCGACCTGCTCAAATGCAGAACCGTCAATTTCGGCCAGCTTATACGTTCCGTGCACCACCGGCTGCAGCTGCGGGAGGTCTTTGTCCGCTTCCGACCGGAAAATCTCATTGCTCCCTTCAGCCGCTGCCTGGTCTGCAACAGTACACTGGTTGCCGTTGACAAGGAAGAAATTCTCCACCTGCTGGAGCCGCTTACCAGAAAATACTACCACTCCTTCAAAAAATGTTCTGCCTGCAACAAGATCTACTGGCACGGCTCCCACATTGTCAGAATGGAACAGCTTCTCCGCTCGACGCTGGCTGCACTCGACTAACGGTTTTGGGCAAAATGCATCTTGAGTACCCTCAAAGCTCAGCTTGCTGTTCATTGCCATGAAGGTGGATATTTCACGGGGAGAAATCGACACCTCCCACGGCTCGCAACAGCAGCCTGATTCGACAGCGAGCAAAACAAGCACATTTTTGCAGGAGTTTTCCAACAAAATGATGACAAATCACCACTCATTTGTTTTGCTGATTAGCAATGAAACTCAGCCTGGCCTCTAGCAAGGGGCCGGGTTGCTCATTTCGCGGGTGTCTGCAGCCAGGACGGCGTAAGCGTTGCCCCCATGGACGGGTTTATGGCGTCCCGTGACATGAGCAATCCGGTCCCTCAGGAGGCGTAGCTGAGTTTCATAGCTGATCAGTTTTGTTTTTCTGACCTCAACGTCTACATCAGGTGTTTCCAGGGTGAGCCACTCCCGAGGAAAACGCGCTTTCCCCTTGCGGCTTCGACATTTCCATGACCGGTTCATCCTCAGAAATCGAGATGCACAAACAGCAGCAAAGCCTGTTGCAGGAGCTCGAACAGACGCGCCGGCTGCTGCGGCAGGAGCGTGAACAGCGCACCAGACTGGAGCGGGACAACCGCACCATGGCGGCGCTTCTCGACCATCTCCCTCTTTTTATCAGCCTGGTCGGAAACGACTACTCCATCACCTACGCCAACGCCTTCTGCCGCCATTTTTTCGGCGAGACGGCGGGGAAACGATGCTACACCTATTTTCTGCAGCGCCAGAGCCCCTGCCCAAAATGTCCGCTGTGCCTCGGCCTCAGCGGCCGCAGCGGACATATCCGCACCCTGAGGGGACAAAAGACCGCCCGTTCTTTCAAACTTTTGAACGTCCGCTGGGAAGACTCCGCAGGAATACCGATGCTGCTCACCGCCGGTGTCGACGTCAGCGACCAGGTCGCAACCATCGAAGAGCAGAAAAAGAAGCTGCGGCGATACCGCCTTGCAGGCGAAAAGGACAAAACCGAGATTGAACGAAAAACTATAGCCCTGAAAGAGGTGCTCGGCCAGCTCGAGGTCGAAAAAAAGAAAATGGCGGAAAAGATCGAGATCAATGTCCAGAAGGTGCTGCTGCCGGTAATCGACAAGCTGATCGAAAAATCATCCTCGCTCGACAGCCGCTATCTGATGATGCTCAAGCAGAACCTGAAACAGTTGACCTCTTCGGTAGGCATAAAACTCTCCAATACCAATCATAACCTCACCCCCAAGGAAATCGAACTCTGCGCCCTTATCAAAGGCGGCTTTTCCATCAAGGAGATAGCCACCATGCAGAACCTCTCGGAGCGGACCGTGGAAACCCATCGTCTCAATATACGCCGCAAACTCGGTCTGACCTCGGTCAAGATAAACCTCTCCTCCTATCTGTCGCAGCTCTAGGAACCTGTCGGCAAGAAGTACGTATGGTGCTCCACACCATGGCAGAGACGGATGAACTGCCGCTTTGGCGCCAGAGACCGGTTGACAGCTGAACGAGTTGTGTATTTGCGCCCTCTTCGGCCGCAGTACAGTGCTGTTCACTCCAGAGACTACGTATTTTTAGTACGTAGTAAATACGCGGTCAATCAGTAACGTCTTTTTGCCGGCTCTGTGGTAATTTGGCTCTGCCCCTGCCAATTACATATTTGCAATACAGCAGACGGCAACGGATCCTGGATGGTGCGCAGGGGGGAGTACCTTGTTACAGCTTCTTTTAAAAGATGATCATGACTGACTCCAAACAAACACCGCCTTACCGGATTCTGCTTATTGACGATGATATACATCTTCTCAATATGGCGGAGAAAATCATCGAAAGACTGGGCTACAACGTCATCTCCCACACAAACAGCAATGACGCCCTGGAAATTTTCCGGGATTTGCCCAGTCAGTTCGACCTGGTGATAACCGACTACCGGATGCCGGGCATGAATGGCGCCGAGCTGAGCCGGGAGATACTCAAGATCGATCCGGACATGCCGATCATCATGTGCTCGGGCTTCAGCAGCGAATTCAGCGAACAAGACGCCAACGCCCTGGGCATAAAACGATTTATTCGCAAGCCTTTGATGAAAAAGGACTTCGCCCTGCTCATCGAGGATGCCCTCAACAGCAACTGAAAAGGCCGCTCACTGCAAAGCAAGCGTCCCCACCACCACGATCTTGCCGCTTTTCTCCCTGCGGCCGACGACCATCTCGCCCGAGGACGGATACACCCCTGTTAAGGCGGTAATATTGACCTGATGGGTAACGAGTATAAGCGCTCCCCGATACTCCAGCTCTGAGAGCCATCGGCGCACGCCGGCGGTCTGTTCATCGGCGCCTTCGGCGTTTTGGAAAAAGGAATTGAGGAGGGCAAGCTCTTTGACCTCGCCTAGACCGAGCAATGCAGCCGTTTCCCGGCAGCGGCACCATTGGCTGGTGTAGATCCTGGCGCGGTCAATGCCCTGGCTGCGAAAACGCGCCCCTATCTCTTTTGCCTGCAGACGACCGGAATCGGAAAGGTTGCGCTGTGTCCGGCAATCGTCGAGGCTGAACTGCGGCGGGTCTCCGACTCCCGGGGCGACGGCGTGACGCAGAAGCACGACATGGCCGGGCATCGACAGCAGCTGCCAGAGTTTTTCATCCTGTTGTCTCTCTGGAGCGGCTGCCGATACCGTCTGCAAAAAAAAGAAAATGAACAGCAAGAAGAGCAGGACGATCCCGCCGGCGCAGACGATGCGATGTTTTTTCAGCATATGTTTTTCCTTTACCATTTCGGCCGTACCTGCCGGCGGAGACCGTGTTATCGCCGTCCCCCCCTGCCGCTCTCGATCCCGCCGGCGCCGCAAAAGAGAACAGGCACAGGCACATGAAGAGACTCTTGACAGGACAGAGGAAAAAGATTCTGTAGATGACTTAAAAGTATTCTGCTGCCCATTTCCGGCGGAATTGCCTTTTTGGACGCAGAGGCGTCAGCGAACAGGCCTCCGGGACTACCATGCACCGTGTCCCGGCTAAGAAACAGAGCCCGGAGAGGTATCGGCAGTTTGGTGCCCGGGAGAACCTGTTATTATACACCATCTATTATACACCACTACTATACACCACTACTGGAGAACTCCCCCAAACCCAATGAAACGCGACCGCAATCTGGTGATAATCGGCGGCTGCGGCCGCAACGTCGGCAAGACCGAGTTTGCCTGCAGGCTCATAGCCAGGATATCGGCAGCACAAAAAATCTACGGTCTGAAGATTTCCGCCATTTATCCCGACGAGGGAATCTTTCACGGCAACCATGGCAAAAGCGGCGAAGGCCGCGCTCTTTTCGAGGAGACCCGGGCCGACACCGACAAAGATACCTCGCGCATGCTGCGTGCAGGGGCGGCCAGGGTTTTTTACCTGCGCAGCGAGGACAGCGGCATCCTTTCGGCCTACAGCCAGTGGAGACGGCTTGTCCCCGTCACTGCCGCCGTCATCTGTGAATCCAACAGCCTGGCCAAATATGTCCGACCGGCCGTCTTCGTCATGGTCAGGAAGCTTGCAGGACAAATAAAGCCGCGGGCCCAAAAAATGCTGGAACAGGCCGACCTGGTGGTTTTCTCGGACGGCACATCAGGATTCGACGACCTCCGTCGCCTTCGCTACACCGGCGACGGTTTCAAACTCGACAGTGAATAGGCAGAACACGGAACACCAAATTTTTTCTCGTTTTCGACGTCTTCGACCTGCAGTCGACAGGTCTTACTGCCATCTTGCCGGCGGCTGCTCTTACTCTATGGCCGCCGCCTTTTTCCGGAAGACAATCTCCATATCGGCCCGGACCTCCCCGCCCCGAAGCACCCTGGCGAAAACACCTTCACGCGGCATGATGCAGTCGCCGGTCTGTCTCTTGATGGCGCAGCCTGCATTATGGCATTCTTTGCCTATCTGCGTGATTTCCAGCATGACGCTGTCGCCTATCTGCAAGCGGTCGCCCACTTCCACCGCCGCCAGCTCAACCCCCCTGGTGATGATGTTTTCAGCAAAGGCCCCCTTTTGCAGTCTGGGCATGACCAGTTTGACATTATCGATGGACTCCCCCGCCAGCAGGGAGACCTGCCGGTGCCAGTCGCCGGCATGAGCATCGCCTTCGATCCCCCAGTTGTCCCTGAGGCTGATCCTCTCCTGCTGTTTTTTGACAACACCCTTCGTTTCACTGGTGCATACCGCTTCCACATATGCCATGAGACACCCCTCAACCGGAAAACAAAGGTTCGCGTAGAGAATCATACCTGTAGACATCGACCCGCTCTCCGGCTTTGAGCTTCTGGCCTGGTTCCAGGAGGATATAGCCGTCGGCGCCGGTCAGCGAGGTCAGCATGTGCGAACCCTGCCTGGAGGCGTTGCTTATGAAATAGCCGCTGTTGGGGCGCCACTGCAGCTTGACCCGCACCATATTCGGTCGTCGACCGCCGTTGACGATGTCGGCCGCCGCTGCTGCCGAGATCATCGGCCAGCCGAAGGGCAGCCCGTTCAAGGCGAGAATAAGCGGCCTGACGTAGTGGGTGAAACACATGAAGGCGGATACCGGATTGCCCGGCAGACCGAAAAGCAGGGTATTCTCCCGGCGGGCGAAAAAGAGCGGTTTGCCCGGCTTCTGGCGAATGCGCCAGAAGAGGGTGGAATAGCCGCAGTCGCCGGCAGCCTTCTTGACATGGTCATGACGGCCCACGGAAATACCGCCGCTGCAGAGAACAATATCGGCGGCGGTTGCGGCAATCGCCTCTGTGGTGGCCTGGGCCTCGTCGGCGACGCGGATGCTTTGCACTACCCTGCCGCCGGCCTCGGCCACTGCGGCTTTGAGCATGAGCATATTCGAGTCCCGGATCTGGTCCGGCCCGATTTCATCTGCGGTGGAAACCAGTTCCGAGCCGGTAACGACCACGGCCACCCGGCAGGGGCGAAAAACATCTACTCTGTCGATGCCGACGGAGGCAAGCAGGGCCGCCGAGGGCGCATTCACCCGCGTACCCGCCTCCAGCAGCAGATCGCCGGCGGCAAATTCTTCGCCCCGGTACCGTATATCCTGGCCCTGGTTGACGGCGGTATAAATCAGCACCTGTCCCTGACGCTCGCTGGTGTCCTCCATGCGGACGACGGAATCGCAGCCCTCGGCGAGCATGGCCCCGGTGCTAATGCGCACGGCCTCGCCTGGGCCGACGACGCCGGCAAAGCGGGCGCCGGCCTGACTTTCGCCGACAATACGCAGGACCGCAGGTGATTCGGCAGAGGCCGCCATCGCATCCTGCCAGCGCAGAGCGTAGCCGTCCATGGCCGAATTGGTGTATCTCGGCGAAGGTTCCGGAGCCCTGACATCCCCCGACAGATAGCAGCCGATCGCCGCTTCCAGGGAGCATTGCGAGTCCTGCGGCCGATGCAGGTTGTCCTTGATTATCTGCAGTGCTTCGGCAATGGAGAGAAGCTGATGCTGCTGGCGCTCATTGGTGTCGGTGGTCATGGCGTGGGAGAAAGTATCGTTTTGTGTTTATTCATTTTGTGGCAGAATCGGGCTTCATTGCCAACGGTGAATGTCCCGTCCGCAGGCTTCAGGGCAGATCGTGGACGCCGTCAGCCGATATCAGCCGCCGATGGCCGCCATGGAAGGCTCGGAAAGCCTGCAGGATGCCTGCTCGGCGCTGTGGCCGTCCGGCGCACTGCTGCCGACGGCGTCAACGATCTGCCGGGCTATTTGTCCGTCATCGCAGCCACTCCGCAGCAGCGCTCTGAGGTCAAGAACGCCGTTGTCGTAGAGGCAGGTTTTGAGCATGCCCGTCGAGGTGATCCGCACCTTGTTGCAGCTGGCGCAGAAATGACGGGAGTTGCCTTCTATTATACCGATTCTGCCCTTGAAACCGGGTCGGGTAAAAAGCCGGGCCGTGGTCGGTGTATCGGTTTTCAGCTCGACCATATCGGCAAAGAGATTCTGCAAACGCCAGAGAAGCGAGGCGCGGCCGAGGTGGTCTATATTGGCAGCCCCGGAAAAGGGCATCTGTTCGATAAAGCGTACATCCACCGGATTCCTGCGGCCGAGTTCGGCCAGTTCCAGCAATTCCTTATCCGAGGTATCTTCCAGGACAACACTGTTGATTTTCATGCCGATATCGAGGGCAAGCGCCCCGTAAAATGTCCGGAGGGCCTCGTCGAGCCTGTCCCTTCTGGTGATCTGCGCGTATCGCTGCCTGTCCAGGGTATCGAGGCTGAGATTGATGCCGGCCACCCCCGCTGTCTTGAGGGCATGGAGATGGTCCGCCGCCAGAACGCCGTTGGTCGTCAGATTGAGGTGCTCAACGCCGTCGATCTTTTTTATCTCCTCCAGAAGAGCAAGTACGTTTTTCCTGGCAAAAGGCTCGCCGCCGGTAATGCGGATCTTGTTCACGCCAAAGCCGGCAAGGATTGCCACCAGACGTTTGATTTCCTCGAACCTGAGGATGTCCGCGTGGGGTACCTGGGGAATGCCCTCCTCGGGGCAGCAATAGCGGCAGCGAAGATTGCAGCGGTCGGTTATTGAAAGGCGAAGATAGGTAATCTTGCGGTTGAAGTTGTCAATGAGCTGGCCGGGCGCGGCTGGGCGCTCGCTTGACGTATGATACTGCGACATGTTTTCTCCTTTCCAATGTCGGGAGGCCAGGCCGTTTCCAGCCAGACCCAGTCGGCCTGGGACCCTATCTTTCAACGTAGGTCCTTCGGCTCGGAGTTTTTCTTTCATTGATGGTCCAGTCTCCATTTTACTACAGAGTCTGTCATTTTTAAAGCGATAGTTGTGCCGGAAGCTGTCACGCTCATCTGTCTCACCGCAACAGCCGGCGGACGGAGGAAGAAACCGGTATTTCCCTGCCGGCCACATAGGCTTCGTGGTTTTTTTCTATATCGTCGAGATCATAGAGGTAATTCACCATGAGACCGGCCGACTGGTCCAGGCCTTTCTCGGAAAGATCGGCACCCCAGTTGATGCGCTCGATGCGGGCGCCGTTGGTCAGATGAAAATTCGCCACCCGGTCATGGGCGCGACCGTCTCTCTTGGCGTTGAGCAGATAATGAGCGCAGAGGCTCATAACCAGTGGTTTGAGTTCCCGGTGGGTATTCCTGTCGACGGGCGAGGCCTGCCGCCGCAATATTTTTCGCAGGATCGCCGCATCAACGCTCTCCTGCAGGACGAGGTCCATGACCTTTTCCTCGTATTTTCCCAACTCATGGGTATTGCCGTTTCTCCGCAGCCAGTCCATGAACTGCGGGATGGGTGAGAGGGTGCAGAAATTTTTCAAATTGGGCATCTTCGCCGCCAGATCGGCCACCACCCT
>JBEPWT010000059.1:0-16500 GCA_041642275.1 Desulfopila sp. | reverse complement strand
CCCCCTGGCCTGGCGGTGGGCGACGATGTTCGCCGCCAGGGCCGGTCCCAGTCCGGCGACATAGCTGAGCAGCTCGACGCTGGCGCTGTTGACCTCGACGCCAACCCGGTTGACGCAGCGCTCGATCACTTCCTCCAGGGCTTTTTTCAGCTCGGCCTGGTCGACATCATGCTGGTACTGGCCGACTCCGATGGATTTTGGATCGATTTTCACCAGCTCGGCCAGGGGATCCTGAAGCCTGCGGCCAATGGAGACAGCGCCGCGAACGGTGATATCCTCCCGTGGAAATTCCCGGCGCGCCGCCTCGGAAGCGGAATAGATGGAGGCGCCATCTTCATTGACCAGGGTAACCACCGGCGACAGGTCACAATCGAGCGAGCGGACAAAGGCCTCAGTTTCTCTGCCTGCCGTGCCGTCGCCGATGGCCACCGCCTCGACAGCGTACTGCCGCACCAGCTTCTCTACTGTCTCTGCGGCCTTCAGCCGCTGTTTTTCCCCCTGCGTCGGATAGATGGTGGTTGTGTGAACAAGAGAGCCCTGCTCATCGAGGCAGACCAGTTTGGCACCGGTGCGGTAGCCCGGATCGAGTGCCAGCACGCGTTTCTGGCCAAGGGGCGGCGACAGCAGCAGTTCCTCGAGGTTATGGGCAAAAACCTCGATGGCCTCACCATCGGCGCGCTTTTTCAGATTCCTGCGCAGCTCATTTTCAAGAGAAGGGGCCAGCAGACGGCTGTAGCTGTCCTCAAGAGCCAGGGCGAGCTGACGTCGGTGCGGCCCTTTATCGACGTAGATGGACCTGATCGCTGCCAGGGCGCTTTCCGGCGGCGGCCGCAGGCTGACACTGAGATATTTCAGGGCCTCGCCGCGAAAAAGGGCCAGCAGCCGGTGGCCGGCGGCCCTGGTCACGGATTGCTGCCAGTCGAAATAATCCCTGAAGGTGGCGGCCTCCTCTTTCTTTTTGGCTGCCACCTTCGAGGAAATTATCGCCTCCTCGGCAAATATCCTGCGCAGTAGACGGCGTACTTGCGGGTTTTCGCTGACGGTTTCGGCGACGATGTCCCTGGCCCCGGCCAGTACCTCTTCGATGGTGGCGATGCCTTTTTCAGCCTTGAGAAATGAAGTTGCGCGGTCCTGGGCGTCCTCGCCTGCGAGTATATATTCGGCCAGAGGGGTCAGTCCCTTTTGCCGGGCGGCCATGGCCCGTGTCTTCTTTTTCGGCCGGAAGGGCAGATAGATATCCTCGAGCAGGGCCAGACTCTCAGCCCCTTCAATTGCGGCATCGAGCTTGTCATCGAGCAGCTGCCTCTCCCTCAGAGAACTCCGAATCGCCTCTTTACGCTTCTGCAGATCCTTGAGGCGCAGCATGCCGTCGCGGACGGCAGCGATCTGCACTTCATCGAGGGATCCGGTTTTTTCCTTGCGGTATCTGGCTATAAAGGGAACGGTTCCTCCCTCTTCGAGAAGGGTTATGGTATTTGCCACCGCCGACGGGGGCAACGACAGCTCGAAGGCGAGCTTTTCTCCAACAGTTTCTTTTTGTGACATATCCTTTTCCGTATATCTGCAGATGGTTACATCACCCGCGGCCCGAGCGGCTGCGGATAACCGATGGAATCACTGCACTCCAGCGGAAGACGTTTACCTCATTATAGCGGAAGAAAAAGGAGGAAACCGTAAAATTCGCAACCTGCTGCCCTTTCAGCTGCCGGTACTCGATACCGGCGGCTAAGGCTTCTCAAAGAGGAGAAAAAACATCCTTCCTCCTCTTCAAGGTTCGGGCTCAGAGCAGATTGCTGGCAAGTTCGGCAAGGGTCGAGCGTTCACCCTTCTGCAGGTCGATATGGGCGTATATGCTCTGTCCCTGCATCCTGTTGATCAGGTAACTGAGGCCGTTGGACCTGCCGTTGAGGTAGGGGTGGTCTATCTGGTGGACATCGCCGGTAAAGACGATCTTGGTCCCCTCGCCCGCCCGGGTGATGATGGTTTTGACCTCATGAGGAGTGAGATTCTGGGCCTCGTCGACGATCATGTACATCCGCACCAGGCTGCGGCCGCGGATATAGGCCAGCGGTTCGATGCAGAGCTTGCCCTCCTCCATCATCTTGTGCAGACGCTGGTGCATTTCGCTCTTTTCCGGGAACTGTCCGCGGATGACACCGAGATTATCGAACAGTGGCTGCATGTAGGGGTTGAGCTTCGACTGGATATCACCCGGCAGATAGCCGATGTCCTTGTTGGAAAGAGGAATGACCGGACGGGTAAGCATGATTTTGCGATAGCCCTGGCGTACTTCCAGGGCGGCGGCCAGCGCCAGCAGGGTCTTGCCCGTGCCCGCCTTGCCGGAGAGGGTTACCAGCGGCAGGGCCGGATTGAGCAGGGCGTGGACGGCAAAGGTCTGTTCGGCATTGCGGGGTATGACCCCGTAGACGGTCCGCTTTTCCACCCGGCGCAGCTTTTGAGCCGTGGTGTCCATAATCGCCAGTGCCGAATTTCTGCCGTTGCGCAGCACCATGAACTCGTTGGGGTGCGGCTGCCTGTTTAGAAAAAGATCGTCGACGTCGAAACCCGACTCCTCGGAATACATGCGGCTGATAAGACCGGCGTCAACATGTTCTTCGTACCTGCAGCCGGAGTAGAGCCTGCTGGGATCCGGAATATGATCGGTGGTGTAGTCTTCTGCCAGCAGTCCCACCGAGCGGGCTTTCATGCGCAGATTGACGTCCTTGCTGACGAGGATGACCTGGGTATCGCTGTTTTCGCGTGAAACGTAATAGGCGATGTTGAGTATCTGATGGTCTTTTTTCTCAAAGTCCATGAAGATGGTCCGGAGATCCTCGTGCATGTTTCTCTCCAGACGGATCGACAGACGTCCCTTGCCTTCACCGAGGAGCATGCCGCCGTTGAGCATTTTTTCCGAGCAGAGGCCGTCGAGTGAGCGGACGAACTCGCGGGCATGATAGTTGATGGTCTGGCTGCCTTTTTTAAAGGCATCGAGTTCTTCGAGAACGGTTATGGGGATGATGATATTGTGTTCATCAAAATGATTTATGCAGGAGCTGTCATGGAGTATGACGTTGGTATCGAGGATGAAGATTTTCTGTTTCTGAACCATAGGAATCCCGGTTAGTGGTGGATAAAGTGATGGGCGGTCGTCCTGGCCGTCTACTGGTAATGAGCTGTATCCATGCTCCCCTCCGCACATGTAGCCGGCCGGGCGCGAATGCAGGCGGCAGCTGTCAACCATCTTTTCGCATGGCGCTGAAAATCACCTCCTCGGCATCGTCTCTGAAATGAGGCATGTCTCCCTCTCTTTTTCTATACACCAGATCATCATTTCTTTCACGACTATCGGCGCCGTCCTCCTCAATTGTATGCACCCTGAGCATATTGGTGGTTCCCGGCGTCTGCAGAGGCAGGCCGGCGGTGATGGCAATGGTGTCTCCTCTGTCCAGCAGTCCGGCCTGAAGCGCGGCGCTGATACCGTTTTTAATCTGCTCATCCATGGTGGAACCGGGTCTGCAGAGAAGGGGCATCACCCCGCGGACAAGCTGCAGCTTCCTGATGCTCTCGGCCTCGGGACTCACGGCAATAATCGGTGACGCCGGCCGATACATGGCGACCCTGCGGGCGGTTGATCCCGAGGAGGTCACCGTCAGGATGGCGGCGGCCTCGAGGTCGGCGCCGATGGCACAGGAGGCATAAGCGATAGCGTCGGCGGCGATATTGCGGTTGCGGCGCAGGCCGGCCCGCAGAATGGACTGGTAGTCGAGGGCCGACTCCGAAATTTCCGTGCACCTGGCCAGAAAGCGAACAGCAGGTACCGGATATTTGCCCATGGCCGTTTCGCCGGAGAGCATCACCGCATCGCTGCCATCCATGACGGCATTCGACACATCAGAAGCCTCGGCCCGTGTCGGCGAAGGAGAGGAGATCATCGATTCCAGCATCTGGGTGGCTGTAATCACCGGCTTGCCGGCGGCGTTGGCAGCGCCTATCAGCCGTTTCTGAATCACCGGCACCGTTTCCGCCGGCATCTCCACCCCGAGATCGCCCCGGGCGACCATGAGCCCGTCGGATACCTCGAGGATCTCGTCGATATTGGCAACACCCTGGCGGTTCTCTATCTTGGCGATGATGTCCTGACAGCCGCCGCCGCCCCGGACTATGGCGCGTACGGCGGCGACATCTTGGGCTTTGCGGATAAAGGATGCGGCGATGAAATCGACCTTTTGCTCAATACCGAAGAGAATGTCCAGCCGGTCCTCCTCCGAAACCGAAGGCAGACAGACGTCCACACCTGGAAGCGACACTCTTTTCCTGCTGGTGAGAAGGCCGCCGACCACCACCCGGGCTGTGATTTCCCCTCCCTCCACCGCCTCGACATGAAGCACCATCCTGCCGTCGTCGAGCAGAATCCTGTGGCCCCGCCTGATTTCAGAGGCGATGCCTGGATGGTTGACGCCGAGATGTGCGGCGCTGCAGTCCTGCCAATGGCCACTGATTTTTACCGTTCGGCCCTCGATCAGCATTACCGGCTGCTCCATCTCTGCCACCCTGATTTCCGGACCGCGGGTATCGAGAAGGATGGCGGTATTGCTTCCCAGCCTCCGCCGTGCCTTTTTGATGTTTTTCAGCAGTTCCTGATGGCTTTTCCGGTCGCCATGGGAAAGATTGATGCGGGCTATGTCCATGCCCGCCTCGATAAGGGCTGCAATCTCGCTGACCGCACTGGAACTCGGGCCGAGCGTTGCGATTATTTTCGTCTTTTTTATCTTTTTCATACCCCTCTCGCCGATACCTCCATCTCTGTTTCGCGCATCTCCCCGATACTCTGGCAGAACCAGAATTCCGGTGGTGCGGCTTGGCCAAAAGCATGATCAAGGTAACAGAAGAGCCCTAGGGAGGGATTATGATTTGGTTAGAATACGGTTATTATGGCAGGGCAAAGGCGCCGGCAGCACCAGGGGAAAAAAGCACCCGTCTGCCGGCCTCTCAGCGCAGATGGGGCAACCCCGGAGAGGGGTGCTGTGCCAGCTCGGGGGCAAACGGCCTGATCTCTTTAGCGAAAACGATAAACCGCAGGTCGCCGCTGGCAACTGTATGGAAGGGATAGCAGGTGATAAGTGTCAGCCACGGCGTCACGGTCTCCTCCAGAAACAGCTCCTGCTGTTTTTTGACGACGGTGGAAACCACCTCATAGCGGCGCTGTTTATCACCGACATTCTGCAGGACCACGACGTCGCCCTTTTTAATGTCTGCAAGAAAACTGAAAGCAGTATCCCTGTGACCGACCAGGGCGCAGTTGCCTTCAGCCGCCGGCGGCGTACTGCCGGAGAGATGCCCCGGCCCGAAGGCCAGCACCTCGCCGCTTTCCCCTTCCAGGACGATGCAGTCAACGCCGAGGCGTTCGACACGCAGGCGGGCGACGGGCCAGGTATCCGCCCAGGGCCAGGGTTTTACCGGCTGTGCCCGGGCAAGGCTCTGCTGCCAGGATCTCTGCAGCAGATGCTGGGCGAGAGCACCCTTGAGCTTGATATAGAGGCCGTCGCCGATCAATAGGGAGGCAAGGATGATCAGGAAAAAACCGATGTACCTGCTCTGCCTGCCTCTCATGACACCCTCCAGGCTGACCTCTTGTGCCGGCCGTGGCGGACCATCAGCACACCTGCTGCAGCCAGCAGAAGGCCGATGACCAGCAGCAGCGGGGAACGGGTCCCGGTCTGGGCGGCGGTACCAAAGACCTTGGTGTACTGCCAGCCCTGGGGCAGATTGGTTTTCACCTGCTGCCGGGTCAACTCCGCCGTCTCGGGCCTTGCGACCTGCTCCTCCACGGCCACCAGGCTGGTGTAGCGACTGACCAGTTGATGCTCCAAAGCTGTTTCCGTCACCTGCCGCCGGACCTCTTCTTCGACTCCGCCCTGGTGCAGTTGGTCCATGAGAGCGCGAATCTTCTTTCTCGCCCACAGAGTCGCAATGCCGGTCGTGATGCCGCTGCGCCGCTCACCTTCTCCCGTCTCGATCTGCATGCTCCAGGGCCTTCCCAGAAAGGAGCCGCGAAGATCGAGCATTTCCACGGACCGACGGCTTTTAAATACAGCGACGACGGGTTCGCCGTGATAGAGATCCGGCAATGGATGGGGATATATCTCCATGACGGAGCCGTCGGCATCCACCAGTTCGAGGCTGGTCACCATCGGTTTTGCCAGTTTTTCAAAAAGGGCGGCCATCGTGGTTTCCACCTCTTCGATCCGGCCTATATGGCTATAGCTGCCCCGGCCGGCAGCGGCCGCCCGCGTCATGAAATAGGAATTGGGAGCGGAGCCGATGCCGACGGTGAAGAGCCTGGAATCGCCAAGCCGATCGGCTATCATGGTGAAAAGCGCCCCTTCGTTGCCCACCGCCCCGTCCGTCAAAAAGACTATCTGCCGCATACCTCTCCGGGTGCTGCCCCCGTCCAGGGCCAGCTCAAGCGCCGAGGCTATTTCCGTGCCGCCGTCGGCCTGCAGGCGGCGCAGCCGTCGCTGCGCTTTGTCCTTGTTTTCATCGCTGGCTTCGAGCACCCGGTCGAACAAAGACCAGGCGGTGGAGTTGAAAGCGATTATGTCGAAACTGTCCGACGGGGCGAGACTGGCTATGGCGCGGACCAGGGCCGTTTTCGCCTGACGGATGGAGGGACCGGCCATGGAACCGGAGACATCGACGACGAAAACAACCTCGCGCGGCAAGGGACTCTGTATCTCCTCCACGGGCGGATTGACGAGAAGATAGCCAAAGATTTCGTCTCCTTTCGTCTCGGTGAAGAGGGCCGCTGCGACCATATCGGCATTGGCGGCCGCATATTCGATGACGAAATCGCGGTCGGCATGGACCCTGCCGTCAAAGCGCAGGCGATACGATTGTGCATCCTCTCTGTCGATCTTCACTCCATGGTAGAGACTGGAGAGATCCCGCACCGGAAAGCCTGCATACAGCCTGAGCGAAAGCTCCACCGGATGTCTTGGCTGGGCCCCCTCCGGCATCACCGGCGGCGTGATCTGCGCTGCATCCTCCACCTGGTCGGTGTCCACGGCCCAGCCGCCTTCGTCAAAGGACAGCGGCTGCTCCCTTTTCTCGATCGCTGTGCCGGGAATATAGCGGGGACCGACAACCATCGGAAAGCGATAGGAAAAAATGCCGTTGTCAAGGAGCACGGTGTCCTGGTAGCCGATCTCCACCTCGATTTCGCCTGCCGGCGGAATATTGGCCACGGCCATGGAAAAGATGTTGGGGCGCTTCTGGGCCAGCAGGGAGGTTTTTCGGCCCTGCTCCCGTGCCCTGAGGTAGGTTTCTCTGGCTTCATTTTTTTCCTTGACCCTGCCGATGATCTCCCTGTCGCCGACCCGCATGCGCATCTGCATTACCCCACTCTCGTCGGGCAGGGGAAAGACATAGACCGCCTCCAGCCACTGGTCGCTGTCATTCTTGAAACGCTGGCGCAGAAGAGTTGTGGCGATCATGCCATGTATGGTGATCTCCACCTGCTGATCAAGCAGCGGTGTTCTGGCATACAGCTCGCCGTCGCCGGATCTTACCAGCAGCTCGCCGCCGGCCACCTCATCCATGCGCATTTCCTGCCAGTCCGACTGCGCCGGCGCTTCTTCGGCCTGGGTGAAGCTTCCCAGGAGAACGAAAAAGACGATGGTCGCCAGATAGACGATTATGAGAATGGCGCCGGGGTCGCCGCCGTCGAAGTGAGCGGTGGTCTGGTCTGTTGTCCTGGTGTCTTTTTTCATGCCATGCCCAAGGTGTCTGAGGTTTGTCTTCTTAACGTCATGCCTTCTTTAGTGCTGGTTCAATACAACCCCCTGAGGGTGACAGAGTGCTGAAGGAAAAATGATAAACAGCAGAGCAATTATGATGAAAAATGACAGCATCGCCGCCTGTGCTTTTCTTCTTGCGGGAAGGTCCATGCTCAGATTAGTCTGATACTGCGGATCAGGCAGTTTGAAAAACATTCTTGATTACCCATAAAGCTCAGCTTCCTGTTCATTGCCCTGGAGGCGCTTATCTCACAGGACGCCATAAACCCATCCCTGGGGGCAACGCTTACGCCGTCCTGGCTGCAGAAACCCGTGAGACAAGCACCTCCAGGCCACCAATATGTGGTAGGCTGAGATTTCTACGTAATGAGCAAAATATTTCTCGAACCGGTGAAAAGATATGGCGTACACCATCGCACTTGTAGAAGACGACGAGCGGCTCCGGGCCAATTATTCGCAGGCCCTCAAGCGCCAGGGCTACCTTGTGGAAAGCTACTCCGGCAGGGATGACGCCCAGGCGGCCTTTGCCCGCCGGCTGCCGGACCTGGCCATCCTCGATGTGATGCTCGGCGAAGATATGGAAGGCGGCTTTGAACTCTGCCGGGAGATACGCAAGGCATCGCCGGCGCTGCCCATTATCTTTCTCACAGCCCGGGACTCGGACCTGGACAAGGTCTCGGGCCTGCGCCTGGGCGCCTGGGACTATCTTACCAAAAACACCACCACCCTTGATTTTCTGCCGGTGAGGATCGCAACACTGTTCAAAATGATGGAAGTTCTCAAGGGGAATTCATCCCAGGAGGAAAAGACCATCCGTTCGGGCAGCCTCCGCCTGCAGGAACAGAGAAAAGAAGTTTTCTGGAAAGAGGCGATCCTGAACCTGACCCTCACCGAATTCTGGCTGCTATTGTCACTGGTGCAGCATCCGGGTCACGTCAAATCTCATGCACAACTGATGGAGGCGGCCAGTGTAGTGGTGACCAACAACGCCATTGCCGCCCACATCAGAAGGATCCGGGAAAAATTCCGGGAAATCGACCCGCAGTTCGACTGCATCCGAGCCGAATACGGCATGGGCTACCGCTGGGTGGAGTAACATGCACTTCTCAGATTCCCGGCCGGGGGTACCGGTTTTTTCCTCAACAAGGCTCTTTGTGCCATGCGCATCTCGCTGCGGCTGAAACTGGCCCTTATCTCCCTGCTGCTGCTGGCCATTCCCTATACCGGCGTGCGGCTGGCGGCCATTGTCCAGACCTCGCTTTTGGAGAGCAGGGAAGAGGCGCTGATGTTTTCGGCCCGGGCCGTGGCCCAGGCCCTGGGCGGCCGGCCGGGGCTGTTCGACCGCGAGCGCTTCCATTTTCTTGACCACCAGCGCGATCTCTACATCCTCCAGCTGAACTCGCCCATGCGTCTCAACGGCAAGGTCGACGACTGGCAGCCTCATCTGGACAATGCCCTGGTCTTCGGCCGCAAGCAGGTCCTCTCCTCCTCCGGGCAATTCACAGACGGCGATGGTGGTTTCCGGTATCTGAGCGGCATCAGAGACGGCTATCTCTACGCCCTCTTCATCGTCGACGACGACCGGCTGGTATTCAGGGACAAGAACAGCCTGGCCCTCGACAGGTCGGATCATCTGCAGATCGCCGTCGAAGACGGCGAAGGCAAGCTCAACCGCTATCTCATCGCCGCCACCGAGCCCGGCTGGGTCAACGGCTATCATACCTCACGCGACTTCGATTCCATCCTGCCGGCCAGGGTCGAACCCCGAATTCAAGGCGTCCTGGAAACCACCGCCTCCGGCTATATCCTGGAAATACGCATACCGCTGGCCCTGGTCGGCAGACGGCTGGCCTTCGCCATTGCCGATGTCGACAGCGAACGCCGGCGTGAGATAGAAACCGTCATCGGCACCGCCAGCATCGACCATCCGGAAAAAATCGGCTGGCTGCTGCCGCCCTCCGACGATATTGAAGAGATTCTCGCAGCGCTGAACCGGCGGCAGTCGAAAATTCAAATAGTCGACTCCAACCGGCATGTCCGCGCCAGCTATGGCTCTCTGGGCCGCGAGCGGGTCACTGACGATCAATCACCGCGCCAGAACGGGGTTCTGCAGCAGGTACACAGGCTGCTCTCCCTGGGCTCCTCCCTTTTTACCGAACCGCTGTCCACCTCTTTCGACGATCCCGGCTCTCAGCCATCTCCCCTCGATCTGCGCGGCATCGAAGAAGCACTCACGGGGGCAAGTTCGATCACCAGCTATCGCATCGCCGACGGCGAGGTGGAAATAATGGCCGCCGTCACCCCCCTCTATGAAAACGACACCATCGTCGGCGCCGTAGTGGTGGAACAGACCACCAATTCCATCCTGGCGCTGAAAAACAAGGTTATCGAAGAATCCCTGGGCCTGACCCTGCTGCTCCTGCTCTTCGGCGGCTTCGGCCTGCTCCTGTTCGCCCTCCGCATCTCGTCTAGAATCCGGCAGCTCCGCGATCAGGCCTCTGCGGCCATCGGTGAGGACGGCACCATCGAAGTGCTTTCACCGCCCTCCGCCGCCGGCGATGAAATCGGCGATCTTTCCCGTACCCTCCACTCGATGCTCAGCCAGCTCAAGGAGCAGGTCCACTATCGGGAGAAGATGGCCGACAACCTCGAACACGAAATCCGCACTCCCCTGGCAAGCGCCTCCGCCTCCCTGAAAAACCTGGCCGAGGAAATGGAGGGGCAGCCGCAGCACATACACGACTATGTCACCTGGGCGCTGCGAGACATCGGCCGCATGGAGGATCTGCTCACCGCCATACGCGATGCCACCAGCCTGAAAAACGCTCTTAGCCGGGGGGACAGGGAACTTTTCAACCTCTCTGCGGCAATCGGCGTCTGGCTCGATTTCAGCTGGCGCAAATCCTTGCCGTCGGTGCAGTTCAGCTATACCCGGGAAGACGAAGACATTAGCGTTGAAGGCGATCCCGACAGAATCCGACAGATGCTCGACAAACTTCTCGAGAACGCGGTGGCCTTCCACAGAGAGGGAACAGCAATTGAAATAGGCCTGAGGCGGGCGAAGGAGAGGCTCATGCTGACCATCGCCAACCAGGGAGCGGCAATCGACGGGAAAATGCTCGAGGAAATCTTCAACTCCATGGTTTCCGTGCGCTCTTCAGGAGACGACAGGCCGCATCTGGGACTGGGCCTCTACATTGTCCGCACCATCGCCGAATATCACGGCGGCAGCGTCCGTGCCGAGAACCTCAAGGGCGAAACCTCCGGCGTCCGCTTCGTCATCGATCTGCCGCAGCCGCCGTTCCTGTAGATATGCCTAGTATCCGACAGACTCCTGGAGAGTATTCTTGAGAAATCCGGTAAATCGCTGCCATGACTTGCGGTCGGCATCTTCATGATAGCGTGAAGAACCAATCACCGTGAAGGCATGGGGAGCGCCGGAGTAGGTGGTCATCTCATGAGAGACCCCCGCCTCTTCGAGATCCTTGGCCAGCCGGGCAAACTGGTCCATGGTCACGGCGGTGTCGGCGGTGCCGTGAAAGACGAGAATCTCGCCTTTGACCTGTTCATAGTTTTGATTCTCGGGGGTGGTGAGCCCGCCGTGGAAGGCGACGAAGGCCTTGAGCTCAGCACCGCTCCGCGCCAGTTCAAGGACCGCGGCGCCACCGAAGCAGTAGCCGATAATGACGCTGTTGTCGAGATTGCCGCCCCGGGCGGCAGCTTCCTCCAGTCCGCCCTCAAGCAGCGCCCGCATCCTGTCCCTGTCGTCGTAGAGCATACCGGTTAGCTTTTTCTTTTCCGCCGTTTCCGTAGGCCTGACCCCTTTGCCAAAGAGATCGACGGCAAAAGCACTGTAGCCCAGCTCGGCCAGCATATGCGCTCTTTTGACCTCATAGTCGGTCAGGCCGTCCCAGTCATGGACGATGAGAACCAGTGGGGCATCTTCACCGGCGGAGACATAATATCCCTGAAAAGACTCGCCGCCGACACTGTAGTCTGTATAACTTCCGGAAGCCATTGCCGTTTTGGCCATCAAGAAAAAAAGGGCCACACATAAGATCCTTTGCATTCGCGTACCTCCTACGTATAATTGACAGATGTGATGATCTCAGATCGTCTGCAGACAAACACCCCCCTGCCACGGAACGGCGGCGCAGATGCGGCCATCGAAAAGGCAGGGGTGTACTGCATATATCATAGGGACTGGTCATCCGGAAATCAACAAACAGCGAGGAAGCCGATAAAACGGCACGACGATGGCAATTACTCTTCTCACCCTCTATTCGCCCCGCACAAGAACACGGCTCAAGCTGCTTCTGGCAACCGCCCTGCTGCTGTTGCTGGCCGCGGCCGCACCCATACCCTTTATCTGGGAATCGACAACGCTCTGGTATAAGATAGGCGTGGACAAAACCCTGCTGCAGACAGGAAAAGTCTTTGGGATCTTTGCGGCAATTCTCCTCGCTCTGCAGATAGTGCTGGCTTCGCGGCAGCGGCTGCTGGACAGAATTTTCGGTCTCGACAGAGTCTATGCCCTCCATCGGCTCAACGCCTATCTGCTCATTGCCTTCGGCCTTTTCCATTTTGGCCTGGTCATTTTGCCGGAGGGAGTGTCGAATCTGCCCATCGGCTGGAAGTTCTGGCCGGAAATCATCGGCGCCGGCGTGCTGGTATCGCTGATTGCTTCGGCGCTGCTGGCCACCTTTCGTGCCGGTTTTCTCCCCTACCACCTCTGGCGAAAAATGCACCGGCCGGCAGGCTACCTGCTGGCCCTGGCCCTGCCGATACACATACTCTTCGTCAGCGGCACACTCGATCACGCTGTTCCCCGCTACGGTCTTTTGACGCTGGCCGCAGCGGTGATGCTGGCCGTCGTCGTCCGCAAAATACAGATCATGGCCCAAAAAAGCAGGGAGTGGCATCTGCGCTCGCTGATACCGGAAACCGAGGAAATCGTTCGTCTCGAAGTGACAGCGCCGCCGTCTTTTGCCTTCGCTCCGGGACAGTTTGCCGTAATCCAGCTGCACGGCGGCGCCATCTCCTCCGAACCGCATCCCTTCACCATCGCCTCGGCGCCGGCCAGCGGCGACTTTCTGCAGTTTTTCATAAAACGAAGCGGCGACTGGACATCAAGTCTGGCCTTCGATGCCGCCGGAGAAATCTCGGTGGAAGGCCCCTACGGGCTCTTCAGCTATACGGCCCGGGAAAACGTCGATTGGCTGATACTGATAGCCGGCGGCATCGGCATAACCCCGCTGTTGAGCATGCTGCGTCAGATAGCAGCCGAGCCGGTTCAGCCGCGCGTGACCCTTATCTGGAGCCTTGATTACCGCCGTCAGCATTTTCTCAAGGATGAACTGGCTCTGCTTGAAAATGATATCGCCTCACTGGACATCAACATGATCTATACCAGGGAAGAGGGCGGCGGCAGGCTGGAGAGAGGGCGCCTGCAAAATATTCTTCGCGAATTCGACGGGTCGGAACACGTCTATATCTGCGGCCCCCGGCGGATGATGAAATCGGTGCGAGGCGATATGCTGCAGCTGGGAATGGCGCGGCAGCATATATTCATCGAGGAATTCGCGCTCTGAGCCGGCGCTGCCGATACGAAAACGGGGATGGATAGGCCGGAACCTGCGCCATCTTGCCAGCAGAGCCGAAAGTAACTACAGTAGTACCTACTGTATAGTATCTACTGTATCTGCTCTACCGCTCCACCTGGCAGACACCACAGGAAATGACGGCAGGAAATGGCTCCGACTCCCGGCTTCAACGCCGTTTTGGAAAGATTTTCGCAAACAGGAGGCGTACATGAAAAAATCACTCATTGTTTCTCTACTCTTCATGCTTTCCCTCGGCACCTGCACGGCCTTTGCCCAGGTGCCTCAGTGGAATATCGACAAGGATCACTCCAATTTCTACTTCAGCGTCGAGCACATCTACTCCGCCACACAGGGACGATTCGACAGCTATTCGGGCGAAATCCGTTTCGACCCGGCCGATCTCGAAGGTTCGAGCTTTCTCTTTGAAATCGAGGTCGATTCCATTAACACCCACATACCCAAACGGGACAAGCATCTTCTCTCTGCCGACTTCTTCAACGAGGCCGAATATCCACTGATCCGTTTCGAAAGCACGAAAATTACCGAAACGGCAGCCGACACCTACGATGTCGCCGGCAGACTCACCATCAAGGGCAAGGAGTACGATCTGGTTCTGCCCCTGACCCTTGCAGGTGTTCAGAACCATCCGATGCAAAAAGATTCGCTGGTCGCCGGCTTCAACGGCAGAGTCGTCATCGACCGGCTGGCCCACGGCGTCGGAGGCGGCAAATTCTACGAACTCGGGGTCGTCGGCAAGGATGTCGATATCTTCGTCAGCCTGGAGGTTCTGCGGAAAAAGTAGCGGCAGCCATAAGGACTACACAGCCGGATTACACAGCCATCTTTGCCCGGCGGCAAAGATGAGGACGACTCCTCTGTAACATTCTCACGGTCCGGCGTCTTTTTTCAGGCGCCGGACCACTCTTTCTCCTCCAGGGCTTCGAGCCAGGAAACGATGCGATCGACGGCCTCCAGGGTTGGGCCGCAGTTCCGGGCCAGATAGCCGGAATCGAGCGCATTGTTCTGCGGATAATTTTTCAAGGCCGCGGCGCCGTCAAAATCGACAAAGGCCAGTCTGGCCGTAAGCTCCCCCTCCGGTCGGCCGAAATCGGAACCCGGCAGAATGGCAACGCCCGTATCCTCGAGAAGGGCATCGCACAGTTGTCTGCTGGTGGTAATATTTTTTCTCTTCAGCGAACCGCGGTAGGCCTCAAAATCCGGAAAAACATAAAACCCGCCTTGGGCGGGCAGAACATCGATTTCGGTCCGCCCCAGTCTGGAGACGACCTCGGCTGCAAGGGCGGCGAGCACGCGGCGGCACATCGTGACGTAGATGTCGATCTCCGTGTTCTGCCGGAAGGCGGTGATGGCGGCGTACTGGATGGGGGCGCTGGTGGAGGTGAATGTCTCGCTGGCCACCGTTGCCATGGCATCGGTGATCCAGCGCATGGCCTTCGGTATGATGAAAAGGCCGAAGCGCCAGCCGCCGGCACCGCACCATTTGCTCAGGCCGCCGCTGAAAATGGTACCTTCAGGATAGTAGTTGACAATGGAGGTGTGCTCGCCGGAAAAACTCAGTCTGGCGTAAATCTCATCGGCAAGCACCAGCACCTTGTACCTGGAGGCTACTTCGGCCAGGGCTTCGAGCTCATCGGCGCTGAAGGTCTGTCCCGTCGGGTTGGAGGGGTAGTTGAGGATCAGCAGGCGATAGCAGTCCGGATCGAGCCTGCAGATACTGTCGAGTTGCCGGGCCGTCACCTTCCATCCGTCCTCCTTATTCGTGAGGATACTGCTGACATGACGGCCGATGATTCGCGCCTGCGGTTTGTAGGACACCCAGGCAGGCATCGGTATGAGAATTTCGCCTTCATAGACGAGTTGAAGGATGAACATCAGTTCCTTGGAACCCGGACCAACGATAACATCCTCGATACCGCAGTCGATGTCGAAACGGCGGCAGTGCTGCTCGGCAAGGGTCAGGCGCAATTCCTCGAGCCCCTTGACCGCCAGATAATCCTTCTGATGGGCGTTGTCCTGTAAGGCCCTGACTACGCTCTCTGGGACCGGAAAGGGTGACTGGCCGAGTCCGAGGCGGTATATTTTTCTGCCCTTTTTCTCCAGGGTGCGGCACAGCTGCTGAACGGCGATGGTTGCCGAAGTGCTCAGCCCTGCAAGGTTCCGGTTCAAATGCGTGTTCGGGGAGTTGTGATAAATCATTTTTTATGCCTCATCCACCCCGCCGGCTATTTCCGAAACACCAGCCTGCCGCCGAGAGAACCGGCAATGGTGGCCGCAGCCAGGGCAAGGCCTACCAGTATCAGATATACCCATCTGCCGCCTCCCCCGGTGAGCGCCACCGTCGGATCAATTAGCCGGTAAATGACAAGCAGGGCGACACTGAGAGTGACCACGGCGGTACAGACAAGCTTGGTCTTGAAAAGAGAGGTCAGGGCGCCGTTGAACTTTCGCTGCCAGGCGATGAAACCGGTGGCGAAAACCAGCGGCATGGCCAGCAGCACGACGATGAAATTGAAGAAGGAGGCGGTTTCCAGCGGCGTATAGCCGATCAGCATGGCCAGCAGCAGAAAGAGGGCCGCTACGGGCAGAACGCCGTTGGGAATGTGGACGCTGATGGGGTGCAGGTGGAAATGCATGACCAGGGCGCCGAGTACGCCAAAGGGCTTGGATTCCTTTTCCTTTTTGTCGCCTTTTTGCGGTTTCTTCGCTGAAGAAGTCTCTTCTGCCGCCTGGGATTTCTGCTTCTCTTCACTGGAACCGGCCGGTTTCTCCGACGTCGACTGCTTCTCCTGCTGTTGGTCAGTCGTGCTCTTGCCCTCCTCCTCGTCCTCGGTTATTTCGACGAAAAAGCTGCTGTCGGCTCCGCACACCGGACAGGGGTCCGGCGGTTCAGGGCCGGTATGAATATAGTTGCAGACGGTGCAGCGCCACTTTTTTTCACCGGCTTCGCCCTCTGCCGCCGCACTCTGTTCTTCGGCCTTTTGCTGTACTTTCCGCACCGCTTCCCTGCCGGCATCAGCACCTAGCCCCGATTCGCCGATCTTGCCGCTGGCGGCGCCGCAGGCCGGACATTTCTCGGG
>JBEPWT010000058.1:0-16760 GCA_041642275.1 Desulfopila sp. | reverse complement strand
GGTTTATGGCGTCCCGTGAAATGAGCAACCCGGCCCCTCAAGAGACGTAGCTGAGTTTCATACGTAATGTGTAAAAAATATGTCCTCTTGGCCCGTTGTCAAAAAATCAGCCACCGATGAGAATGTAATGCTGGAAAAATTATTCTCCCCCGAGAGCGTCGCCGTAATCGGTGCCTCCAAAACCCCCGGAAAAGTTGGCCACGATATTCTCGCCAACCTGGTCAACGGCGGTTTCAGGGGCAGGATCATCCCCGTCAATCCCGCCGGCGGCGAAATCTTCGGCCTGCCTGTCTGCAGCAGTCTGCAACACTACGAGGGCGACATCGACCAGGTCATAATCGCCGTTCCCAAGAACAGTGTACTCCAGACCGTCAAGGAGGCGCTGGCAAAAAACACCAGGGCCGTCATAATCATCTCCTCAGGATTCAAGGAAACCGGCAAATCCGGCAGAAACCTGGAAGAGGAGATCGCCAGGCTCTGCAGGAAAAACGGGGCCAGACTGCTCGGACCCAACTGCCTTGGGCTGCTCAATACCAAAAACAGCCTCAACAGTTCCTTTGCAGGCAGCCTGCCGGCCCGTGGTAAAATTGCCGTTTTCTCCCAATCCGGAGCGCTCTGCACCTCCATGCTCGACCTGGCAGAAGGCAGGCGGCTGGGACTTTCAAAGCTGATCAGCATCGGCAACAAGGCCGATATAAACGAAAACGACCTGCTCTCCTACCTTGCAGACGACGATGACACCAGCGTCGTCACCGGCTATCTCGAAAACATCGTCTCCGGCGAAACCTTTATCAAGACGGCCGAGGAAACCAGCATGAAAAAACCCGTGGTGCTTCTCAAATCGGGGACGACGGAGGCCGGGCTGCGGGCCGCCGCCAGCCATACCGGTGTGCTGGCGGGCACCGACACCGCCTACGGCGCCGCCTTCAAACGCGCCGGCGTCATTCGCGCCGATACCTTCGAGGCCCTTTTCGACTATGCCACGGCCCTGTCCATGCAGCCGCTTCCCAAAGGCGATCGGGTGCTGATCATCACCAACGCCGGGGGACCCGGCACCATGGCGGCCGATGCCGTGGAACATTCGGGCATGAGGGTGGCCGTGCTGGCCTCAAACACAGCCACCGCCCTGCGTGACAAACTCCCCGAGGGCATCAGCGTCGGCAATCCGATTGACGTACTCGGCGATGCGCCGCCAAGCCGATACAGGGAAGCGCTGCAGGCTGCCCAGCAGGACGAAAGCGTCGATGCCATAATCATCATTCTTGCCCCCCAGGTCATTTTCAACCCCAAGGAGACGGCCCGGGCCATAGCCGGCACCATAGACGGCTCCAAGCCCGTTCTCGCCTCCTTCATGGGCGGCAAGGACGTCATGCCCGGCAGACTCGAACTCACAGCCGCGGGACTGCCCGACTATGAATCACCGGAACGGGCCGTAGCCGCCCTCAAGGCCATGTATGATTATGGGCGGTGGCTCAACAGACCGCCGAGAAAGGTCACCCGCTTCCGGGTCAACCGCAGGCGGGTGGAACGCATTATCACCCGTTCGCGACGCTTCAACATCCTGCGCCTCAACGAAGTCAAATCGAAGAAAATTCTGCAGTCCTACGGCTTCGACGTTCCTGATGGCGCCCTGGTAACCACCGCCGACGAGGCGGTGGAGCAGGCCCGCCGCACCGGTTTTCCGGTGGCCATGAAAATCGTCTCTCCCGACATCGTCCACAAGAGCGACATGGGCGGCGTCAAACTGGGCCTTTCCACCGCCCAGCGGGTCCGGGACGGGTTCGATCTGATGATGATGCGCATTCTCCAGCAGGTGCCCGCCGCCAGGATAGAAGGGATCTACGTCGAAAAAATGGTCGATCCCGGCCTCGAGGTAATAATCGGCGTCAGCAGAGACCCGCAGTTCGGTCCCATGCTGATGTTCGGCCTCGGCGGCATCTTTGTCGAGGTGATGAAGGACGTCACCTTTCACATGGCTCCCATCACCCAGGACGAGGCCATCAGGATGCTGAAGTCCACCAGATCCTACGATATTCTCAAGGGCAAACGGGGGCAGAAAGGAGTCGATATCGTCGGCATCGCCAGCGGCCTGCAGCGCATCAGCCAGCTGACCACGGACTTTCCCGAGATCATCGAGGTCGATATCAACCCTTTCATCATCGGTGAGTCCGGCACCGATCCGGTGGTGGCCGACGGCCGGATGACCCTGATATCGGCGGATAAAAAGATTATCATCTGATTTCAGCCGACCTCGCTGGCGAAGCCCGGCCGGCAAAAAAAACTCTCTTTTTCCTCCTATATCTTTGGTCCCGTGAGCGTTATAGTATAGAGTTTGAGTCTTGCAATCCGACGGCCAGAAAAAGCCGCGGAAGAATTTTTTGTCACCATCCAAGAGCGAGGAGACGGTGCAGTTTTTACCAGTGGCTGGAGAAGAGAATACCCGGCAGCAAGAGCAGGTTGCCGAGGCTGGCATCATCGAACTCGCCGGGCTTGCAGAAGAGGTGGATTCAGGTGATGTATGCTGTGGAGGCCCTGCGCCTCCGAGGTCGAACCCCTTCGAAAAACCGGGGTATGAGCTGAAAGGCTATGTGCGTGCCTTCCTGAGAAAAAATGGCGACGATATCCCTCTGGTCAAAACCAGTCTCGACCGCCGGGACCGCCTTGGAACCCTGCTCGCCAGGCTCGGCATAAACAGGGACGACTACCGGGTGCCTCCAGGACTCTACGGCACCGGATCGCCCGATGCCGACTCCCCTGTCCTGGTCACCGCCAACTACAAGCTGAGCTTTGATTTCCTTCGTCGGGAGCTGGCCGGAATCGACTGTTGGCTGCTGGTCCTCGATACCTGTGGCGTCAATGTCTGGTGTGCCGCCGGCAAGAACACCTTTTCCACGGATGAACTGGTACGGCAGGTTGAAAACACCCGGCTTGCCGAAAAAGTAAACCACAGGCGGCTGATCGTCCCGCAGCTTGGCGCAACCGGGGTGGCCGCCCATCATGTCAAGCTCAAGTGCGGTTTTCGGGTGGTTTACGGACCCGTGCGAAGTAGTGATATTGGTCAATTTCTTGACAATGACATGCAGGCCAGCGAAAAAATGCGCTCCATCACATTCACTCTGTGGGAACGATTCGAACTCATCCCGGTGGAGTTTTATATCTTTGGCAAAAAAATCTGGTGGGTTTTTCCCCTGCTCTTTCTTTTAGCCGCTCCCACCCCTGATTTTTTGTCGTTGACCGATGTCTGGAGACGAGGTCTGCTGAGTTCCGGGGCGATCATTTTAGGCGCCGTCAGTGGAGCAATGATCGTTCCCCTGCTGCTGCCCTGGATTCCCGGCAGGAGTTTCGCCGTCAAGGGGGCACTGTCCGGCCTGCTGTTTGGCGGACTGCTGGCGTGGTTGTCGGGAGTGCGGCCTGTTGAGGGCACGGGTCTCTTGCTGGTCTTCACCGCCATCAGCTCCTATCTCGCCATGAATTTTACCGGTTCCACCCCCTATACTTCGCCGACGGGTGTGGAAAAGGAAATGAAAGGCGCCATTCCCCTGCAGATATGTGCTCTGGCTGCAGGAGTGCTTATGTGGCTTGCCGGACCCTTTGTATA
The DNA here is from genome assembly GCA_041642275.1 of Desulfopila sp. Taxonomy (GTDB): domain Bacteria; phylum Desulfobacterota; class Desulfobulbia; order Desulfobulbales; family Desulfocapsaceae; genus Desulfopila_A. Next base: position 13,162 of record JBEPWT010000058.1, on the reverse strand, counting down.
AGGAGAAATAGTTTGAAATCATTACGATACCTTAAGGGAGTGGCCTCTATCAAAGTTGAGCGGAAGCGCTGTGTCGGCTGTTCCATGTGCCTCATCGTCTGTCCTCACCGGGTGTTTGCCATCGAGGAGAAAAAGGCTGTGCTCGCCGATAGAAACGGCTGCATGGAGTGCGGTGCCTGTGCAACGAATTGCCCGACGGACGCCATCAGCGTTTCGCCTGGCGTCGGCTGTGCCTCACTTATCATCAATCGCTGGCTCAGGGGCAAGAATATCGATACAGGGGGCGGCTGCTGCTGAGTGCAACATACTTCAAGCTGCAAGGTCCAGGGCCCTTGGACTATCACCGTGGCGAAGTATTACGTTGTCGTTATCTCCATCAACAATATGTTACCCTGAGAAAGGAAATGAAAAATCGATACATAATCACCGGAGGCCTTCAATAGCAACCATGCGCAGCGTCATTATCATTTTGAGCATTATCGCCGCATGTATCCTCGCCGGCAGCTATTTCTACTTCCGCACCTCATCCACGGCCATCGAAACCACACCTGTCGCCATCCAGCATGTATCCCTGTATCACTATTTTTCTGGGGCCCTCAGCGGCGGCATGGAGGAAACTATCGACAGTATAAATGCAGACAGCGAAAAGGAAAAAATACTCGCTAACGCCCTCGACCACGAGGCGTTCAAGAGCCTCATCCTCTCCAACCTGGCCAAGGGCGATCCCCCGGAGATATTCACCTACTGGGCCGGTGTAAAAACGCAGGACCTCGTCAACCAGGGCTATCTCGAGCCGCTTGACGACATCTGGGAGACCCACGGCCTCGACGACCGCCTTTCAGAGAGCCTGACGCAGACCGCCTCCATCTATAATGGCCGGAAATACTTTATTCCGCTCGACCGGCACATCGTTGTCTTTTTTTATAATACGGCCCTTTTTCAAGATCTCGGGCTGAAGGTTCCCCAAACCTATGGCGAGCTTATACACGCGGCAACCACTCTCAAGGACGCCGGGGTAACTCCTTTTTCCCTCGGCGCCCTGGAGCGCTGGCCGGCGCAGTTCTGGTTTGACTATCTGCTTCTCCGCACGGCGGGACGGCCATTCCGCCAATCACTGCTGGAGGGACAGGCCAGCTACCTCGACCCGCCGGTGGTTGCCGCCTACCAAAAATGGTCGACACTGCTTCTCCAGGGATTCTTCAATGCCAATGCCAATGATATCGACTGGGCCGCCGCCGCCAGAATGGTATGTACCGGCGAGGCGGCGATGACGCTCATGGGAACCTGGGCCATTCAACATTTCACCGATGCTCCATGTAATCTGCGGCAGGATGCGGATTTTGATTTCTTCCCTTTCCCGCTCATCGACGAAGAGGTTGAATACACTTCCCTCGGCCCGGTCGACGGTCTGGTTGTCGCCAAAGGTTCGGCGAACAGGGAAACTGCCAAAAAGCTCCTCCCCCGCTTTCTCGACAGGCAGCCGCAACAGCTATTCAGCAAAGGCTCTGGCGCCTTCGCCACCAGCGAGGATGTTCCGGAATCGGCGTATTCGCCATTCAAGCGTCGACTTTTTCAGATAATCAAGCAAAGCCAGTCCTGGGCCTTCAATTACGATCTGGCCGTATCGCCGGCTATCGCCGATTTTACCATGGACAGCTTCAACGAGCTTATCGCCTTTCCCGATCAGTATGAAGCGATCCTGGATAACCTCGACAGCCAGATCCGAGGCCACACGGAGCCCCTGCCATAACTATGTCTCTTTCGATCAAAATCGGACTGAGTTTCGCCCTTCTGCTTATTTTTACCCTGCTCGTCGCCTCAATAAGCTGGTACGGGACCACCGAATCAATCGGCAAGCAGAATGAAATCTATGTCTTCAGCAGCGATCTCAAGCAGCAGTTTTACCGGCTCGCCATGGAAGAACGCAATTACAGTACGGAAAAACAGCCGAAATTTGCCCAGAATGTCTTCTCCCTCATCTCCTCCGTTCGGGCGCACATCACTCAGCAGCCGATGTCCTCAAGGATAGAGGGCCAGCAGCCGATTACAGAAGAAATCCTCTTGGCCCTGGACGGCTATGAGGATACTTTCCTCCTCTATACACGTTCCGTCATAGACTTCGAGGCCCTGGAAAGCAGGCTCTACAAGGAGCTGGACAAACTGGCCGCCGCAACCAGCTCTTTTCTCCGTGCCCAGCCGGACAAGGGCGATGCAATCAACGATCGCATTATGCAAATACTGCTCTATAATCTCCGGAGCTTCTCTTTATCCTTCAACGAGAATACCAGAGCCTATCAGTTGCCGCTGATAGCAGAACTCACGTCCCTGACCTCCATCTATCCCGACGACGGGCTTGCAGAAAGCGCTCAGCTGCAGGCGTTCCGGCTCAACCGCTCGCTAGGAGTTTTCCAGGACGCTCTAGAGAAATACTACGACATCCAGGTCCAGCTCAAAAAAAACAAGGGGCTCCTGCAACAGCAGCTGGCGGCGCTCCATGGACTCGCCGAAGAATATATTTCTCACAGGCGCTCCTCGCTCGAGCACAACACCCTCAGATATATGCTGGCGGCGCTTGCCGTCACCCTTTTCTCGGGACTGCTGACCCTCTGTGCGGCCTTCTATCTCTCGCGAAAGATAGTCGTTCCCCTGGCCTCGCTCAAACAATCGGCCCTGCAGGTGGTTCGCGGCAACCTCGATACCACCGTTGCCGTCCAAAGCCGCGACGAGATTGGCGATCTCTCAGGCATTTTTAACGAAATGACCAATAAGCTGCGCCGATCGTTCGCCGAGCTCGAACGCTACAAAAACCACCTTGAGACACTTGTTGCCAGGCGCACCGCCGAACTCAGCGAGAGAGTGGAGGAGAAGGAACTGGCAGAAAAGTCCCTGCTTTCAAGCCAAAAGAATATCCAGAGTATTATCGACCAGATTCCCGTGGGAATCATCCTGCTGGATGAACATCTCATCATCCAACAGTGGAATCCCGCAGCCCAGAAGATCTTCGGCTACTCCCATTTCGAAGCGCTGGGGGAACATACCTCTTTTATTGTCGACGACGAGGCCAAAAGTAAAGTCGAGGATGTTTTTGCCCGGATCACCGAGAGCAAAGAACCGGTGCGCAGCAAAAACCATAATCGCACCCGCTCCGGCAGAGTCATTCTCTGCGACTGGTATAATGCCCCCTTTCTTGACCACAACAATGAAATCACCGGCATCATCTCCATCGTCGAGGATATTACCGAACAGGAAAAAGATGAAAAAGAGCACCTGAAGATTGCCAAACTCGAGGCCGCCGGCCTTCTTGCCGGAGGAATCGCTCACGATTTCAACAATATCCTCACCGCAATTCTCGGCAATATCAACCTGGCGCTTACCGATACAGCGCTGAAGGAAAATACCCGCAAGCTGCTGCTCAACTCCGAAAAGGCCTCCATCAGGGCGAAATCGCTCACGGAACAGCTGCTCACATTCGCCAAGGGGGGAGATCCCATTAAGGAGACGACGACACTGCAGGATATCATTGAGGAATCCGCCTCCTTCGTTCTCCACGGCGGCAATGTCACCGTCGAATACGACTTTGGCGACAATGTCTGGCCTGTTGAAGCCGACAAGGGCCAGATCAGCCAGGTCATACAAAATATCATCCTCAACGCCCGAGACGCCATGCCGGCAGGCGGCACCGTTCACCTTGGCTGCCGCAACCTCTACAACAGCAACACCATCCCCGAACTTGACGAGGAACGGCTCATCCATCTGACAATCAAAGATCACGGCGTCGGCGTGCCAGAGGATCTGCTGCAGAGGATTTTCGACCCCTATTTCACCACCAAGAAGGATGGCAGCGGCCTTGGCCTGGCGGTAACCTATTCGATTGTGCAAAAACACGGCGGCCATATTGAAGTGGAATCACAACCCAATGTGGGCACCACCTTCCATATCTACCTGCCGGCCTCCACCACCCAGTATACGCAGGTCGAAGCCCGCCCAGGCGAAGGCGAAGCTGAAGTCCCCTGGAAAATACTGATAATGGATGATGAAGAGATGGTTCTCGCCGTACTGGAGAAAATGCTTTCGGCCCAGGGCCATACCGTTCTTCGCTGCGGGGAAGGCAGGCACTGTCTGGAAATCTTTGCCGAGGAATTGGCCAGGGGACGGCCCGTCGACTTGACCATAATGGACCTGACGATCCCCGGGGGCATGGGCGGCAGGGAAACCGCCGGAAAAATATTGCAGCTGCAGGCCGATGCCAGAATCATCGTCGCCAGCGGCTACTCCAACGACCCCATAATGTCGACCTACCGGTCATACGGCTTTACCGCCGCCCTGGCCAAGCCCTTTACCTCACAGGAAGTCCGCTCCGTCATCGTCAGGCTGCAGAAACGGACCAACCACACCGAAAAAATCCTTCCCTTGCATAAAAGATTAATTCGCTAAGGCTTCTCTTACCTTGGCGGCCAGTTCCCGCTTAGAAAACGGTTTTTCAAGAAAACAGATCCCTTCATTCAACACCCCGCGGCGGGCGATTATGTCTGCGGTATATCCTGACATATAAAGAGTTTTGAGGGTGGGATAGTATTTTTGAAGGGCGACAGACAACTCCCTGCCGTTCATTTCCGGCATGACAACGTCGGTTATCAACAAGGTGATTTCCCCCTGGTATGCTCGCGCCACCCGTTCTCCCTCTCGGGGCGTGTGTCCAGTCAGCACCGTGTAGCCAAGTTTTTCCAATAGTGCTTTGGTCAAGTTGAGAATCGCTGCATCTCTTCAACCAGCAAAACGGTTTCATCTCCGCCGGCCGGCTCCTCACGACAAGTGACATCCAGACCCTCAACAGCATCCCCCAGGTAACGCGGAAAATAGAGTTTGACCGTCGATCCCTCTCCCACTTCACTGTATAGACTCACAAAGCCGTTATTCTGCTTCATGATGCCATACACTGTAGCAAGTCCCAATCCGGTTCCTTTGCCAAGACCTTTGGTGGTATAGAAGGGTTCAAAAGCTTTCGGTATCCGGCCTCCTCTACCAAGAGCTGCAGCACCTGGTAACGCTACTTCGGTTTCGGTGTAACGTTACTTTTCGTTACCTTCTCAGTAAAGGCAGCGCCAGGAACTGTCAATGTCTCTTACTTACTGCTGATATATCAATCACATAAAATGTAAGTACCAATATGGCACGCATCGTGGAATGTTTTTCGGCAGGAGGAACGCCATGCAAAACCATGAGGATTTCAAGGCCATTTTGCCGGCCCCGGCTGCCATAATCAGCCTTTTGCACTACTACGCCCCCTGGTCGCTGCCGTGTCGGCGGCAATGCCTGGTTTTGCATGAATTTCTCAGAAATTGCCGTCAGCCGCCGCAGATAGTCCCGATTGATGTCGAAATCTTTTCCCGAATGGCCGAATCCACCACCATCCAAAGCATACCGACCATAATCATCCTCTCCCACGGCAGGGAGCGGCGGCGACTGGTCGGGCTGCAGCCGCTGGAGGTTCTGCAGCAGGTGACTGCCGAGGCGGCGAAGGCCGCCGTTTTTTTATGAAAACATCTCCTCAGCCACAAAAGCATCTTTATCCCCCACCATACAGGAGCACTCCCATGAACAGAAAGGAAAACGTCTATGCTGTCGAAAGCGACAAGGATGTCAAAAGCTTCGTTGAAGACTTCATCCTCATCGCCAAGGCCAATGATTTCGTCATCAACAACACGGCAACCATGGACATGAAAAAGACCTTTGACAGCCACGGCGGCCGGGTGGCCGATGATTTCGATCTGCACATGATGCAGGTCTGCAAACCGACCAGGGCCGACAAAAGTCTCACCGCCAATGTCGAACGGAGCATCCTCATGCCGAAATTCGTCCATGTCTTTACGGCCGGAGGAAAAACACAGGTCCGCTATCTGAGCTACGGGATCGAAGATATCAAGGCGCTGGTAGCCGAAGACCCGGCTTTCCCGGAGTCGCTGGCCCAGACCAATGCGGCGATACGGGACATGATCGATCAAGCGAGATAACCAGGGCGACAGCAGGAGCAGAAACCACGCTGCCGCTGTTTGCCCGACCCTTTCCCCTCAGCTCCGGAGGCATCCACTATGTGGAACCTGCTCATCACCATCAACAAAAACCTCACCTACGCCATTCCCGCTCTGATGGTCGCCGGATTCATCTTCGGCACAATCGTCGATCCATCGACCGCGGCATGGCTCAAAAACCTCATCATTCCTCTGACCTTTCTCATGGTCTATCCGATGATGGTCACCCTGAACATACAGCACCTCAAACAGGGAATGGACCTGCGGCTGCAGTCAACCACCCAGTTGATCAATTTCGCCGTCATTCCCTTTATCGCCTTTTTCCTCGGCAAGATGTTCTTTGCCGATCAACCCTATATGGCCCTTGGCCTGCTGCTGGCATCGCTTTTGCCCACCAGCGGCATGACCATCTCCTGGACGGGCTTTGCCAGGGGCAACATGGGGGCGGCCATCAACATGACGGTCATCGGACTCACCCTGGGCTCGCTGGCCACGCCCTTATATGTCAAATGGCTTCTGGGCGCACATGTCGAGGTCAACCTGATCAAAGTCTTCGAGCAGATCGCCTACATCGTCTTCCTGCCCATGGCCGCGGGCTATCTCACCCGGCGGCAGCTCTTGAAAAAGTATGACATGAAGGCCTTCAAGGAGAAAATCGCGCCGCGCTTTCCGGCACTTTCCACTGTCGGAGTACTGGGCATCGTCTTTGTTGCCATGGCCCTGAAGGCCGATACCATTCTTGCCCGGCCGGCGATGCTGCTGGTTATTTTCATTCCCCTGCTGCTGCTCTATGGCATCAATTTCGGCCTCTCGACCCTGATCGGCAGAAGATTTTTCGTCCGCGGCGACGGCATCGCCCTGGTCTATGGCACGGTCATGCGCAATCTCAGCATCGCTCTGGCCATCGCCATAAATGCCTTCGGCGAAGCAGGCGCCGATGCCGCCCTGGTCATCGCCCTGGCCTACATCATCCAGGTGCAGTCGGCGGCATGGTATGTCAAATTCACCGACAGGGTCTTCGGTATGCTGCCGGAAAAGGCGTGACGGTCTCTTTCCCCAGATCTTCTTGCCGGAGAGGCAAAAATTGTTTTGACTCCCCCGGGATTACGGGTATATGTTACTAACTGAACATCCCGTCGCCGGCGCAGGCTGAGCGGGCCTGAGCCTGCGACACCATATCAAATATGATCACCCAAGGAGGCAGTATGAAAGCTGGAGAGAAACTCGTCGTCGTAGGATGCAGCGGGGCCGGCGGACCGATGGCTATGATGGCAAAAAAGCTTATGCCCGAAATCGATATCACCGTTTTCCGCAAGGAAGAGCATTTCATTGTCAGGTGAGCTCTGCCGCATGTGGTAGCCGGTCTGGCTGCCGAGCAATCCATCGTCATCCCCGATACAATGCTCAGCGATGCCGGTATTGCCGTCCATCATCGGGAGGTAACCGCCATTGACCCCGAGGCCAAACAGGTCAAAACCTCTTCGGGACAAAGCTACAGCTACGACAAGCTGTTTCTTGCCATGGGTTCGAGCCCCTTTATCCCGCCGATAGAGGGGCGTGAGCTTGAAGGGGTCGTCACCCTGCGCGATCTTGTCGATGCCGCCGCCATAAAAAAGAGGCTTACTTCCGGGGGGAAAAAGATCGTCTTTATCGGCGCCGGCTTCATCAGTATGGAAATCGCCGCCCTTCTAGCCGAACAGGGGGGTGATGCCGCCACCATTACCGTTGTCGAACTGATGGACCGGGTGCTGCCACTGATGCTCGACGGCGACATGGCCGAAGGCGTGCAGCAGTACCTGACGGGCGAAAAAGTCAACTTCATCACCGGCGACAAAGTCGAAAAGATCATCGGCCAAAACGGCAAAGTAGAGGGTGTGCTGCTGGCATCGGGCCAAGAGATAGCAGCCGACCTGGTCTTCCTCAATATCGGCGTCCGGCCCAACCTGGAACTGGCCAGAGACATTGGTCTGGAAATGGGGGATTTCGGCATCAAGGTAAACGGTTACCAGGAAACCTCGATGCCCGACATTCTCGCCGGCGGCGACTGCGTGCAAAAGTACAACTTCATCACCGGCAAACCCACGGCCGGCCAGTTGCGCGGACCCGCCGTGGTCCAGGGGCGGCTTGCCGCCAAGCGCCTGGCCGGTTTCGACATATCTTTTCCCGGCGTTCTCGACGCCGGCGGCTGCAAGATGCTCGACATGACGGTGACGGCGACCGGCCTCACGGAAACACGGGCCAAGGAAGAAGGCTTCGAAACGGTGAGCGCCATTGTCGACTCGCGCAGCAAACACGGCATGATAGCCGGTATGGTGCCGTGGCGGCTCAAGCTGGTTTTCGACAAAAACAGCCACCGCCTGCTCGGCGGCCAGATCGTCAGCCGCGACATTGCCCCTGCCAGGGAGATAGATGCTGTTTCCGCCTTTATCTTCGGCGGGAAAACCATCGCCGAATTGACGACCTTCACCTCGGCGTGCAACCCCGATATTTCCTCGGAACCGAGTGCGGAGCCGATCACCATCGCCGCCGAACAGGCTCTGCAGAAATCGCTAAAGCCTTGAAGGATACGGGACGAGTTCGGCCCGGCAGCAGCTGCGCCGGGTCACCGCCTGTTCACTTTCCGGCAGAAGATTGATGGGAAAGCGCGTGATAGCCATAGAGTATGCGTATAAAACCGGCTTCAAAACATCGAGAGTGATTCGATCAAGCATACACTTACAGGCGGTTGGCCCCTGAGTCGAGACGGTTTACCAATAATCTCAGTTTCCCGGCAGATTACTCGCCAAATAGATGCATCTGGTTTCTGGGAATAAGCAGCAGCTTCCCGGCAAGCAGCATATCTTCTTCGCTGAACCTCAGGCAGCGTTTGCGTACCTCGTTGAGCAGCAAAGCCGCATAGGTCTCCCGCCAGAACCAATCGGTGAGCGCCTTGCCGTCCGTCGTCTGCCCGGGCTGAGCGGCCATCGCCTCCAGGTATATGGCCTTCAGATCTTCCGCGGCCAGGCGCAGGCAATCCGAAAGTTTTCTCCCTCTCTTCTCCGTTTCGACCTTTTCTCCGTTCACAAAGCGTATGAACAGCTCACCGATTTCATCGGCGCTCATGGTGCTGATCCCGGAGGTGGAACGCTCTTTTTCCTCGACGGCCAGGCGGTGCCAGCTCTGCATCTGGGAAAATTCTTTGCGGAAATTGAGACAGAGGGCATCGATACTGCCCTTTTCAGGCGGCGGCGGAGAAAAACTCACCGGACAGGCAATCTGTGCCTGTGACTCTTCAATTTCACGGGCCTCGCCGCGATAGTCCTCCAGGACGGGCCCCGACGGGTATTCCAGCAGTTTCAGTGCCTGTTTGAGAACATCCCTCTGGAAAGGTGGATCATTGGGATTGCCGAAGGGTCGACCCAGGGGGAAACTCACCCACAGGGCCCGTGGCGGTTTAATGATTTCAGTATGCTCACGGATGAGGCTGATCTGCGTTGTCGCAATGTTTTCAGACTCGAGAAAATGGCCCAGCCCGCCCACGGCGCGCGTGCAGTTCGGTCAGACCGGGATGAGAAGCACGACGTTTACCAGGTCCTTTTTCAAGATGATAGCCAGCTGCCTGGCATCTTCTTGCATATGCTCCGGCGGCGTGGCCCCCATGAAGGAGTAATGATATCGGCCGACACTGCCGATAAAGCCTTCTTCGGCCAACTCTCTCAGCCTGTCGAGGGGCAGTACCATGTTGAGATCCTGCTGAAATCCCGTGCGGTCATAATTGGTCGATATATGACTCATAACCAGATCGCCGGCGGCGACGTCCGAGGGAATCAAACGGTAGCCGGTCTCGCCGACGCCGAAGGGCGTGTCCGAACGACGATGCAGTCCGGCTGTTGAAAGAAGTGCGACTCTGGCCTCTCTGAGAGTGATTCCTGTGACAAAGGGCGTCGACTCGTAGGTCGGGCAGGGAAGATTGAGCAGATGTTCTCTTTCCTTTTCGTCAAATTCCGCAAGACGCACCATGTTTTTTTCCTCCCTGTACGAATCTGGTTATTTTCCGGCAATGGCCGGTCCGAGTTCGGTGAGCGCCGATATTTCCACCGTCGGCTCGAATTCCCATGGATCAAAAACCGCCACTGCAGAGCGTTTCACCCAGGCGCCGTTGATGCCGGCCGAAAGAGCGCCGATGACGTCGAAAGGATTACCGGAGACAAGCCAGGCTGTCTTTCCCGTCGCCGACGAGCGGCGGAGAAAGTGCGCGTAAACCGCCGGGTTTGGCTTGAAGCTTTTCATCTCATCGGTGCTCACCACATCCTGGAAAAAATTGAGAAGACCGGCATTCTCCAGAAGAACGGTCAGATCTTCCGCCGGACCGTTGGAAAAAGCGAAAAGACCATACTCCGCCTTCTGCAGACGGGGGAGCGCCTCCACGGCATCGGCAAAAGGCGGCAGCTTTGTATATGCTGCCATGAGGTCCTCTTTGCCCTGCACCGGTATATCAACCCCCGTGAATCGACAGGCATATTCCAGGGCGTCGCCGGTGCAGGCAGTGAACGGCCGGTAATTCTGCATCAACCCCCGGCGAAAGGAATATTCCAACTGTTTATCCCTCCAGACAGCGGCAAACTCGCTGGCCCTCTCCCCAGCGTGTTTTTGCAGCGCCGAGGCTATGCCCGCTGTATCTATCAGGGTGCCGTAGACATCAAAACCCAGGATGACACGCATAATTACCTCCTTGATCTTTCCATGGCGGTTCCTGCACCTGTTATTGTCCTGCGATGGCTTCTCTTCTCTCAGCTTACCTCAAACTGCCTCGGTTTATGCTGATTATTCTCTCAATTTGACATTTTTTGTCCCGGCACAATTGAAAAAGGAGCAGATCAAAAATTATTTCTGGCATCTTTAAAATGTTACAAGGCGGGCACTGCAGCCGAAACTTTTTCCATGAAAGCTGGCACGCCGCAAAAAAAAATTTATTCAATTCCCCACAGACAAGGACAGTCTGTTTTCCTCCACCCATCCTTGATTGCATTGCCCGTCGATGCACCGTTTTCAACCGCGGTGATTTCTGGTATACACTAGCGAAGAAAAAGGGACTACTCCACGGGGGCAATCGGCTAAAAAATGGACTATGACAGTAACTGGCAGGAACGCTACAAGGAAATGGTGAGCACGGCCAAAAAGGCGCTGGGGCGGGTGCGCTCCGGCAACCGGGTCTTCATCGGCACCGGCTGCGGCGAGCCCACCGAACTGGTCAAGGCGCTGACCGCCCGGGCTCCGGAACTGGCCGATGTCGAAATTGTCCAGCTCTTCACCAAGGGCGATGCCCTCTATGCCCAGAAAAGCCACGCCGGCAGCTTCACCGTCAACTCCTTTTTTATCGGCCAGAATGTCCAGGCCATGATCCAGGAGGGGCTGGGAAGCTATACGCCGATTCTGCTCTCCAACGTTCCCCATCTCTTCTATTCCGGCCAGCTGCCCCTGGACGTCGTCCTTATTCAGGTGACGCCGCCCAACGTCAACGGCAAGGTCAGTCTGGGCATTTCGGTGGACATCGTCAAAAGCGCCGTGGAAAACGGCTCACTGATCATCGCCCAGGTCAATCCGCAGATGGTCTGGACCATGGGCGACAGCATGATCGACGTCTACGACCTCGACATCCTGGTACCAGCCGACGTACCGCTCATCGAACGACGGGATGAGAGTCTTCCGGAAATCAGCCATACCATCGGCAAGAATGTCGCCGCCCTGATTCCCGACGGCGCCACCATACAGTTCGGCCTCGGGCGTACGCCGGGATTCGGGCGCATACCCTATGCCGCCATCCCCTATCTCAAAGAGAAAAAAAACCTCGGTATCCACTGCGAGATGATCACCGACTCCATTATCGACCTTGTGGAATCAGGCGTGGCCACCGGGGCCCGTAAAACCATGGACCGTGGCAAGATCGTCACCAGCTTCTGCATGGGTACCAAAAAGCTCTACCGTTATGTCCATTCCAATCCGCTGTTCTGCTTCCGGCCCACCGAATACGTCAACGACCCGTCGATCATCAGCCAGCAGGCGAAGATGGTGGCCATCAACGTCGGCCAGGAGATCGATCTCACCGGCCAGGTCTGCACCGATCTGGTCGACGGCAAATTCTACTCCGGCATCGGCGGCCTGGTCGATTTCAACCGGGGCGCCGCACGCTCCCGCAACGGCAAGACCATCATCGTCATCCCTTCCACCAGCATCGACTCCAAGCGTTCGCGCATCGTCGTCCGCCTCAGTCCCGGCGCCGGCGTCACCATTACCCGCGGCACCATCCACTACGTCGTCACCGAATACGGGGTGGCCTATCTCTACGGCAAGTCGGTGCAGGAACGGGTCATGGCCCTCATCTCCATCGCCCACCCCAAATACCGCGAACAGCTTTTCAAGGCCGCCGTCGAGGCCCACTACATCCGTCCGGAAATGGCCGATGTCGCCACCGGCTTCATGGTTCCCCGGGATGATTTCATGCGCACCACCATGCTGTTAAAAGACGGCACCCAGGTCTATTTCCGTTCCATCCAGCCCACCGACGAGCCGCGGATGAAGGATCTTCTCTACGATCTTTCCAAGGAAACCATATATTACCGCTTCATGAGCCAGGAAAGCAGGTTCACCCATAAGCAGATACAGGATTTTGTCTATATCGATCACCGCAAGGACGTGGCCATCGTCGGCACCGTGCCGGAAGCCCATGGCGACGATATAATCTGCGTCGGCCGCTACTACCTCGACCAGGAAACCAACCGGGCCGAAGTCGCCTTCATTATTCGCGACGACTGGCAGAACAGGGGCCTGGGAACCTTTCTCTACAATCACCTGGCCGAGATCGCCAAACGAAACGGCATCGCCGGTTTCACCGCCGAGGTCCTGCGCAACAACACCCGCATGCAGACCATTTTCATCCATGCCGGCCACAAGGTCTCGCATACCCTTGAAAAAGACGCCTACAGCTTTATCATCGATTTCTAAGCCGGCTGGTTGCGCATATTCCTCGCATATCCGGAGCTGCAGTACCAGCAGGCTCCGCAATCTTCGACCATGTCATGGATGCGCAAGAGACAACGCCGGGGGTGGACTTTGCATTGCCATGTTTGATTAATATTTTGAAATTGAACGGTTTT
>JBEPWT010000057.1:0-17013 GCA_041642275.1 Desulfopila sp. | reverse complement strand
TGGCGGAAAAGATATTTACAAAGGATTTTACCCGGCAAGAGCCTGTTTGTGATGAGGCGATAGCAAAGGCAATCGACATCCTCAAGAGCGGCAGACTTCACCGGTATAATACTGGCAGCGGGGAGAAGGGCGACGCCGCTCTTTTGGAAGAAGAGTTCGCAGCCTATATGGGTAAGAAATTTTGTCTGGCCTGTGCCTCCTGCGGAAGTGCCATGCACCTGGCTCTGAAATCGCTCGGCGTCGGTCCCGGCGAGAAAGTTCTGTGCAATGCCTTTACCCTGGCCCCCGTTCCAGGTGCAATAGAAAACTCAGGGGCGGATATCGAACTTGTCGAGATCATTGATGATTACACCATTGACCTTGATGACTTGGAGAGCAAGGCCGAAAAAGCGAAATGGCTATTGCTCTCTCACATGAGGGGACACATTACCGATATGGAGCGGGTCATGGAGATTTGCAAAGGCCATGGTCTGACCCTCATCGAGGATTGCGCCCATACCATGGGGGCATCCTGGAACGGCAGGAAATCCGGATCGTTTGGAAAAGTAAGCTGCTTCTCCACGCAGACGTATAAGCATATCAACTCCGGCGAAGGCGGCCTGCTCGTCACCGATGATCCCGATGTTATCAGCAGGGCCATTATACATTCCGGCTCCTACATGCTCTACGAACGACATACATCACGACCTGGCATGGAGGCGTTTGAGTCCCTCAAGACCATGGTACCCAACTATTCCTGCCGTATGGACAATCTTCGGGCTGCCATATTGAGGCCTCAATTGCAGATGCTGGATAGACAGTGTGCCCGGTGGAACAAGCGATACAGGATACTCGAGAGGGGACTGAACGGTATCGATGGCATACGTTGTCCGGTAAGAGACCCCAGGGAATCGTATGTAGGAAGCTCCATCCAGTTTTCCCTGATTGACAGGGATGAAGCGACCATAAAGAGGTTTCTCCAGGGCTGTACGGACCGGGGAGTTGAACTCAAATGGTTCGGCAACAGCGAGCCTGTTGGGTTCACCAGCGCCTATTCAAGCTGGAAGTATTTTGGTGAAGGTCCTTCACTTCCTCATACGGATCGTATTCTCGGCACCATGTGCGATATGCGTATTCCACTCACATTCAGTGAAGAGGATTGCAGGGCAATTGTTAGTATTGTTGAAAGTGTCGCTCAGACTGTATTGTCGTAATGAACCATTTGGCGGCGACATCTGCATTGCAACAGATTGGGTATTTGCCGTCCTTGAGCCGTGCTCGCCGAAAAAAGCCGCCCTGTTTATCCAATACGCAAAATCATCTGCATTCACAAGGTGTCGGGGCGGCATTCATGAGCGACGGGAAAATAGAGCAAATACTAAATTTTTCCAAAGGTATGGTAGTGGAAACGAATAAGCCTTCCATGAAATCCTTAAGGGCCTATGAGATCATTCGGGACATGATCCTGCGGGGGGAAAGACTCCCGGGCTCCCGTCTTATCATCTCTGATCTTGAAAAGGAACTGAACATCGGCCGCGGTCCAATCAGGGAAGCGTTAATGAGGCTCGATCGAACCGGACTGATAAAAAACATTCCGTACAAGGGTGCTATAGTCGGCATTCCCCCAACGCAGAAGGAAATTCAGCATATTTATGACCTGCGTGTGGATTTGGAAGTGAAACTTGGTGTTGAGGCAATGGGAAGCATAACCGATGTTGATATTCTCAGACTTGAAAAACTCCATGCAGCCATGCAGGAGTGTCCCATGAATCATCACCAGTTGGACAGTAGTTTTCATTTTATTATCTATGATGCATCCAATCTCCCTCAACTCTGCAATATTGCCAGAATATTGAGAGGGTCAGTTGAAAGTTTGCTCAATATTTATCGGCGTGACGAACGGCATTGTGTGAAATTCAATAGTGAACACGGGTGTATTATCGAGGCTCTTAAACAACAGGATCTCGAGGGACTCAAGAATGCCATCGCCGTCAATATTCAAAGTGGACTGGGAATTATCAGGGAAACATATGCAAAAATAGCCGGGGTTACTCATTGAGCACTCCATGGAAATGGGGGAATTTTCGGTATTCGGATTTTGCCGGCCTTCCTGAACGCCGGCTGCACCCGCAGAGGTGACGGCAAGGCTGCAACGGCTCTAGCGGCAGGGGGCTGGAACAGCCTCGGGGAAAACGGAGAAAAGACGGCAATAATGCCGACTTACGAAAGTAGCGGCACGTATAAGCGAAAAAGGTGGTTAGAGGTTCCTGGCGGAGCCTCGACAACAAGGCGGGGCGGCGAATTGGCGCAGCTTGATGTCTTGCAGATTTAACCGATCAAGACAGGAGGAGGACAATGAAAATTCGAGGCGTAAAACTATTTCTGAGCAGCCTGGTCGTGTGTGGGGCAATGACTGTGACGGCGCATGCCGCCGACAAGGTGATCATTGGTACCTTTGGCGAATCGTTGCCTGTTCAGATGGCCGCACATGAGGGAAAACTGGTGGAAGCTACCGGCTGGGATATCGACCTGCGCAAATTCGGATCTGGTACAGACGTGATCGCGGCCATGGCTTCCGGCGACGTCGCCCTGGCCGAACTGGGGTCTTCGCCGTTCGCCATCGGTGCCACCCAGGGTGTCGACTTTGAGGCATTCATGGTCGATTTTGTTATCGGTGAGTCCGAATCCCTGATCGTGCGCGACGGCACCGGCATAGATTCCCTGGAAGATTTGAAAGGCAAACGGGTCGCGACGCCAGTCGGTTCGACGGCGCATTTCTCCCTGATGGGAGCCTTGAAACATGCCGGTATCAACGAAAATGAGCTGACGATCATGGGTATGCCGCCGGATCAGATCACCGCCGCCTGGCAGCAGGAAGCCATAGATGCCGCTTTCGTCTGGCCGCCGGCGCAGACTGAAATCTTGAAGACCGGAAAACGGCTGGTCGGTGCCGACAAGGTGGCCGAATGGGGGTATCCGACATTTAACGTCTGGGCCGTCAACAGGAAATTCGCGGCTGAAAATAAAGAGGAATTGATCGCCTTTATGCAGGCAGTTGATGCCGTAAACCTCGATTATCTTGAGAACAAGGCCGCCTGGACCGCCGACAGTGCTGAAGTCAAGGCGATTGCCGCTCAAACCGGCGCCGACCCGGATACGGTTATTGTATCCCTGGAGGGGTATAAATTCCTGCCATTGAAGGATCAGCTCAAGCCGGAATGGATGGGTGGCGGAATCGCTAAGGCAGTCAAGGATACGGCTGCTTTTCTCAAATCTGCCGGTCGTATCGACCAGGTCGCGGATGACTACTCCGATTATATAAACACCACATATCTAAAAGCCGCCGTCAAGTGATCGGCCGGCTTCGTTTCCCCCGTGTCCCGTCCTCGTCATGGAGGGCGGGACACGGGCAATAAGAGGCAGAGATTTTTCACCATGAGTCTACACATCGAAAATGCAACGGTCATCTATCCTGGTGTCGAGGGAAGACAGCCGACGGAAGCACTGCGGCAGATTAATCTCACCGTAGACGATGGCGATTTTGTCGTCTCCATTGGGGCGTCCGGCTGCGGCAAGTCGACACTTCTTAACTTGATTGCCGGGTTTCTGGCTCCGTCGGAGGGCCGAATCATACTGGATGGCGCCCCGGTGGAAGGACCCGGTGCCGATCGCTCGGTGGTTTTTCAGAAACATGCCCTGTTGCCGTGGTTGAACGTCCGCGACAACATAGAGTTTGGTCTGATGCTGCAGGGACACTCCAGGGAGGCCCGCAGCGAAGTGGCCGATCATTTCATAGGAATGCTCGGCCTGAGCGGTTTCGAGGGTTCTCCGGTTTATGCCCTCTCCGGCGGCATGCAGCAGCGTGTCGGCATTGCCCGCGCTCTGACCTGCGACCCCAAACTGCTGCTTATGGACGAGCCCCTGGGCGCTCTCGATGCACTGACGAGGGAAAAGGCACAGGAGCTTATCCTTCGGCTGTGGCATGATAGCGGCAAGTCTGTTTTCTTCATTACCCATAGCGTCGAGGAGGCTCTGTTCATGGGAACCCGCCTGGTTGTCATGTCGCCTCGGCCGGGCCGTATCACCCATGAGTTCGACCTGCCGTTTTCGAAAAAGTTTCTCGATGGAACCAGTGCCCGGACGGTCAAGGCATCGCCCGAGTTCATCGAAATCCGCGAGGAAGTACTGGCAATCATCTTTGCGGATGAGGAGGCGGCATGAATGATAAAAACGGTGAGCAGAGGAAAAAAGTGAGGCCATTCATGGGCTCTCTGTTCGCCAAGCTTGCCCGCGAACGGCCTACACGGCCAGGTGAGACCTATGGCGTCCCCGGTTCTGGAGACACGCTATTGCTGAGCCTGGTTACCATTGTTTTTCTGATTTTCATGTGGTGGCTGATCACGGCAATGGGCTGGGTCAAGCCTTTATTTGTCCCCTCTCCGCAGAGCATTGTCTTAAAATTCCTGGCCATCTGGAAAGATGGGTTTACCGGGTCAGCGCTCGGCACTCATGTGATGATTTCGGCTGGCCGAGTGTTCAGCGCCTTCTTGCTGGCCTGTGCAATTGGTGTCCCGCTTGGCCTTGCCATGGGGATGAGTCCGCTGATACGAGGTATCTTCGATCCGCCGATTGAATTCTACCGCCCAATCCCGCCGCTAGCCTATCTGCCGCTGATGATTATCTGGTTCGGCATTGGCGAGACCTCAAAAATACTGCTGATATTCCTTTCCGTGTTTGCCCCGGTCGCCCTGGGTGCGCGAGCGGGAGTACGCTCTGCCGCCATCGAGCAAATCCACGCAGCGTATTCCTTCGGCGCCACACGATGGCAGGTATTGCGTCATGTCATCCTGCCGTCGGCAATGCCCGAGATTCTCACGGCGATGCGAATCGGAATAGGTTTCGGATGGACCACTCTGGTGGCAGCCGAGATGGTTGCGGCCACAAAGGGCATCGGCTACATGGTTCTTTCCGCTTCGCAATTTTTGCAGACGACGGTGGTCATCGTGGGGATTATCGTCATTGCTGCTATCGCCTACCTCTTCGACATGCTCATGCGCTTCATTGAACGCAAGGTCGTGCCCTGGAAGGGCAAGATGTGATGCAATTGATAAGCTGCTTATCTGTTGGATGGCGACATCGTTTTTGGAAACCAGCCGTTGATCCGACAGGAGGGGGAAAACATTCATCCCGGCAATTGAAAAACTTTTCGGTTGATCCTATTCTGTAGAGAGTGGTATCGCCACTGCCTTTGATCTCCTCAACAGAGAGAAGACCGGTCAACACTGCCGTCAGCGACGGGTGAACAAGGTCGGAGCAGTAAGGCAGATACCGATTAATCCATCTTGCCGCGAGGAAAAAGATGAAGCGCGTATTTACTGTCGTATTTACTGTCCTGACACCGGCCATGAAGATACTCGTCCTGCTGGCACTGGTTGCCATCAGCGGCTGCAGGGAGAATGGCTGGCACAATGCCCGGCGTGATTCAGCCGGCATCGCTCCCGTCCCTGAGAATACTCCGGAGGCGGTGCTGCAGGTCTACGGTGCCGATGCCTGGGGCTGGCGCGGCTGGTTTGCCATCCATACCTGGATTGCCGCCAAACCGGCGCATGCATCATCCTATACCGTCCTCGATGTCACCGGCTGGCGCGGCAGGGGAGGCGGCTCGGTGGTACGCGTCCGCCAGGATATTCCCGATCGCTACTGGTTCGGCGCCAGGCCCGGACTTATCGCCGAGTATAGGGGCGAGGGTGTGGACGACCTCATAGCAGACGTTCTTAGGGCGGCCGACAACTACCCCTGGAAAAGGACCTACAAGGGGTTTCCCGGCCCCAACAGCAACACCTTCATCGCCTGGATCGGCAGGGAGGTGCCGCGGCTGAATCTCGAATTGCCTTTTTCCGCTATCGGCAAAGGATACCACCAAGATTAGGGAGCAGAGGCTTGCATCCTGCCGCCTCTGTTGCAATGAGAATGAACCCGTATTCAAAGGCGAACGATGCCTTCGGCGGGGGCTTTTTGTAAGAGGATACAATCACAGATAACCATCCGGCGGTTACATGTTCATGAAAAGCTCTTTGTTTTCCGGTGTGCCGATAGCATACAGCTCGTCCTTTTCCTGCAAGGTGATTTCCGGGTCGGGACTGGTCATCAGACGGTCCTCCCGTCGCACGGCGATGATACTGCACCCTGTTTTTTCACGAATGCCGCTGTTAATGATCGTCTTTCCTGAAAAATGTTTTCCAGCCTTCCTGTTGAAGACGACCGGACCTTCGGTATACAGGGAAATCTCATCCGGCTTGAGGTGCTGAAATATGATGCCTGCTCCCAGAGAAGCATAGGACATTACCAGGTCGGCACCGGCCATGTGCAGTTGGGTGACGTTGCGCTCGCTTATGGATCTGGAGATTATCTGGATATCTTTGCGCAACTGGCGACAATAAAAGGTGAGATAGATATTCAGTTCATCGCTGCGTGTCGTCACAATCACCGAACTGGCGGTCTCAATTCCGGCTGCTTTCAAGGTATTGAGATCAGCGGCATCCCCGATAGTGATATTTGCGTTTTGCGACATCTCTGCATGTTCGGAGTCCTTCTCGACGACGCGGTAACTGATATTGTGCCTGCCCAGGACTTCCGCTGCCGCCTGGCCGACACGACCTCCGCCGAGGATGACAACATGGGCGTCATCCGGTTCCTGGTCATGCTTTTTGGTGAACTGTTCGTCGAAAGCACTAAGCTGCTGATTGGATCCTGCGAGCATGAGGATGGTTTGCGGGGTGATGGGAGCCTGCGGGGTCGCAGCCCTGAACTTGCCTTTTTCCAGCATTCCTATAACGGTTACTCCGGTCAGCTGTCTGATGCCTGACTCCGCCAGCGTCTTCCCCACCAATTCCGAATCCTTGACGGGCATTTCAGAGATTATCAATCCGCTGAAACGCCCGATAACATTGGTTGTCCTGCCGATTCCATGGGTCATTTTCGCCAGGGATTCCCCGAGCAGTTTCATAAACTGGAAGACACTGGTGTTTCCCGAAAATTCGAGGATGTCGATGGAATGGTCGTGTTCCGCATTGGTTATTATCGGGACCTCCCCGTTGACTTCCCGTATGGTGAAACAGATATTGGTACTGGTCAGGTCATCATTGTTCACCACCACCAGCGCCGCCTTATCGATGCGGAGTTGCTTGTAGGTCTGGGGGGAATCACGGCTGCCTACTACGACCTGGTATCCCTGGTTGAGAAGGTCTCGGGCCCGTGGGAGATCATGGGTAACTATAACATAGGATGTATTATGCATCTTGAGTTTATCGATAAGACGGGTGGTGATGGGATCGACGCTGGTGATAATGACATGATCCCTGACAGTATCGGGCAATTCCCGCGGTGTACTGGCTTTTTGCTGGGCTTCCAGCCAGGGAGTATAAAAAAACTGGATAAAAACGAACGGCAGCAGGATCAGCAGCAAGACCACCCCGGAAAACAGCACTAATACCGAAAAAAGCCTGCCGAGATCGGAATTGAAGGTGATGTCGCCGAACCCCAGAGTGGACATGACGGTCAGGGTCCAGTAAAATCCGCTTATCCAGCTGTATTGCCTGCCTTCATACATCATCAGCACTTGAAACAGCACTGAGTATATACAGATGATAAGTGCCAGAAACCCGAAAAATTTCCACACAGTAGACAAATTTCGCCTGGTGGTGTCATGCTTGAAGAAAAAAAGCAGCTGAGCCGCAAGAGTTTTCATGATGTTAGTGGAGGATGCTGTTCATCTTTATCAATAACCTGGCAAATACAGCACAGAATACAATTTCAGCCCGACGATTGGTACAACCTCTCACCTATTCCGGGTCAGGCTGGAATCACCATACCCAAGAGGGTCAATTTTGGGTTGTCACTTCGAGGCGGCGACCCAGCAAATTGCTCCTGCCCTTTTCCTGGTCGCAAAGGACAGTGGATTGTTGATAGTCAACTATTTGATCATTTCTTGCAAGAATTTTAAAACCTGAGCTTTTTACGAGTCCATCAACTTTACTTTGGCGTCAGTGCATTTCTGAAGGTCTCCCCTCTCAAAAACAACCTTACATTGAGCACTTTTAACTTTACTACACATTGCAGACTCTGCTCAACATACTTCTCACGACTCTTCCCTTGATGCAGCGACCTTCTACCGACTGCCCCTTGACGGTTTTCCGGATTGACGTCTATTCTCTGATCAATCCGTTCCTGTAATTCCTTCTCGCAATCTTTTTAGCGCTCCTGGCTTACTCCCTGTAGCCAATCCCGCCATTTCATCGCGTATCATTCTCTTGTCGAGAGAGCCAGAGAGGGTCTTTGGGAGCCACTGCGGCCGGTTCTGGCTGCAGGCACCCGAAAAAAGAGCACCCTGCGTCTTGCCGCAAATGAATGAACTGAGTCTCACAGGCTAACCATTTTTTTCTCTTTTGTAGAAATATGTAAGAAAAATGTGGGTTGTGAAGGTTAGGGTTGCTGGTAACGAAGCCTGGAGAGGTGAAGCACTTCTCCTCTTACCCCCCTACTCCAAAAGGAGAGAAAAATGAAGGTAAAAAATCTGGTACTGACTCTTTTGGTCGCAGCATCGATGATCTTCCCCGCAGGTTTGACCTTGACGGCAGGCCAGGCCGCGGCCGCCCAGGATCAGGTGATGGCGGAGAAAATCAATATCAACACGGCCACAGCCGAGGTGCTGACAAAGGTTCCTGGTATCGGACCCAAAACGGCTGAAAAGATCATCAGCTACAGGAAGGAGTACGGCACTTTCCAGACAGTTGAAGATCTGCTTGAGGTCAAGGGCATCGGTGATAAATCCCTGGCAAAAATGAAGCCGTACCTGACGATGTAGGAAAAGTGCCGGCGCCCGTATCCGGGGTGCCGGCATTTCCTTTTCGTTTGGGCCTGCGTCCTCCCACCCCTTCAATTTTTAGATGTACTTCATCACCTGTAAAAGTTGAAACTCGGCTTGGCATATATGCGGCGACTTCAACAGCTTTTAGCTTCCGACAGCAGCGACAACGGCGGCCTTGCGCGCCGTCATTTGCCCAACGAGGCAAACGGGTCAGCGAGGTAAACGGGTCAGAGTAAATTTATATAAAACTCCTCTGCTCCCGTTTTCACCTCCAAGCTGCGAGGACATCCATACTTCCAGGGAGGCGCTTGCGTAGTCAACCTTATTTCTGTTGATCGATCTTGACAACGAGCTCCTGGACGATACGCTGGACCACCGTATCCAGAGTCACCAACTGCGACGCCGAGCCGGACATCCCGAGGATTCCCTGGGCCTTTCCTCCGGTTTCCATCTTCTTTTCCACATAGCCGGAGGAAACCTGTGCAGTGGTAGCGGCGTCGATTATCTTATAGCGCATGCCGACGATCCAGACTGCCGCTCCTTCTCGTGTTTCAGCTGAGGAGATGGCGGTGTTGCCGACCGATCCGGTGACGCCTCCCACCACTCTGCCGAAAATGGAGCCGACGGCGTTGCCATCGAAGCGGGAACCGGCTTTGGCCGTTTCCTGGGCTTTCAGCACATCAAATTTAACGAACCACTTTGTCGATTTGAATTTTCCCCGTTTGAATTTTTGAAGTGCGGTGGGATCTCCCATGTTGACAGCGAGGCTGACCTCCTTGAGCAGGGGGCCGAGATCGGTCCGCTCCAGTACCTGGAAATTGGCGCCAGAGAGTTCGATTTCGGCAAAATCAGCTATGTTGTTGGGGCTTACTCTCTGGCTGAAGGTGGCACTGCTGGCTTTTATCTGGCCTGGCAGGACGATAAGGGCCGGCCCTCTTTTGCCGGCGTTGCTGTAATTGACAGGCTGGTACATCGATCTGTCTGCTACCTCGTTGGCCCGCATTGACGCAGCTCCACCCGTGCCGGTACTCGACGGTACGCAGCCTGAAGTGAAGACAGCCAGCAGTCCTATACAGAAAAGCGTTGCTCCGCAGTAGATTATATTTTTCATGTTGCCTCCTTGGCATGTTTCTTTGGCTGTGCAGGGTGGTCGGCCGGCACCACCCTGTCTTTTGTTGCTCTCGTTACCGTGGTTCCATCGATGTATTCATTGCCGGATTCATCTGTGTAATTTTTTCCAGGATCCTGCTGTCCTCAACGATTTTGGCGATTCGCTCGGGGCTTGCCGTGGAAAGGGATGCAGGAGGCGCGTCTTGTAGTGAATGGTACAGCTTTTCCGGTTGCGGTCCGGGATCAACCGTTACTGTAATGACATTGCCGCGGTATGACGTCAATTTGAGCCGGGGGCCTTCCAGTTTTGCATTGAGCGGTTTGAGGATGGTGTTGTTGAAAATCTGCAGAAAGTCGCTGCCTCCGCTGGTGCACTCGATTTCGAATGTGCTCAACCCTCCACTTTCAAAATGCATCAATTCCGCGCTCAAAATATTCCGCAGGCCGACAAACTCTTTACGGAAGAGCAGGGCTGTGTCGTAATCGGGGAGCCCGATGAGCTGTATCTGATAGCGTTGCGCTGGCCTCATAAGCTGGCTCTCGAAAAACCCTTTGCTGAACTCCTGGCCGATCAGTTTGCCGACGTCTTCAAGAGCCTGGTCCTCATCCGCCCAGCTTCTGTTGCGGGGCACCTTGTTGTTGAAATAGACTTCTTCGCCGGTATTGTTGTTGACGCATTTAACCGTCCATGAGGTGAGGATATGCTTTGTCAGCTCGATGCCGGAGGCCTTGAGGGTGACCGACGCCTGTTTGAATTTGGTTTCACCGATGACGCTGAAATCCGCCATCCGGCGCGGGGTATTCTGAGCGCCGGCCTCCTGGCGCAGCATCTTGGTGTAGTCCTCGGACCAGACCCGATAGCCGAAATCGACGAAATGCTGTTTCAGGATATTTTCGGCGATAGCGGAACTCCTGGTTCCAAGACTCGAACCGCGATCAGCGTCACCGATCACGACGGCAACGGAGATTGTCGGGTTGCCTCGATCCTTGAGGAGGATGAGCCGACTCTGCCTGCTCAGGGTGTCCAGAGCTTCTTTGACATCGGATAGAAAAACCTCTGCGGTGATTTCCATGTGCATGAGGCCATCTTCGCCAAGTCTCGGGGCCGACTGCTCAAGGATCTGTTTGATCAGTCCCCGGGATTTTGACAGCACACGGTCTTCGATGAGGAGATAGTTTTCCACAAGCGTCGAGCTCTCGACATACACCCCCACCGCTTTTTCAATGGCCTGGCGCCGGGCGTCTTGACGCAGATCGACAATCATCAGAGCCTTATCCCTCGCGTACGCCTCGGCATTGGGATCGGCCAGGCCCTCTGCCGTAACGATGACGGTCTGGACTTGCTCGTTACTGGCGCCAGCTGAGATCGGCAACAGAACAAGGATCAAGGTGGTGAGAAGCGTTCTCAGAAATCGACGGCCAGTGGAGATGTGTATGGTGGTCATAGCCTTACTCTCCCCCTTTACAATGTTCAGCGAAAAGTTCATAGGTGATCCGATCCGCCTGTCTGCTGACAATATCCTGGATGGTTGCGGTAATATCAGCATCTGAAAAGGTTGCCTCTCTCGCACGGGCTGTCGAGATTTGGAGGCCATTATCGTTGTAAAGGGTGAGATCGATGGTGACAAAGACCTCGTCCACCTTGACGACGTTGTTTATCTGGGTATGGGTGGAGATCACACCTTTGAGCATATAATCGGCCTTCAGCCGTTCGGCAGCGCTCATTGCCGCTTCAAGATCGTTGTTGAGAAAGGCCTCCTGCTCTTCCCTGGCAACCTGTTCGTTGATTTCCCTTTCGGAATACGTCGCCAGGCCGAGTCGCTCAAAACCGGTGTTGAGTTTGTCGATGAGGCGACCATACACCGATTGTTCGGTGAGGTAGGAGCCGCCCCAGTATCCCCGGTAGATATAGCGGTTGCCCCGGTGCAATTCACCGATCATGGTTGCCACTTTGCTGGCGGTCAGTGATTTTGGACAGTGCAAATCGGCCAGGGCGTGAACCGCCTCGGAGCCCTGCTCCTGATCCTCGTACTCGGAAAAGGAAAAAGACGATGCGGGTAGTGCCGGAAACAAAGTGAGAAGGGCAACGGACAGGAGCAGGTAAAGTGGATGCGCCATTTTTCTATCTATTTGTAATTGCATTGGAAGTACTGTCTCGGCCAAACCGGCGTTGCCAAGTGGTGTATAAAGCGATACGACAACATATCATGACCATATTATCTGCTGGTGGTAATGGAGTAGGAGGCTTCGTAAAATTCGGCGATGGCCGCGGGAGATGCCGCTTTGCCATCGCTGTCCTGGTTTTTGGCGGTCACGGAAATGCCCCTGGTCCTCACCGCCAGGCTCTCCTGGTCCCCTCTGAACGAGGACAGCCCCTGGCCGATACTCGACATTTCCACCTCTCCAAGAGGTACCTCGCTTGCATATATCACAACCTTGTCGGTGCCAAAGGGTGGTGACACCGTCAGGTCAAACCTGTCATGGCTGTCGGGGATCTTGTAGGTCACCCCTTCCTTGAAAAAAGACGATCTGCGATAGTCGTTCGGCAGGAGCTGAACGATCTCGCCATGCGCGTTGATATTGACGATCCTTGCATAGAAATCACGATTGCCCTTCAGGTAGATTTCTATTTTCTCCCCTTCCCTGTATGCCTTTTTAGGGGACCAGATTTTGACGGTAAGAGGCGCGGCGGAGGAAGGCACGCCGACCTCGCTTCCCGGACTCTTGTCGGGGTCTGCCTGGCCGGCAGCCGGCAGAACATTGCCTGCCCCTCCGGGATCCCCCAGCAAATACTCGACTTCCGCCTTGATCCAGATATGATAGCGGCTGTTGTCTTTGATACCGTTATCCTTTTTCTCGAGGATCTTGACCGTCCCTTCGGCGTTGACGAGAACTTCGTCGCTCTTGAGCACAAAGTTCTGCACCTCGGTTCTCGATTTTATATATGTTGTGGCATTCGATAGTGCCTGCTGTTTCGCATTGGTCAGAGCGGCATCCCTCAACTCCGAGATAGTCTTATCTTCGGACAGATACGAGTACCCGTCCACCGACTGGATCATCGATCGTTTTTCGATCCGGTCACTAATTGACTGACTTCCGGTGACGGGTATGGCATGAAACACGAGGAGGGGCACCAGAGGGAGAGTAAGTATCCACAATGAACCAAGCATTTGAAATATCTTTGACATCTGCCCCTCCCGGGATCAATGATCGCCAATCTCGTATGGCGGGGTTAAAACACCATCCGCTAAAATTCAAACCGTAAACCGGCTACCAGACGGTGAACCGTCAGGTCGTCATATCCGAGGATGGTGGTATAATCGAGAAAACACTGGTATCCTCCCGGGAAGACGCCGGAAACGCCTGCACTGAGGTTAAAATAGTTTCGATCCGGGTCATCTGTTGGGATGATGATATTGTTCTGGGCGTCAAACTCATTTCTTACAGTTGCAAATGTTGCGACGATATTTCTGGAGTTGTTTTCAAACTCATGCATCCACTCACCCCTCAGGTAGGGAGTGATTACCCCGGACTGGGTGTTAAAGGCGCGGGCCACCTGAACCCCGAGGCTGGAGGTAAAGGATTCCACCTCCTGGTCTTCCACTTCAAGCGCCAGACCAAATCCGGGATTGGTATTGGTGTTCCGGAGCCTTTCAGTGTAGCCGTCGATGTCTGAATGTATGTAGGCAAGCTGTCCAAAGGGGGTCACGGAAATCCCGCCGTAGTTCATGTCGTAGCCGCCGCCAATACTGAGATTCACATCGGTTGCATCGGTGTCGGCTCCAAAAGCCTGACTGACCACAGTGGTCCCCCCTGTATTGGCGGGGACGGCGTACTGGACGTTACGGCCCATATCAAACTCCTTGGTGGCGAGGCCAGCAAGGAAATCGACATAAAACTTGTCGAGGTAATAGGTGCCGTATACAGAGACGCCAAAACCGTCAAGGTCGACATTTCCGCCATTGTTGTCCACGGAGGAATCAGTCACAGCGTAACTGAGTGCACCGCCCAGAATAAAATTGTCGGAAAAACGATAATCGATGCCGCCGACAAGACTCCAGGAATCGAAATCAAATCCAGGTTCCCGGGAGGTAGCATCCTTATCACCCGTTCCGAAGCCGCCGGTGAGAAAGGCGCCCCACCTGCCATACTGGTTAATATTGCTGACATCCAGTTGGTAACCGTTTATCTGATCGACTACATTGTATTCCGTGAAGCCGGTGGGGCTGTCCTGGACCACCACCGGCCTGGAAAAAGCGGATGCTGGAGTATCTTGGGACTCTCCCGTGGGTACGGGGGAGAAGGCCACCCCGCCGGTGGATGTATTGCGAACAACGGAGAGTCTTCCTATAATCGCTGCGCTTTGAGCCCCCGAAAGCTCAACGGTGGAGGTCCCCATCACCGAACTTTCCTCGCTGGTCATATTGTTAAGGGTGTTGAGCTGGGCCTGACTCAGTTGCTCAAAACTCTGCCCGGGACCGAGCTTTACCTCAGCACAGCGAGAAAGGACATCTTTTTCCGCGGCAGTAAGTAGTCTCGGATTGCTGCTGTTCGCTTTTTTAAGCGCCGGGCAGAGTTGCTCCACTGTGTTTGACATTTCGACGACGGGGGCCGCAGCTCGTGTCTCTCCGGCAACAAACAGAGAGGCAGCTAGCGGTAAGGAAAGGGACGCACGGTATAGTTTCGAACTTCTAAGATTCATAACTTCTCCTCTCGTGTGATGGTCTATCGTGATCTTTCTTTTCCCACACCTTGATTATATAAAAACCTAACCACCGATGGCTTTTCAACTGGCAGGGGAAGAGAAATCATCCCTGCTTCGGCACAAACAAAAAATCGCCAAATTCATGCCCGGCCCTGTTTAAACCTGCATATTGCGGAACCTGGGCGTGGCCTATTCTTCCTGAAGCATCGACAACTTTTTCGGCAATAGCCCGGTGCAGATCTATCCCCAACAGGATCTTAGTATTTGTTTGCAGGGTGTCGAGCAATGCTTTGGCAAATACTGAATGTTTTCCTCCACCGCCATCCAGTACCGGCTTGGTTTCCCCGGAGCTTATGATGATCCTCGACTTATATGCCGCCATTTTTTTGAGCCACTTGCCATAGGCCTCTTGTGACTTTCCCGAATCGAGCCTGGTGAGGCTTGCCCGGGTCATGATTCCTGAGTAGCAGGCGTCGGCAACCACCATGATCTGTTTGGCCGACATGAGATTCATGATGCCGGTAATCCGGTCAGTCGCAATCCAGTTAACATCGGAATCCAGAGAGGAATCAACCGGCAACCAGAATCCCTGGGTGTTCTTCTCTTCCAGAGTACCGTGTCCGGCGTAATAGAGCAGGAAATTGTCGTTTTCAGTCAATTTCTTGCGATAGTCGTTGAGGGCCGAGAGTATTTCCACCCGGTTGGCGTCGTAGAGAACGGTCACTTCAAACCCGTAGCGGTTTTCAAGAAGACTGGCAACAACCCGGGCGTCTTCCCTGGCGGTTTTCAGGCTCGGCAGCTGAAGATAGTTATTGTTGCCGATAACAAGTGCATAATATTTCCCG
This sequence comes from Desulfopila sp., assembly GCA_041642275.1. GTDB lineage: Bacteria > Desulfobacterota > Desulfobulbia > Desulfobulbales > Desulfocapsaceae > Desulfopila_A. The sequence goes on along the minus strand of JBEPWT010000057.1, from coordinate 1,508 downwards.
AATGTAATCTTAGAATAATTCTTTGAATCAGCGACGGTTCCACCACTCCCGCGTACCGTCTCCACTCTCTGCAGATTGAACTGTACCTCATCGGATTTGCCGTTCTGGTCAAAGGCTACAACGTGGACGGACTGCTGCTCCCCCTCCATCTGAATGTCAGCTGTAAACCTGCCCTGGTCGTTCACCGACACTTCCAGATCGTTTACTTTAAGATATTGCAGTCCGGCGGGCGCCCATACCATACCAGTCATCATGCGCGTTTTACGGTCTTGCTCGATGGGGGCGACGACAATCCCTCTAGTTCGGAGAAGCTGGGGGTCCATCACTTCGATTTTTGGACCGGGAAGTTCTGATATTTTGTGATTCAAGGAGGCGAGGTTGAGCTCATAATTGTCTGCCAACTCTTTGTGCCGTTTCACTTCTTCGGACAGCGAGGCCGCCAGCCTTTTCTGTTGGCGCAGCTCTTTTTCTTTGCTGTCAAGACCAGCCTGCATCTCAAGGAGCTGCTGCTTCAAATGGGGGGAAGTATCAGAAGACTTCCGGGCGAGATCCCTTTCAATCTGCTGCATCTCGGTACGCTGGCCGGCTATCTTCTGCAGGTGAATTTCTATCGACCGGTTTTTTTCCGTCAGCTCTTTCTGTGCATTTGCCAGAGACCGGTGTACACTTTCTTTTTCCAGAGCGAGCCGTTCTATCTCCTCAAGCTGGGCTTCATTGGTCCGCTTGAGTTCGTCAAGCTCCGCTCTTTCCTGGATGGTAAGCTGCTGCTGCTGAATAATCTCCTCGAGATCAGAACCCGAGGCCTTGCTATACCAGATTGCGGCGGCCTTCTTGTCAGGCGGCACGCCCAGCCCGTTTTCGTAGAGGTAGCCGAGGTTGACCTGTGCTCTCTTGTGTCCTTTTTCGGCAGCCCGTTCAAACCAGGCGGCGGCAAGATCATACCTGGGGTTTTCCGGGGGGGATTTCAGATATATCTCGCCGACATAGGTTTGAGCCAGAGGATCTCCGGATTCTGCTTCGACCATCCAGACCGCCAGCGCCTCCCGGTAGTTGGCCCTGTCGTAGAGAACGTATTCCCCCCCACGTATGGTGCAGTCGTTTGCCGTGGTCTTGACGGGACGCCTGGGAGTCGGGTAGATCATCGAGCCGAGCTTTCTGATCTGACCCGGCAACAGGCAATCGACCTCAAGAAAGGCATCGGGGTCAAGAGCGGCAGCCGGAGAGGAAAAATCAGACGCAGGCGTGGTGGAATACAGATCGCCGCTCTGCCGGCAGCCGGATAGGGGGACCACTATGGCAAGGAGAAAGATTGCTGCAAAAGTGAAAAGCCTTTTCATCTTACTTATCCTCTCGTAGACTATGGAGATACTACGACTCCCAGGGACAGGGGTGTAACAATACCTAGAAGACATTTGTGCCACAATGTGGTATATACTTTTATAATTTCTTAGGCTTTAAAAGTCAATCGAGCCCAGGATAAAAGTCAGTGAAAAATATCAGGATAGGCT
>JBEPWT010000056.1:0-17045 GCA_041642275.1 Desulfopila sp. | reverse complement strand
CTCGGCCTGGCCGCGGCCAGAAATGAACAGCTGAAACTCGCCAGGGAATGCCAGCTGCGGCTGCAGGATATATCCGCCGACACCGGGCTGCTCTGTCTTCAGGGCCAGGAGGTCAGGATAAAGTGGGTTCTTGACTACGAACCCCTGGAAAATCTGGGAATCGGCTGCGAGTTCGTCAATATAAGCGGCGACTGTCTCCGGAAGTTAGACGCATTGCTCGACCAAGATCAGTAAAAGCGGGAAGACCATCCTCAACGGCTTTTTCCCAAGCCCTTCTACTCTGCCGGCCGGCCACCGGCCACCGTACCAACCTACATATCCTTGACGATCTCCATGGTATCCTGGGCGATCTGCAGCTCCTCGTTGGTGGGGATTACCCATATCTGTACGCGGCTCGATTCCGTGCTGATTTTTTTGCGTGTCGAGATCCTTCCGCGGTTGGCCTCAAGATCGATCTGCAGACCGAGTCCGTCCATGTCTTCGCAGACGGCGGCTCTGACAATATCGTCGTTTTCGCCTATGCCGGCGGTGAAGGCAATGGCATCGACGTTGCCGAGTGCGGCACAATAGGCGCCGATGTATTTTTTCACCCTGTAGGTGAACATGTCGACGGCGAGTTTGGCCCGCTCGTCGCCTTGGGCGGCGCTTTGGTGAATGTCGCGCATGTCGTTCATGCCGCAGATGCCTTTGAGGCCGCTTTCCTTATTGAGAATGGCGTCCACCTCCTGGTAGCTGAGGTTTTTTTCCTGGACGATGTAGCCGATAATGGCCGGATCGATATCACCGCAGCGCGAACCCATCATGATTCCGGCAAGCGGTGTCATCCCCATGGAGGTATCGACGCACCGGCCTTTTCTGACGGCGGTGATGGAACCGCCGTTGCCCAGATGGACGGTGATGACGTTCACCTCTTCGGGATCTCTGCCCATTTCCCGGGCGACGTTCTTGGCCACGTATTTGTGGGAGGTGCCGTGAAATCCGTATCGTCTGATTTTCAGCTGCCGGTAGAAATCGTAGGGCAGGGCATAGAGATAGGCCTTGGGCTCCATGGTCTGATGAAATTCAGTATCGAAGACGGCGACATTGGGAGTGTCGCCGAAGAGCTGCTGGGCAACCTCGATGCCGGTCAGGTTGGCCGGGTTGTGCAAGGGCGCCAGCGGATTGTTTTTCTCTATGGCCGCCTTTATCGAATCATCTATCAGGCTGGCGCGGCTGAAGGATTCTCCCCCCTGCACCACCCGGTGGCCGATGGCGTCAATCTCCTTGGTGCTGGCGACGACGCCGGTTTCAGCGGAGGTGATCATTTCGATCAGCAGGTGCATGCCCTCCTTGTGATCGTCGATGCGGCGCTCGACGACGGTTTTCTCTTCATCGCCGTCGGTGAATTTCTTATGGGAGAGCACGCCCTGACTGTCACCTATCCGCTCCACGATGCCCGAGGCCATCAGGGTTTCGGTTTTCATGTCCAGGAGCTGGTACTTGATGGAGGAGCTGCCGGCGTTTATGACCAGTATCTTCATTTTACTTCTCTGTGGTGGATTTTGAGGCATACGCCTGGATTGCCGTTATGGCTACGGTGTTGACGATATCGTGGACGGTGCAGCCGCGGCTGAGATCGTTGACCGGCTTTTTCAGTCCCTGGAGGATGGGGCCGATGGCCAGCGAGTCGACCGAGGCCCTCTGGACGGCCTTGTAGGTATTGTTGCCGGTGTTGAGGTCTGGAAAAATGAACACCGTCGCCTTGCCGGCGACCTTGCTCTGCGGCAGTTTGGTCTTGGCCACGGCCGGATCGATGGCGGCATCGTATTGGATAGGTCCTTCTATGAGGAGATCCGGTCTCTTGCTGTTGGCCAGTTTGGTGGCGGAGATGACCTTTTCCACCTCCGCCCCTTTGCCGGAAGAGCCTGTGGAGTAGGAGAGCATGGCCACGCGCGGGGTGATGCCGAAGAGCGTGGCGGTATCGGCGGAGGCGATGGCGATTTCCGAGAGCTCCTCGGCGCTCGGATTGGGATTGATGGCGCAGTCGCCAAAGACCAGTACCCGGTCTTTGAGGCACATCAAAAATACCGAGGAGACGATGGAAAAACCGGGAACGGTCTTGATGATCTGGAAAGCCGGCCTGATGGTGTGGGCGGTGGTGTTGATCGAGCCGGAGACCATGCCGTCGGCGGCGCCCTTGTGGATCATCATCGTTCCCCAGTAGGTAACGTCGGCCATGAAATCGCAGGCCATATCCATGGTCACGCCTTTATCCTTGCGCATCTCGTAGAAATCGAGCACATATTCCTCAAACTGGGGGCTGCGTTCCGGGTTGATGATGCTGACGCCGTCGAGGTCGAGGCCGAGCTTGGATATGCGCGTACCGATTTCCTCTTCGCGTCCGAGCAGAGTGATGGAACAGACGTTTCTTCTCAGCAGGATATCCGCCGCCTGCAGTATGCGTTCGCTGACCCCTTCGGGCAAAACGATATGCTGCTGGTGGGTTTTGGCCTCGCGGATCAGCTTGTACTCGAACATTTGCGGCGTTACCCGGGTTGACTTGCGCGAGATCAGTTTCTCCTTGAGTTCGTTGGTCTCGATATTGGCCTCGAAGAGGCCAAGCGCCGTGGCTATCTTCTGGGGATTGTCCGGGTCGATGGTGCCCCTGAGATCGTGGAGGGCGCTGACCGTGGGGAAGGTGGAGTCCTGGACGAGTATGATGGGCACCGGCAGGCCGACCCAGCCCTCGATAAGCCGCTTGATGCTGGGCGGCGGGGTCTGGCCGCCGGTGAGAAGAATACCGGAGATGTCTGGATAGGCGGAAGACAGGCGGGAGGCCAGGGCGCCGAGTATGACGTCCGAGCGGTCGCTGGCGGTAACCACCAGGTTGTCATCCTTAAGGTAATTGAGAAAATTCTCCACCCGCATGGCGGCGATAATATAGCCGTTAATCCGTTTGCCGAGTTCGCTCTTGCCATAGAGCACCTCGGCGTTGAGGTACTTTTTGACATCGTTCATCGTCGGATTGGACAGCGTCGGTTCCTCGGGAATGACGTAAAACAACCCGTCGGGAAGAGTGACTTTTTTCTGCAGCGCCTCGAGAATGGCCTCTTTATCTTCAACTTTGGCCTTGTTGACGATGACCCCCAGGGTGTCGACGCTTTTTTCCCGGAGGCTGTCGAGGGCCAGCTGGGAGAGACTGACGACCTCCTCCACCGACGATTCGCTGGCGTTGCTGACGATTATCGCCGGGCTGCTGAAATTGGCGGCTATGGCGGCGTCGATATCGAAATTGAAGGATTCATGCCCGGCCTTGAAGTCCGTTCCTTCGCAGAGGACGAAATTGCATTGCTCTTCCAGCTGCTGGTACTTGGTGAGTATGATCTCCATGAGATCGTTTTGCCGGCCGCTGTTGATGTAATGCTTGGCTTCGTTGAGCGAGACGGCATAGGTGTCCTCATACTGCAGTCCCAGGTAGAAGTGCGAGAGGATAAGGTCTATGTCGTGATCCCGTTCACCGGAGGCCGAGGGGTTGATGATGGGCCGGAAGAACCCGACCTTGCGGATATCTCTGAGCAGCAGTTCCATCATCCCCAGGGCGATGGCCGATTTGCCGCTTTCGGCGTTGATGGAGGTTATATAGAGGTTTTTTGCCATGGTCTTTCCTTGTCGTCAGCCGTTACTGGAATATGGTCATGCGCGAAGGCGCAAAAGAGATGTCGAAAAATATTTCGTTGTGCGATAGTCTGATAATATGTTGTAATGTAGTGAACAGGAGCCGCAACCTCTCTCCCGTTGTTCAAAGCTTATCAGAAATGGCTGAAGAAATACAATTCTTCATAATTATTGTCATCTTCAATATTGCTGATGGCCAGCGGGGTGAACGGTGTTGGCGCCTGCCTCCGGCAGGGTGATATCGAAGCTTTCTAATGGGAGCATGCTGATGGGGCGGCATCTTTTCTTTTTCTGATTTTTCAAGTGCAAGGATATGACTATGAGTGAATTGAACATTCAGTTTGCGGAGCGGATGAACCAGCTGCCCCCCTATCTTTTCGGTATGATAAACAAGATGAAGATGGAAAAGAGGTGGGTGGGCGACGATGTAATTGATCTGGGCATGGGCAACCCGATAGATCCTGCCCCCGGACAGGTTACGGAGAAACTCATCGAAGTGGCCAACGATCCTAAAAGCCACCGTTACCCCGTCGCCGGCGGCATGAAAAACCTGAAGCGGGAGATAGCCCTCTATTACCAGCGCAACTACGGTGTTGAACTCGGCGGCGATGATGATGTCATCTGCACCATCGGCTCCAAGGAGGGGATCTCCCATCTCTGCCTGGCCCTTCTCGGCCCCGGCGACTCGGTACTGGTGCCGGCCCCTGCTTTCCCCATCCATGTCTATGCCGCCGTCATTGCCGGGGCTTCGGTCATCCGCATTTCTTTGTATTCAGAGGAATCGTTTCTGCAGCAGATCCACACTATTTGTCAGGCGCTCTATCCCAGGCCCAAGCTGATCATGCTCAATTACCCCCATAATCCCACCGGCACCCTGGCCTCCAAAGAGTTTTTTGCCGAGGTGATTGATCTGGCCCGCCGGTATAAATTTATGGTTATCAATGATTTCGCCTATTCCCGCATAACCTTCGACGGCTATGTGGCTCCGAGCCTGCTTGAGGTTCCCGGCGCCCGGGATGTAGCCGTCGAGTTCGGTTCGTTTTCCAAATCCTATAATATGGCGGGCTGGCGTCTGGGGTACTGCGTCGGCAATCCGCAGATCATAGGGGGCCTGGCCAAGATAAAGGGCTACTATGATTACGGCATCTTCTCGGCAATTCAGGTTGCCGGCATTGTCGCCATGCGTGATTGCGAGGAGAGTATCGGCGAGCAGGTGGAGGTCTACCAGAAGAGAAGGGATGTTCTCTGCGAGGGCCTCGAGCGTATGGGCTGGACGGTGGAGAGGCCCAAGGCCGGCATGTTTCTCTGGGTGAAGATCCCCGAACCCTATGTGCGTATGGGATCGATCCGCTTCGCCGTGGAGATGATGAACAGGGCCAATGTCGCCGTGGCGCCGGGAGCGGGCTTCGGCGAAGAGGGTGACGATTATCTGCGCCTGGCGCTGGTTGAGAACGAGAACCGCATCAAACAGGCGCTCAAGCAGATGAAGCGCTGTCTCGTCGATATCGACCGGGAAATAGAAGAAGGCAGTTTTCAGCTGGAGAAAAAGATGGAAGCCTGAGATACATACCCTGGCCCCCTGTGCAGCGTGGGGCCAGGGCATGTCGATGGACGAATGAGCGATATCGGCGAGGCCTTGGAGGAAAAAGCGGCACAGGCGGCAGGGGGCTGCGCCTTTTCACTCTGCAAAGCTGTCATTTCCCGCCGGCATGCTGGAGGATGAACTTTTCGAGCATGGTGACGAATCCCGAACCGAGAGAGTTGAGGGAATTGAGATCGACGAAGTCCTCGGCGGTTTCATCAAAGAAGAGATTCAGGTCGGAATCCAGTTCATTCTCGGGGTGCCAGTAACAGATGAGCATGGGCACCTTCGGCAGGGGATAGAGCACCACGGAGACATCGGCCTCATACTGTCTGGCGACGTGTTTGGCGTCGAACATCCGCACCATGTCTTCGAAAAGATCCGGATAGGCATCGGCGATTTTTTTCAAAGGTTTTTCACAGCGCTGGCCAAAGAGCCGGAACCAGTCCTGACCGCTCGGCAGCTCCCGGAGCGGTACCCAGCGTCCGCTCAGATCTTTGTCGCAGCCGCGGATGATGTAGGTGTATACCGGCAGCACCACCCACGGGTTGACATGGATGTCAGTGACGATATCGCCGCTGTCGGTTACCGAAAAATTCTTGCCCAGAACCTTGATCGTCAGCCTGCCGTTAGCATAAACGCCACCGAGTCCTTCGGCGAGCTCTGAGAGATCGGTATCGGCAACCTGTTGTTTCAGCTGTTGCAGGGCCTTTTCCGTATTTTCGCTGCTGGGGTTTTTACCCGCCGGGGTTTCTGCATACTGCTCCAGTATTTCCGGAGGGATATGAGGACATTCCCGCAGCTTTTTTTTGCCGGTATACACTGCCCCGGCAAAGGCGAGACAGGTCTGCATTCCGCATTCTCTGCAGTTTGATGCGTTCAGCAGCTTAAAAATTTCCAGTGCGTTGTTGAAGTGTTTCATGGCAGTGCTCGTGATTATTGCTGATGTTTCTACATATATGATTATTCCTGCATCACTCTAAACATTTTCAACACTCTCTGCAATCCATGCCTCGGCCAGCCGCCACTGTCATTGCCAGTGATACCAGTGCAGACAACGCAGGAAGAAAGAGGCAGGCAGGTTCCGGGGGACTGAATCTTCATTGACATCTTTCTAACCGTAACTAAATATTTAGTCCTAAATACCGAGATCTTGTGACGGCTTTTGCGACAATTCATCTATATCAGGGGACTGGGCATGAAAAGCAGAACGGAAAAGGATACCATGGGTGAGGTAGAAGTGGCTGGTGACAGGTTCTGGGGAGCGCAGACACAGCGCTCACTGTTGAATTTTCCCATCGGCCCGGAGGCATCGATGCCGCTGGAGGTGATCCATGCCTTCGCCTATCTTAAAAAAGCCGCGGCCCTCGCCAACAGGGATCTGGGGCTGCTGCCCTCTGCCAAGACCGATTATATAGCCAGGGTCTGCAACGAGATCCTGGCGGGCGACCTCGACGACCATTTTCCGCTGGTGATCTGGCAGACAGGTTCCGGCACCCATACCAACATGAATGTCAACGAGGTGATTGCCAACCGTATCCATATACTCCAGGGGGAACAGCTGGGCCTGGGAAGCCGGTTCGTCCATCCCAACGACGACGTCAATATGTCACAATCCTCCAATGATACCTTCCCCTCGGCAATGCATATCGCTGCCTTGAAAATGCTTCTGGAAAAAACCATTCCGGCGCTGGAAGTGCTGGCTCTTGCTCTGGAAAACAAGGAAAAACAGTTTGCGGACGTGATCAAGATCGGCAGGACGCACTGGATGGACGCGACGCCTATAACGCTGGGACAGGAGTTTTCCGGCTATCACCACCTTTTAACCGTTGGGCTGCAGGCGCTCAAAGCTTCGATGAATCGGCTTCAGGAGCTGGCGCTTGGCGGCACGGCGGTGGGAACCGGCATCAACTGCCCGGAGGGCTTTGCCGAAAAGGCGGCTGACTATCTCACCCGAACGACCGGCATTGATTTTGTTACCGCCGAAAATAAATTCGAGGCCCTTTCCGCCCATGACGGCCTTGTCGGCGCTCACGGCGCCTTAAAACAAATCGCCCTAAGCCTCAACAAGATAGCCGGCGATATTCGCCGCCTGGCCTCGGGACCGCGCTGCGGTCTCGGGGAGATTCTCCTGCCTGCCAATGAACCAGGCTCATCCATCATGCCTGGCAAGGTCAATCCCAGCCAGGTTGAGGCCTTGACAATGGTCTGTGCCCAGGTGGCCGGCAACGATGTGGCCATCTCCTTCGGGGCCGCAGGCGGACATTTCGAACTCAACGTCTACAAGCCATTGATCATTGCCAATTTTCTTCAGTCGGCAAGGCTTTTGGGGGATGCCGCCCAGTCTTTCCATGACGGCTGTGTCATAGGCATCGAGGCCGACAGAGAAAATATAGCCGCCACCGTCGAAAAATCGTTGATGCTGGTGACCGCGCTGACGCCGCATATCGGTTATGACAAGGCGGCGGAGATTGCCAAGGCTGCCCATGCCAACGGTACGACCCTGAAGCAGGAAGCGCTCAAGCATCTCGACATCACCCCGGACCAGCTCGATACCTGGCTGGATCCATGGTCCATGATCGGCAGTCGCTGACAGGTTTGGGCGCATGATCAAACAATCTATAGAGGAGGAAAACTTGTGAAAAAGTATGTATGCGATATCTGTGACTACATCTACGATCCGGCCGAAGGTGATCCTGACAATGGCGTTGATCCGGGAACGCCGTTTGAGAAGCTGCCCGAAGACTGGGTCTGCCCTCTTTGCGGCGCCTCTAAGGAGGATTTCACCGAATTGGACTGATGACACCTGCCTTCCGCCGGAGACGCAGCCTCCGGCTGGATTCTTATGACAACGGCAATTTTGCCCTCGTTCTCTGATTACAGCGTATCGGAGGGCGGGGGCTGCCCGGTCTTTTCTCACCCCGCAGGGGCTTTGCCCCGCGCAGCCTCAAAAGATATGATGCAAACCTCGTGAACCCTTGTCAGCCCCGGAATCCGCGGCGCTCTTGTCTTCCGTCACTATTTTTGATAGGATTTTTGTGAGGCATGAAGGCAATTATGCTGAGCCACGGGGAGAATGCGGTGAAAAACGAGGTCTGTAAACAGCGACAAAAATCCGTGGAGATACCCATTGAATTTGAAGGGATGGTGCCGTGCATCGCCCATGATCTGAGTCGGTCCGGCATGTTGTGTCGAACCTCGCGCCAGATCGAGGAGATGACCCTTCTCGAAATCAAGTTCGCTCTGCCGGCAATGGAGGATCCGCAGGCAGGCAGAAATTGGGTCGAGTGCAGCGGGGTAGTGGTAAGTTGCAGGAAGAAGGGCGGCGGGGCGCCCGAACTGCCCTACGAGCTCTCCATTTTCTTCAATACCATGTCCGAAGAGCACCGAAATCTTTTGTCCGAGTACGTCGCAGGGTAAGCCAGTCTCTTTGCCTGCAGCAGTCGGGCCGTCAGGCGGTGAGGCAGTTAGCGGCCCGTTTGCGGGGTGTGGCCTTCTTCGCCTAAAAGGTCGCGGCAGATATTGGCCGCGGCGATGGTCAGGGCCATAACCGAAGGACCGATGATCAGGCCCCAGAACCCCAACGTCGCTATGCCGGCGAGTATCGACAAGAGTATCAGAACCTCATTCATGGTGTATTCGAAGCCTAAGAGTCTTTTCAGGTAGCCGATAAAAATCATTCTCAGGACATTGTCGATGATAAAGCCCATGACCACGCTGGCATAAAGGAATATGATCGCCGCGTTGAGATACTCAGTGGCGACTATTTCCAGGCCAATGACCGGAATATAGACAAGGGCCGCGCCAACGACGGGGACGACCGAGCAGAACCCGGCCAGTACGCCGAGGTAGAGGCTGTCGTAGTCGCCGATGAACACCATCAGGAGGCCGAAGGCCACCCCCTGGGCCGCCATATTGAAAAGGGAGCCGTAGAAGACCACGGCCACGGTTCCGGTGCACTCCCGGTAGAGATATTTCTCATGCTCGATGGTGGTCGGCAGCAAGGTCGCCAGAAAATGCAGGATCCGCTCTCCATAGACGTTGAAGAGAAAGTAGAAAAACAGTATCCAGCCTATCTGCACAAGAAGCCCGCCTGCGCCGGAAAGCATGTTTTCGCCGCCCTTGATGACAGCCTCGATGGAGGAGCCGTCGATCAGCGAGGCGCCTTCGCTTTTGAGGCGGGCGACCATTTCGTCGAAGTAGGGAATGGTGCCGATGAAGGCGATCAGCCTGTTCCACAGGCGAAGGACGGTGTCCTGTATTTCGGATATGCTCAAGGCCGAGATCTGATCGAAGGTCACCATGACGAAATACACCAGCGGCAGAAAAATCATCATCAGGAAAAAACAGGTGAGCAGCAGGGCCACCAGCACCCGCCGGGATTTGTGGAGCCAGCGCGGCAGATTGCTGTTTTGGCCGATGGCCGCGACAGCGGCTGCAAAGACGTGACTGGTGCAAAGAGCCAGCGTTGCGGCGACCAGTATATACTTGAGAAAGGGAGAAAAGATATAGAGAGAGGCAGCAATGAGTGTGACGGTGAGAATAACCACAAATATTGTGTTGCGATATTCCGTTGTATCCATGTATCTGCTCCTGGCGCTGGAAAAGGATTGATCGGCACAATAGTAGCCCGTTAGACGTTTTGCGCAAAGAGTTATTGCCGAAGCAGTAAAAAAATCTGATTACCCCTGAAACTCAGCTTACCCCGATTCCGAAGAGACAGGGTGCTCTTTTTTCACGGGTGTCTGCAGCCAGGACGGCTGCAGTGGGGCCTCAGGGAGGGGTTACGGCGTCCCGGGAAAAGAGTTCCCTGTCTCCAAAAGAGTTGCTGAACATTGGGGGTAATCGGGAAAAAAATATCCTTTTGCCGGAGGCCTCGACGAGAATGGACTCCGGCGGATCTGCCTTTGCGCCTGCGGCGGGTATTTCACGGTTTCAGGACATGAGCCTGCAGCCTCAACCGCTTAAAAAGGCGAGGCTGCAGGGCCGGGATCAGGGATTGGGAAAACAGATCTTTTTGACGTCATTGAAGGTTTTGACGAAGAACGGTTTTATGCCTTCCTTGATATGATCCTGGAGAAGATTGAAGTCGTCTTCGTTTTCCGCCGGCAGGACGACCTGTTTGATCTTGGCCCGTTTGGCGGCGATGATCTTCTCCTTGACGCCGCCGATGGGCATGACCAGGCCGCTCAGGGTGAGTTCGCCGGTCATGGCCGTCGAGGCGATCATCGGTCTGTCGATTGCCAGCGAGTAGAGCGAGCAGGCCATGGTTATTCCGGCCGAAGGTCCGTCCTTGGGCGTGGCTCCTGCGGGGACATGCAGGTGGATGAAGTTGTCCTGGAAAAATTTGACGGCTTTTTTATTGCTTTTGAGCAGGGAGCGGACGTAGCTGTAGGCGATCTCGGAGGATTCCACCATGACCTTGCCCAACTGGCCGGTCTGTTTATAGCCCGGCTGAGAAGCGAGAATGGGTATTGACTCGATGTAGAGAGTGGCTCCGCCCATCGAGGTATAGGCAAGTCCGGTGATGACCCCGACGCGCGGATGCTTGAATGCCTGGTCCTCGGCAAAGCTCTTCTTGCCCAGCAGATTTTGGAGGTCCTTGATGTTGATCCGCACGGTCTTATTCGGGTCTTCCACCAGGTCCTTGGCGGATTTGCGCAGGATTTTCTTGATGTAGTTCTCCAGCTGGCGCACACCGGCCTCCCGGGCGTAGCCTTCGATTATGGCTTTGAGAACCGGTTTGGAGAAGACAACCTGCTTGGCGTTCAAGCCGTGCAGCTCTCTTTGCTTGGGGATGAGATGCTTGGTGGCGATGTTGACCTTCTCGTCCATGGTGTAGCCGGGCAGCCTGATGGTTTCCATCCTGTCGAGCAGTGGTTGGGGAATGGTCTCCAGCTGGTTGGCCGTACAGATGAAAAGCACCTTGGAAAGATCAAAGCGCACGTCGAGATAGTGATCGAGAAAATCCTGGTTCTGCTCGGGGTCGAGGACCTCGAGCAGCGCCGAGGCCGGGTCGCCGCGGAAGCTGGCCCCTATCTTGTCGACCTCGTCGAGCATGATCAAGGGGTTGGCTGTCTTGCAGGTCTTGATTGCCTGGACGAACTTGCCCGGCAGGGCGCCGATGTAGGTCCGGCGATGGCCCTTGATCTCGGCTTCATCGCGCATGCCGCCCACCGAAAAGCGATAATACTTGCGGCCCAGCGCCTTGGCGATCGACTGGCCGACTGAGGTCTTGCCAACGCCCGGCGGGCCCACCAGCAGGATTATGGAGCCGGAGAGATCGCCTTTGATGATGCCCACGGAGATAAGCTCGAGGATGCGCTCCTTGACGTCGTCGAGCCCGTAATGTTCGCGGTCGAGCACCTTTTCGGCCTTGTTGATGTCGTAGTTGTCTTCGGTGTAGACGCCCCATGGCATGATGGTCAGCCAGTCGAGATAAGCCCGGGTTACATTGAATTCGGCGGAGGCCGGACCTATGAGCTTGAGCTTGTCGATTTCCTCCCTGATGCGTTCATAAACTTCGTCGGGGGGATCGAGATTTTTTAACCGTTCTTCGAACTTTTCCACCTCCGCCTGGGTATCGTCCTTGGCGAGGCCCAGTTCCTTCTTGATTTCCTGGAGCTGCTGCTTGAGGAAGAACTCCCGCTGCTGCTTGGAGAGCTGTTCCTCGATGCGCTTGGAAATCTGCGCTTTGAGCTTCGACACCTCCAGCTCGTTCTTGAGCAGGACCAGAACCTTTTCGATACGCTCCCGGACGTCGAGGGTCTCGAGAATCTTTTGCAGTTCGGGTCCCGAAGAGGTGGTCATGGAGGCGGCAAAATCGGCCAGAGCGCTGGGGTCGGAGACGTTGATCCGCTCGATGATCAGTGAGAGCCCTTCCTTGTACAGCGGATTGAGGGTCACCAGTTCCTTGATGGCGTCGACTATGGCCACTGAATAGGCCTTGATCTCCTCGCTCACCTTTATGCGTTCGTCATAGAAGTATTCGACATCGGCGTAGGGCACCTTATCCTTGAAGACGATCTTCTTGACCATGAAGCGTTCAAGGGCCTGGACCACGAGTTGCAGCGGTTCTCCTTGCTGGAATGGGGAGACGCTCTGGACGCGGACGACGACGCCCATGGAGAAAAAATCGCTCTGCTCGCTGGGGCGATGCTGGAGATTGTCATCGCTTGGTTTGGTGAGCAGAAGACCGAAATACATCGGCTGCGATTTCTCACTGGTTTCGATGATGACCTTCTGATAATGCTTGTCGTCGACGATGACCGGGCCCATCATTTTCGGAAACATGGGCCTGTCATGAAGCGGAAAAAGCATCAGCCGGTCGGGGAAAATGTCTTTGGCAACGACTAGGGAATGTGAATCGTTATCGTGCGATTCGCTATCGCTGTTATTCCTGTTAGGGTTTTCTGCCTCATCGGGCGTGAAAGTGGGGTCATTGTCAGCCATGAATCTCTCCTCTCTTTGCTGAAATCTCACGTATTATAAAAGGTTTTTCTTTTGTCCATATAGTAATATATCATTTTTATGATATTTCAAAGCCAGGTCAAGGAAAAGAAAAAATGAGGCGGCCGTAAACTCTCCTAAAGTGAAAGGAAAAAAGTTAAAATGATTGACAGCTGTAGAGGCTATGTTCTATCCTGAAATTTTGTTATGAGTATATGTTAGATATGCTACCTGGCAGTACCTCGCTGGCGGCGGCAGGTCGCATGTCCCTTCGTATATTCAAAATAACAGAGATACCAACACTCATTATTCAGCAAAAAGGAATAGTATCATGAGCGATTCCATGGCGCAGTTGGACGAATTTCTGGAACAGTGGCAAGACGGTGAGGAGCAGAACAAAAAGGCCTTTCTCCAGCTCAAGGATCTGCTCTCCTCCTGGGAAGAGGTGCAGCTTGAATTCATAATGCGCGAGGGGGTTACCTACTCACTGCGGGCAAGGCATCAAGCGCAGACGACACGTCCGCTTTTTGTCATGGTCGACATTATCGAGGGCGAGCCCAGATGGCTTTCCGTCTGCTTTTATGCAGACATGATCAAGGACCCGGAGGAGAAAGGCGATTTCGTCCCCGAGGGCCTCCTCGGGGAGGACGCGCTGTGCTTCGATGTTGAGCAGTACAGCCGAGAAACGCTGGAGTACCTGCAGGACAGGCTGAAAGAAGCCCGGCAGGGCGCCGTTTCATAGGCGCGGACGGAAGAGTAGAAAGACCGGGCCTGCGCCTGTGCAACCCTTGACCGGGTTAGTGCATTGGCGCAGCCGTATAAACTCATGTTCAGGGAGGTGACGAAGTGGCTCAATTTTTATTTGTACTGCGATCCAACGACTACGAAAAAGCGACCAGGTGTTTTCAGTTTGCCAAAATTGCCCATTCCAAGGGGCATATGGTAAATATTTTCCTGATAGACAGCGGCGTCGACTGGGCCATGGCCGACAGGGACGGCAGCAACAAAACCGTCACCGGCGACTGTGTCGACGACTACCTACCCTATCTTGTGGAAAACGAGGTGACGACGGGGGTTTGCACCCCCTGCGCCGCCAACAGGAACCTCGATGAAGCCGGGTTTCACCCCAATATGTCCCTGGACGGCGGACCTCATCTGATCGACATGGCGGCCGAAGCGAAAATATTCAATTTTTGATATCTCGTGTGGCCGCTCTGGAAATGGCACAGCTTTGCCAGCCTTGACGCCGGCGGCGTCCATGAGATCCTGGCTCTCAGGCAGAAGGTTTTCATCGTCGAGCAGAACTGCGTCTACCAGGACGCGGATAGCTATGACGAGATCTCCTTTCACCTCACCGGCAGGGATGAAAGCGGCGACATCGCCGCCTATGCCCGAGTGATTCCGCCCGGCCTCCGTTTTTTCGAACCCTCCATCGGCAGATTGTTGACGATCAGGGAACGGCGCCGGGCAGGGCTGGCAAGGGAAGCGATGCGGCAGGCGATAGCAAGGTCGCGGGCTGAATTTCCGCAGCACCCCATCGCCGTTTCAGCCCAGCTTTATCTCAAGGACTTTTATCAGCGCCTGGGCTTTACAGTCAAAGGCGAACCCTACGACGAGGATGGTATTTTGCACGTTGACATGCTTCTGGTGCTGAGGTGACAATGGAGCCCCTGGGAATTGTCAATTATCCGGCTTTTCTCGTGGCCGGCATCCTGGTCAATATGACGCCCGGAGCCGATACCTTCTACGTCATCGCTAGATGCCTCTCCGGCGGCAGGTGGGCGGGAGTGCTCTCGGTGCTGGGCATCTCCACCGGCGGAATGGTCCACACCCTGGCCGCCGTCTGCGGCCTCACCCTTGTTCTCGCCTCTTCGCCGAAACTGTTTGCAGCCGTACAATT
Source organism: Desulfopila sp. (assembly GCA_041642275.1). Lineage (GTDB taxonomy): Bacteria > Desulfobacterota > Desulfobulbia > Desulfobulbales > Desulfocapsaceae > Desulfopila_A. The sequence goes on along the minus strand of JBEPWT010000056.1, from coordinate 2,460 downwards.
TCTGGGCGTGGCCTATCTTTTCTACCTCGGCGGCAGGTCGTTTCTGAGTTCCGTGCCGGACGGGGGCGGAAAAATGATGCAGGTCACCGCTTCCTCCACTGCCAGGATATATAGGGAAGCGGTGACCACCAATGTGCTCAACCCCAAGGTGGCTTTGTTCTTCCTGGCTTTTCTGCCGCAGTTCATCGACAGGGGATATGATCATATAGCCCTGTCCTTCATGGTACTGGGAGCGACTTTCATCACCACCGGCACACTGTGGGGGCTTTTTCTCGCCTTTGCCTTCTCCTCTCTTACATCGAGGCTGACGAAAAACCTCCAATCGGCACGGATGCAGACTCTGTTTCAGAGGATATCGGCTGCGGTTTTCATTGGCCTGGGGGCGAGTCTGGCCTTTTCGGCCCTCTGATCCGGCATGAAAGGGTCAGGCCTTTTGACTGGCAGGGTTTTACCCGGCAGGAATCGTATTGTAAATACTTGCAAATTGTTCGATACTCAGATAGCCTTGAAAACAGAGGGGCGAAGTTGACGATGTACCGGCATGGTTGCCTCAAAGAGTTCATGGTCTGTATCGAGGCCGAGGCACGAAGCCGGTTTCCCTCTCCGGCAGATCCTTATCCTGTCCAGAGCGCCGGGCGGCCGCAGGCAAAAACATGACGCCGCCGCACCAACAAGGGCTGAAGGGCAACAGACACACGAGAGGCGGTCGATGAAACAGGCATATCGCTATGCCCCTTATTCCTTGCTGCCCGAAGAGGAGTTTGAGGCCCTAAGCGCCCATCTCCACTATGAAAAAGCAGCCAAGGGTTCGGTACTCCTGGTGCAGGAGATCACCATGGTGGATAACTTCCGCCTTTTGCTCTCCGGTGCTGCGCGCTTTTATTATGAATTCAATTTCACCGAAACCCTGTCGCGGGACCTGGGGCCGGGGGACAGTTTCGGCGGCATCTCCATTCTGCTCAATGAGGGTGTAGCCACAAAGACCCTGAGGATTGTCGAGGACTCGGAACTGGTTTCGCTGGATGCCGCACACTTTCTCGAACTCTGCGAGAAATACGACGAGTTTACCGAATTCTTCACCACCGCTTTCGGCAGGAGCATGATCAACAGGACCTATGCCGGCATCATTTCCCGGCAGGTCAAGGACAAGGAGTTGAACCTGCCCTTTTTCAACCAGCCGATCTCAGCGATGTACAGACCGGTCATCGCTACTTGCCCGCCGGGCGCAACCATTGCCTCGGCCGCCAAAAAAATGGCGGAAACCAACAGCAGCGCCCTGCTGGTGAAAAACGACGATCAAATAGAAGGCATCATCACCGATGCTGACCTGCGCAAGAAGGTTGTCGCCGAAGAAGCCGCCGCCACCATAGCCGTGGAGAAGATAATGACCTCCCCGGTTATTTCCATAGGCGATGATTCCCAGGTCTATGAAGTATTTCTGGCCCTGCTCGAAGAAGATGTCCGTCATCTGATGCTCACCAACCAGTTCGGCGAGGTCACAGGCATCATCAACGAAAAGGATCTCATCACCGCCCAGGCCAATTCCACCTATCTCCTCATCAAGACGGTAAAGGCGGCCAGGGATATCACTCATCTGGAGAATATCCACGACAAACTCATCCGCATGCTGATAAACCCTGTCCAGACCGGGGCCAGCACCGAGTATATCACCAAGCTTATCACCGCCTTCTCCGATGCCATTATCGACAAGATCATCACCTTCGCCATCGAGGATCTGGGCCCGCCGCCCTGCGAATTCGTCTTTATGACCATGGGCTCGGAAGGACGCGAGGAGCAGACGTTTATTTCCGATCAGGACAACGCCCTCGTCTATCGGGACCCGGAGGATGAAGAGCAATGCCGAAGCGCTGAAGAATATTTTCACCGTTTCGCTGAAACGGTCTGCAATCAGCTGCACCGTGCCGGCTACAAACTCTGTACCGGCAACAATATGGCCAAGAATCCGAAATGGTGCCAGCCCTTATCGGTGTGGAAAAAGTACTTCCACAAATGGATCCATGCCGCCAAGCCCGAGGATCTTCTGCATTCGAGCATCTTTTTCGATTTCAGAGGCGTGTGGGGAGATACCACCATATCCGACGAGCTGAAAAAATATCTGCTGGAAGCCATCGGCAAATGGCCGGGATTTTTGCGGCACCTCACCGAGAACACATTGTTTTTCAAACCGCCGATCGGCCTTTTCAGAAGATTCGTCGTCGAGAAAAAGGGCGAACATGCCGGGGCCTTCGACATCAAGGTGGCTATTCTGCCGATCATCGATTTCGCCAGGCTGTACTCTCTGCAAAACGGCATCGGCGACACCAATACTCTGAGAAGGTTTTTCCGGCTGCACAAGATGGGGGTTCTCACCGACAACGAATACAAGGATCTGGTGCAGACCTACAACTATTTGATGCGTCTGCGATTTCTCAGGCAAATGACGGTGATAATCGATGAGAA
>JBEPWT010000055.1:0-17818 GCA_041642275.1 Desulfopila sp. | reverse complement strand
GTAAGGATAATGGCGGTTTCGCTCGATGACATGTTCGATGCTGCATTCAACGCGATTGCCAGGGATGGCGCATCTTCAGTCGAGGTGGCGATCCGGCTGCAAAAGGCATTTGATTCTCTCACTCTGCTTGGCCATGAGGAAATGAGACAAGCGGCGATCAGCCACTCGAAACTCGCTCTCCGGTACGCGGAGCGATCTTTGAAGCTGCCGCAGGAACTTGAGGCCATACAGGCAGTTGCCAAGCCGTCTGAGTGGTCCTCTGAGAGACTCTGCTGAGCTGCAAGGTCTGCGAGATGCTGGTGAGAGGATCGGGCCAAGCCAATCAGCTGCGATAAAAAAAACTCTTTTCAAAAAAAGATCACCTTGTGATGGCTCTATCATTTTTTTGTCTGCGAACTGGTCGATAGAGGAAATATCCATGGCCAGAGCCTAAAGGCAGTATCGAAATCTTGAATTGCATGGTCGCTTTCAACTTATTTTTCTATCAAATTACACTTTTTTTGCAAAATTTGGCTCTTGTGGATACACTGAAAAGACGGTGCGCGATATCCGCTTACAACTCGGTGTCGCCCTTCTGCCGAAATGGGGTAAATGGTCAAGACTCTTGGCGAAACAGCCTCTATTTCACACTCAACCGGAAAACAAGGAGGACGGAAGCGAAATGAAAAACTTATTCGTGAGCTTAGTGCCCCAAACAGGCGGTCTGGAGCCAAAGGACTCCAAAGCCATAAATATGACCATGATAGTCCTGGCTATTCTGACTCTCGTGGGCATCGCCTTCGGCGTGCATTCCCTGATCGCCGGGCATGAGCACACCTTCGGTGTAACCCGGGAGGTGCCCTGGGGCCTGCTCATAGCCGCCTACGTCTTTTTCGTCGTCACCTCCACCGGTCTCTGCATCGTTTCCTCAATCGGCCATGTCTTCGGCTACGACAACTTCGAACCTATAGCCAAGCGGGCCGTCTATATGTCGATTGTCACCATTCTCGCGGGCTTTATGGTTATCGCCTTCGAGATCGAAAATACCTGGAGGATGCCGGTGGCCAATGTCATCGGCGCCAATCTCGCCTCCAACATCTGGTGGATGGGAACGCTCTACGGCGCCTACCTGTTGTTCATGATCGGCGAATTCATCCTCTTGCAGAAAAAGAGTCACAAAATGGCAGCTGCCCTCGGACTCGCCGGTTTGCTCTCCGGCATCGCCGCCCATTCCAACCTCGGGGCCATCTTTGGGTTGCTCAATGGCCGCGAGTTCTGGCACGGCGCCTATATGCCCATCTACTTCATCGCCTCCGCCGCCCTCTCAGGATGCGTCACCATCATTGTTTTTACCTATATAGGCTACAAGGTCAATAACTGGCAGATGAGCGAATCCATGAAAACATCGCTGCAAAGCACCGGCAAGCTCGCCGCCCTGACCATCGCCATTCTTATGTTCTTCACCATCTGGAAAATCATCACCGGCATCACGGGCCATCCGCCAGGCAAATATCTGGCAATGGAAGCAATGCTCAAGGGCCCCTATTCCATTAATTTCTGGCTGGGTGAAGTCCTCTTTGGCATGGTCCTGCCCTTCATCATTATTCTCGCCTTCCGGGTCAGAAACATAACCGCCCTGTTTACGGCCTCGGTCTGCGCCATACTGGGTATACTCGCCATGCGCTACGACCTCGTCATTATCGGCCAACTGATACCGCATTATCATGATCTGCCCCTGGTCGACTATCCGCGGCTCTTCACCTATACGCCCACCCTGCATGAGATTATCGTGGCCCTCAGCGGTCTGACCTTCACAGGACTGTTTCTGCTGCTCGGTGAAAAGCTTTTTCGCGGACATGTCATCGAAAAACATTGATGAAATCATCTCTATCCATCGACCACACAGACAGCGGACACACGTTGGAGAATATATGAGCCTAAAAAACCGGGAGTTTGGCCAATGAAAATACAGGAACTGATGAAATTGAAAAACGAAGGAACCAGCGGCCTGTCCAGCAGGGAGCGGCGCCAATTCATAAAGATGGGATTTATCGTCACCGGCGTCTACTTCGGCGGCAGGATCCTCTCACTCACCAGCGCGGTCGAGGCGGCTTCTTCCGGGACGGTCCCCCAGGAAGGGGAGTACTCCTATTCACCCCACTATACCATGGTCATCAGGGAGCAGCTCTGCATAGACTGTGAACGCTGTGTCGAAGCCTGCCACAGCGTCAACGACGTTCCCGGACACGGCAGGCGCACGAAAATTCTGGAAAAAAGGCGTCCCATCGAGTACGGCGGATTTGAGACCGTTTTCATGCCCATCCTCTGCAATCACTGCAACCGTCCTCCCTGCGTCCGCGTCTGCCCGACCACGGCTACCTATAAGGATGAGAAAACCGGTATTGTCGTCATGAACCATGACCGCTGCATCGGCTGCAAGACCTGCATGACGGCCTGTCCCTACAATGCCCGATATTTCAAGGAAGAAGAACGATATGTCGATAAGTGCAATTTCTGCCGCGATACCAGGCTGGCACAAGGCGAGCTGCCCGCCTGCGTCACCGCCTGTCCCGCAGATGTGAGGATCTTCGGTGATCTCACCGACAAAAAAAGCAGGGTCTACAAACTGCTGCACACACCGGACACCTATGTCTGGGTCCTCCGGCCGGAAACGGGCGCCTTACCCAATGTCTATTACACCACCGCCTGAGGCCATGGATGACAGAGCAATGGAAATAACCGGTGCGCATGCGCACCCAGCTTGCTGGAGAATACGATGAAGAAAAGTTTGATGCTGACCCTATTGTGCGTAGTTATGACGGCTGTCTATCTGGTTGCTGCGGAAAACGAGCAGAAAGTGGAGTATGACGAGGATCTCTACGGTCCCGAGTCGCTGATAATCTGGGAAAAGCCGGTAAAAGGCGTCATCTTTTCGCACAAACGCCATACCTATGAGGCAGGACTCGACTGTTCGGACTGTCACGACGACCTCTTTGAAATGATGGCCGGCGCCGCCGAAGAGGAGGACAACTTCACCATGGAGGCGATGTATGACGGCGAATACTGCGGCGCCTGTCATGACGGCGGCTTTGCCTTTGCCGCCGACACCCGCTGTACCGCCTGCCACATCGGCGTGCGGGGGGTGAATCGTCTGGAGAATGGCTCAGAGGAGGAAGGGGGTTCCCACTGACCGCAGGCCACTGCACCGGCCGCCGCACCCTGCGAGCTAGGCCGCAGGCTCAGGCGGCTTCCGCCATTTCCACCGCCCACTGGCCGAGACTGCTTCTCGGATTGTAGGATGATTTTTTCCGGAGCTGGCGAAAAAGCTCTTTTTCCTCATCCGAGAGGTTTTTGGGGACATGGATTTCTACTTGAACGTAGAGATCCCCCGCCTCGCCATTTTTCTTCGGCAGGCCTTTGCCCTTGACCCTCATTTTCTTGCCGGTGGGGCACCCTTTGGGGACGGTGAGGTTGATTTTGCCATGCAGGGTTTCCACGGCTACCTTGGCACCCAGTGCCGCCTCCCATGGTGAGACGGGAACGGTGGTCAGCAGGTCGTATCCCTTGAGGCTGAATGTGCTGTTTGGCCGGACATGGACGCGCAGGAGCAGATCCCCCGCCGGTCCACCGGCCCGGCCTTCCTCGCCCTTGCCGGCCAGGCGAATGACGGATCCGTCCTTCAAGCCTTTGGGGATCTTCAGCTGAATCTTCTCCTCCTTGGGCTGCAGCGATCTGCCGGTGCGTTCCATGGAACTCCAGCTGATCGTTTTCGAAGCGCCGTTTACCAGTTCATCGAGACTTACCTCCAGATCGGCTTCAACGGTTCTGCCGGCTGACTGCCGAAAGCCGCCCCACTGTTTTTCCTGTCTGCCGCCGCCACCGAAAATATCTGAGAAGAAATCACCGAAGTCCTCCTGCTCGAAATGGCTTGATCCCTCCCGGTGGCCGAAACCACCGCTGAAATCTCCCCAACGGCTGTTATCCGACGACCACTGCTGCTGCTGTTCGCCCTGGGTCTGGGCCTCTTTCCACTTGGAGCCGTAACGGTCATAGAGCTTTCGGGTCTCCGGATCCGTCAAGACGCCACGGGCTTCGTTAACCTTTTTGAACATGTCTTCGGCACCGGCATCCTTGTTGACATCGGGATGGTATTTCCGTGCCAGTTTCCTGTATGCCTTCTGTATGTCTTCTTTCGAGGCGTTTTTGGAAACACCGAGTATGGAATAATAATCTGAATTGCTCATTCTCTATCAACCCCTTATCTTCTCCAGGCACTGGTCTATTACCAGGCCTTCATTCCAGTTGTCTTTTCATATGTTAAGGCCAGAATATTACCAAGTCAATTCATTACCTTTAGTAATTTTTCAATTTTCTCCAGGCCGCAGGATCTCCCCCGGGACGATGCACATTATTGCCTGCGCGTACGTAGCCGATAGGTGAGGGTCGATGAATCTTTGGCGCTCACCTCCACATTCCAGGATATCGTAGTGGCGCTCATCTTGACATGAGGGTGCGATTCATCGAGGATCCGCCAGTCGCCGGGGACATATTCCTCAACGGTGACCTCGACATTTTCATCCTTGGCGTTTTTCAAGGTAATGCTGTACTCGCTCTCGGTGACCCGCTCACCCTGCTTGCCGCTGTCAATGATGCGGAAGTCTTTCTGCACCCTGTCGGCGGTAACGTCGAAAGATTCGCCCATTGTAATTTTTATCCACTCGTTTTCCGGAGTATGGCCGATACGGTCTTCGCCGACAAACTGGAGAAGACCGGAACCATCCTTTTTATACACGCGCACCGTCCCCGCCGGTTTCGGAGCACCGAGATTGGAGGGTTTATCGTTTTTCATGATCAGCAGGACATCAACGCTTTCCCCCTTGCTGATGTCGCCGACCTTTGACCAGTAATAGCCCGGATTTCGAGAATGCAGCAGCAACTTTTTCCGGCATTTGCCGTTTTCTTCCTGCAGCAGGGCAATCTGTTTGGACTGATTGTCCAGAAGCGTCGTCGGCCGTTCCAAACCGTAGAGATGATACTCGAACAGCGACTCCCTGCTCATGGCCTCTCTTTTGCCGGCCTGCCGCCCCGGGGCGCCGTCCTCCATGGCCAGGGCCATCAGTTCCCGCTCGGGCTGTACTCGATGAACCTCGCCGGCGATAAGCTGCAGGGTGGCGTTGCGGTAGTCCGTGCCGCTGCCGTTGGTGAGCGTGACCCAACCCTTCAGATCGATCCTGTCCTCGGCGCTGTTGAGTTCAGCGACATAGTCAGCCCGCCAGGAAATCCCCCTGCTGAGATATGTCAGCTGCACATCGCGGCTCCCGGCGACGCCGCTTTCCACCTCCATGGTCAGGGTCGGTTTTTCCCTGAGGTTATCCGGTACGTCAGGAAATATTATACGGCCGTCGATACCTGTCTCGATATGATCTTCGACCTGGAGCACCACGCCTCCGGAGGTACTCAGAACCCTGGCCTGCAGATGCTGCTCTTCCCCCTTTCCGTCGCTGGTTCGCACGAGGGTAACCTTTCTGCCGACATATTTCTGCAGCAGGGTCTCCGGTGAGAGCAGATCGAACTCGTAGTTCTGCTCAAGTACCTTGATGTCGGTGCCGGTAAGCAGCGCAGTTTCCGGCTGGATCTTTGAGCTTATGCCCTTGAAGGCCAGACGCTGTTCACCGGCGGCCAGCGTCAGCGAGCGCACATCCCGAACCAGGGCGAGATCAGAAGAATACACCGTCAGACTGATATCCCGCTGATCCTCGGTATTTGTTGTCACTTCCGCAGAGACGCTGCCGCCGAAAAGAAATACAGACAGTAAACAGGTTAGATACAGGCATACGTTCATTTTGTGTCCTCTGGCCATGGCCATAGAAGAGTACAGGTAGTGTTTATTTCTGTTTCCCGGTATCGATGGAAAGCCGGGCTTATCCGGCACCGCAGAGCCGGTCCATATCCCCGAAGAATGTTTGAGGGATTCATCTCCTGCCGGCAAAAATCCCTCCAAGAGATGCTTCCCGGAGAGTCATAGGCTCACAGGTTGAGATACCGGCAGGAATGCTGAAGGGCCCTCTGCAGAAATGCTAACGCAGTTTGACACCCTTGACAAGGTAATCATAATCACCGTCGCCGCGGCAAGCGCTCACAGACAGCACAGAATACTCTTGTCTCTTTGCAGCAAAACAAACCTGATTTTCACCGAATGATAATAATTCCTTAACATTGGCATGTCATGGTACTGAGCGCATGACAAACGCATCGATACCAGCAAACGGTGAGGAAAGGCTATGCAGCAGGATACCTACGAGGCCATAAAAGCAGAGTGGAACAAGATCACCTCCGTTGAGCAGCGCGTCCTTATCTACCGATACATAGAGGGTGACGGTTCAGGGCTCAAGGGAAGCTGGATGGAGTTTTTACAGAACCAGTTCGGTCTCCACTACCGGCAGACCTTTCAAAAACACGGCACGCCTCCCCGCCAGCGCCGCCTCTGAATACCGCGAGAATCAACAGATCGCTCCAGGAAGTGTCCGCTTGTTGATGTTCGTGGCAAAACACCGAGGGCCTCTTCTCTTATTTTGCTAATTCCATAGAAAGCTCAGCCTATCACCTAGTGGCGGTCTGGAGGCGTAGCCGGTTTCATCGGTAATCAGCAATTTTTTTACTGATTACCCCTGAAACTCAGCTTATCCCAATTCCGAAGAGACAGGGTGCTCTTTTCACGGGTGTCTGCAGCCAGGACGGCTGCAGTCAAGCCCCCAGGGACGGGTTTACGGCGTCCCGGGAAAAGAGCTCCCTGTCTCAAAAAGAGTTGCTGAACATTAGGGGTAATCAGGATTTTTTTTGCTGATCGCCGTCGCCTGTACTCCGCCCATCCGCACCGTTGGTCTACCTGAAGCAGAATCCGGCACTGTCTGCCTCCTGCTCGATCATCTCGTGAAGAATGGATTACCAAGAGCAGACAATCGCAACTGGTGAAATACTCGCCCCTGCTCGCCATGTCTGAAAATGCTTCCTTTACAAATGATTATTTTTCCACTAATTGGTGAGTATTCGGCTTCGGCAAGAGGTAGACGACTACGGCAATTTCAGGGAGGGCGGAGCCTGCGAATCCCCATCAGTCACCAGCAGCAGAACCAGAGGCCGCGGCGCCGACTGGAGGCTGCTTTTATCAGAATGAGCAACTGCGAGAAATAATGAAAAAAAGAAAACTGCAACGCACGAAAAAAAGCCAAAGAGACAGCGGTGCAAAAGAAGATACCGTTATTACAAGCAAAGCGGAAAATACGGCTCGGGCGGCAACCAAAGGCGAGCCGACAATCGATTTCATCGGCAATTTCATTTTTTTCTCCACGCCGTCGGGAGAAGGATGGATGCTCGACCACCGTAAAAACTATGCGCTGCGTCTGGCCGAGAACTACACTGTTCTGCCGTATCGTATCATCGAGAGTTCCGAACGCTTCCAGATAGAATGGAAGGAGCGGTTTCGTCTCGAAGGCGATCACTTCATCGCCCTTTGCAAAGGCGAAGAAACCGTCTTTAGAGAGTATCCTGTTGAAGCCCTGACCGGCCTCATAGCTCTGATCAAGGAAAGGCGGGAGACCACCCCTTCCCCTTCAGGCAAACCGCACTAGCCTCGTTCTGCCCCTCCTCTAGACTTTGAATCGTCCAACCATCTCGTTGAGACTTTCGGCAAGCTTGGACAATTCTGAAGAGCTGTCGCGAACCTGACTGCTGCTGTCGCTCATCTCCTTGGCGGCGCTGTTGACCATGGCTATTTCACGGCTTACCTCTTCGGCGACGGTTGAACTCTGGGCAACGTTTTCATTGACCTCGATGATTCCCTGGGAGGCCTGGGATATATTATCGGCGATCTCCTGGGTAGCGGCCGTCTGCTGTTCCACCGCCGTGGCAATGCTGGCGATGATTTCGTTGACGTCGTTTATGACCTTGGTTATCTCCTGAATCTCGACGACGGTGCTATCCGTCGATTGCTGAATGGATTCAATCTGGGTACGTATGGACAGGGTCGACTCCGCGGTCTGTTTAGCCAGATCCTTGATTTCGTTGGCGACAACGGCAAAGCCCTTGCCGGCCTCTCCGGCCCGGGCCGCTTCGATGGTGGCGTTGAGGGCCAGCAGATTGGTCTGTTCGGAAATCTCGGTTATGGCTTCGGTCACCTTGCCGATCGACTGGGCGGCGACGCCGAGCTCTTCCATCTTCTCCGAGGCTCCGCGTGCCTGATTGACCGCCTGGCTGGAAACACTGCGGGCTGATTCCGCATTGCGGGCGATTTCCTGAATGGTCGACGACATTTCCTCGGAAGCCGAGCTGACCATATTGGTATTGGTGGTCGACTCCTCCATGGCCGCCGAGACGGAGTTGAGGTTGCTCGACATCTCTTCTACGGCGGTGGCTACCGTACCGGCATTGCCGCTGGTGGTCTCGGCCGTCGAGGACAGCTGCTCGGAGATGGCCGACAATTCGGTGGATGAAGAGGACAGAGTGCCGACGCCGGTGGTGATATCTTTTATCATCGTCTGCAGCTTCTCGACAAACTCGTTGAAGCGCAGGGCCAGCTCACCAATTTCATCGCCGCTGGCAACCGGCAGCCGCACAGTCAGATCACCCTCGCCCTGGGCGAGCTCCGTGAGATTATCGACGACGTGGCGCACCGGCTTGACGATGGCGCCGGCAAGCAGCAGGGCAATCAGGATAATTGCCGAAATGCCGATGATACCCACCACCAGCATTATCCATTCCATGGAAGTAACTGCGGCAAAGGCCTCCGACTCGTCTATTTCAGCGATGACGGCCCATTTGAAATCACCTATTTCCACCGGTGCATAGGCGCTCAATACGGAGCTGCCGTTGTAATCCTCGATGATCTGGGCATCGGTGCTGCCTGCGAGCGCCTGGCGGGAGGCCTGTGTGTCGACGGCTCCCCGTTGGGGATTGGCAAAGGAGGTTTTGACCGAATGATTCTGAGGATCGAGGTAGCTGTCGGAGCGCATCAGCAGATCCTCGCCGACGAGATAGGTCTCGCCGCTTTCGCCCATGCCCTGCCGCTGGGTCATTATGGCATTGATCGACTCCAGCGACAGCTGCATGGCAACGACCATTTCCACCACCCCGTCGTGAAGGATCGGCTGGGCGATAAAGGACGCCGGTTCATTGTTACTCGGTTCATAGGGAGCAAAATCGGCGATTTCATAGGACTTGGACTGCAGCACTTTCCGCGTCAGAATGCCAAGTCCTGAATCGGCATAAGGGCCGTCAACCATATTGCTTTTATAATCTTTTTCCTTGGTGACGCTGTAGAAGACCTCACCCTGCGGGTGAATCAAAAAAAGATCATAGTAGCCGTATGCGTCGATGTATCGGGCAAAGTAATCCTTGTCCCCGCCTTCGGCTTTGCCGGCGATGGCTTCTTCCAGATGCATTTTGGAAATACAGGCCCAGTTGAAACCGGCTATCCGCAGAGGGTCGTAGGCGACGATGTTGAGAGTGCCGGCGCTATCGGTGAAGATATCAGCGCCGCTTTTGCCGCCAAGGGCAGATTCGATGTAAGGGGTGGTGATCTCATAGCCGACCACATATTTGCCGCCCCCCATGGTGGTCATATTGCTGCGAAAGGATGTTTTGCCCTCATGGCTGCCGACCAGATAAGTCTCACCGGTTTCGCCCATCCCCCGCCGCTGCTGCACAATCTCATTGACCTTGTCGATGGGAACCTGGAAGGCGACAAACCCCAGGAGCCGGCCGCCGTCGTCTTGCAGCTGCGTCATCATAAATGCCGCCTGCTGGCCGTTGGAGGGGGCATAGGGTTCGAAATCGGCGGTGACAATTTCCTTCGGAGCCGCCTTCAGGCTTTTTGCATAGGCCTCTCCGAGCCCGGAGTTTTGCAGTTCGCTCTCCGGTATGACCATTCCCAGGTCATCCTCACGGGCCACGGTATAGACGATATCGCCATCATGATGGATGAGAAAGATGTCATACCAGCCATACTCCTCCATGATCGATTTCATGCGAGGATCATATCTGCCGGCCAGGCGCTCATATTCAGGAGTATTCACTCTGTCGCCGGACAGTTCAAAGGCGGCATCGAACTCGAAAAGCGCCTCCCTGATAAAGGGTTCGGAAGCCAGTACGCGCAGCTGAGCCTGCATGGCGGCCACATGGTCCTCGATTTGGCGTTTTTTCAGCTGCTGGATCGCCACAAGCCCGTCCTCGGCACTGACGGTCAGCGATTTTACTGTTTCCAGGAGCACTCCCATATCACCCTGGCGTTCCTCGAAAAAGCCTTCGAGCTGCGATTTCTTGATTTCCCGGACCATGGCCAGTTGATTGAATGATGCCGTCGACAGGGCGCCGCTCGATTTGAACACCGCCACCAGACTGACGCTGATAAAGGGAATAACCCCCACGGCAAGAAAAGCCAGCAGCAGCTTTTTGCCAAGCGTCATCCTCTTCCACGAACCGGTCGATCTTTTTTTCCTTGTCGCCGCCATACACGCCCCCTGTGCTGTGTTTACCCTTTGACAAAAATCCCGAGCCACCCGGACTGGTCAGTTTCCCCACATTCCCAGGCTCTTTTGCAAGAACACCGCCATGCCGGCCAATCAGGTATTTTATCATGCAGTCTCAACATTTTAGAAGAGAGCGCGGGCGAAAGGTCTCGACACCGGAGCGTTGGGGCGGGAGGCTAAACAACCGCCTTTTCCGTGACGGAAGCGCTGGTCCTCTTCTCAGGGTTTGAGCGGGCTTGACCGCCGCCAGTGGAAAGTAAAATATATTTCACTGTATTTAGATGCTTACATAGAAAACCGCTCACGGCAGGATGGAGGCAATTTTGCCACTACATTGTAGTATAGCTCCGTCATTGCCGGCCAGAAGAGGCGTATTCACCTCCGCTGCGGCTGTTTGCTCCGCAAGACCGGCCTGGCCTCCCCGCGCCTTTCGCAAAAGAGCGCCGCCATATCAGCCGGCTTGGTAAAATGTTGAATATTTTCGCAATCCCTGATCTCAGCTCATCGGCGGTGTTTTTTCCGGACCCCGCGAACCACCTCGGCCCGCAGCGGATCGTCGGGCCAGAAATGTCTGGGGTAGCGGCCCTGCAGTTCCTTTTTTACCTCTTTGTAGCTTCGCCGCCAGAAACCCTCGAGATCATCGGTTACCTGCACCGGCCGCATTGCCGGGGAGAGCAGATGCAAAAGCACCTTCACCCTGCCGCCGCAGATCCGCGGAGTTTCAGCCGTTCCATACATCTCCTGCAGACGCACCGCCAGCACCGGCGCTCCCTGGTCCTGATACTCGAGACGAATCCTCGAGCCGCTGGCAACCAGCAAGACGGCCGGGGCCAGGTGCTCAAGTTTCTGCAGTTTTTTAAAACCCAAAAGTCCCTTGAGGGCAGTGAGCATATCAAGCTGCTGCAGATCCTCTCTGCTGCGCATGCCGGCCAGATACGGGCCCAGCCAGCCGAGATCGGCCGCCAGCTGGTCATCGTCGAGCCGCGGCCACCCCTGCTGCGGCTGCTCCCTGCGCAGCAGCGCAACCCGTGCCCGCAACTGCCGCGATGTTTTGCACCAGGGCAGCGCCCCCATGCCGAGCCGGCGTAGGCCGGTAAACATGGCCTGGAGGATTTCCTCCGAGGGCGGATTTTCCAGGTTGATCTCTTCGATGGTGATTGCACCTATGGAGGTACGCTCCACCGCTTTCACCCGGCACTCGCCTTCGTGCCAGAAGATCTCTTTTTGCTGTTTGAAGAGATGACGGTGATGGGCCTTGAGCTCTTCCAGAGAAACCGGGTCTGCCAGAAAGATCCGGGGCTCGGTTCCGCCGCCGCCTATTTCGGCGGCTACAAGAAATTCGCTGGCAGCCAGCGGGTCCGCCGGCGCCAGGCGCGCTCCCCTGCCCATGGCCAGCAGATACCTGTGCGGCTGAGCGCCGCGTCTTCGCGCTATGCGATCCGGATAGGCATGAGCCAGCAGATCGCCTGCCCGCTCAAGATCGCTCGCTTCTTTTTGTACACCGAGGAGTTGCAGCCATCTCCTCGAAACCCGGTCCACCCGACGGCACCCGCCGGCATCCGCCTGTGTTCTGTCGGCTCCTTTCCCGAGCCGGCGCCAGTTCTCGAGCGCTTCGAGGCGCAGCCTCACTTCGGCGGAGAGATCATCAGCCCTTGGCAGAATATCCCTCTCCTCCACCACCGCTGCCAAGTCGGCAGCCAGTCCGGCACAGCCCCTCGCCCGGGCCGCAACCAGCATATGCGCCAGCCTTGGGTGAGCGGGCAACGCCGCGATCTCTTTGCCCCGGCCGGTGATGAGCCCGTCTTCATCGAGGGCTCCAAGATATCTCAGCAGTTTTGCCGCCTGCCGGCAGGCACCCTCCGGCGGCGGGTCCAGCCACCGCATCTCGGCGGTATCGGCCACCCCCCAGAGAGCAAGTTCCAGAACAAGCGGCGCCAGATCGGCGGAGATAATTTCCGGCGGATGATGATCAAGGAGACTGTGATGCTCCTCCCGTCGCCAGAGGCGAAGACAGTGGCCAGGTCCCAGTCGTCCCGCCCTGCCGGCCCGCTGTTCGGCCGCGGCTTTGGAGACCCTGACGGTACGCAGCCGGGTCAGTCCGCTTCCGGGATGAAACATCGGTCTTCGCGACCAGCCGCTGTCGACGACGCAGGCAATGCCCTCGATGGTCAGCGAGGTTTCGGCGATCGAAGTCGCCAGAAGCACACGCCTCCGGCCGCGGTGGTCGGGCTGCAGAGCCCGGTCCTGCTCCTGCTGCCTCAACGCTCCATGCAGGGGCAAAACCAGAAGATTCTCCTCTGGGATCAGAGCGGCCAGCCGTCTCTGCGTATCGACAATCTCGGCTTTGCCCGGCAGAAAAGCGAGAATATCGCCACTCCTGCCGGCGGCAACCCGCCCCAGGGCCGCCGCCATGGCCTGAGAGATGTGCTCTGAAAACGAACCTGCATAGTCGATTTCGACTCCGTAGCTGCGCCCCTCTGCCGTTATCACCGGGGCATCGCCTAAAAGCCCGGCCACGGAAACGGCGTCAAGAGTCGCCGACATGACCAGCAGACGAAGATCTCGGAGTTGGCGGATATCGAGGCAGAGCGCCAGGGCCAGATCAGCATGAAGGGAACGTTCGTGGAATTCGTCGAAAATGACCAGGCCGACATCATCGAGTGCGGGATCGCTTTGCATGCGTCTGGTGAGAATGCCTTCGGTGACCACTTCGATCCGTGTACGAGGACTGACTTTCTTCTCGAAACGAATGCGATAGCCCACCGTCTGCCCCACCTTCTCTCCCAGAAGGGAGGCCATGCGCATGGCGGCATGGCGCGCCGCCAGCCTCCTCGGCTCCAGCATGAGTATTTTCCTGCCCGCAAGCCATTTCTCCTCGAGCAGCAGAAGCGGTACGATGGTGGTCTTGCCCGAACCAGGCGGTGCGGCGAGTACCGCTGAGCCTTGGGCAAGCGCCTCTTTCAGCTGTCCGGAGCATTGGGAGACAGGGAGGGGCGGCAACTGCATGGTGTTTAATCGATAGAAGGATCAGAGAGTAGTGGAGATGATGCCCGTGGCTATATTCCTCGCGGACACCTTTATTCTGAGTCCTAGGCAAGCAATTGAAACAAGGACGGGATTACGATCTCCAAGCTGGTTTTTCATTAAATACCCGCTTTATACGCATTTGCTTTTAAGATTGCTGGCAGTGCTGATCTCGATATACGACGCTCCCTGATGAACGCCGAAACTGCCGGCAAGGACGATTACGAGATCATCGTCGGCAAACCGCTTATCTTTGAGCAGTCGGCAGATCGAATTGCGCAGCGGCTCCACCGAAGTGATGTCCATTACCGAAAAATCGGCATACACGCCATAGGAAAGGGCCAGCTGGCGCATCACCCGTCGGTCATAGACCTGGGCATAGATGGGATTGTCGCCGCGGTAGGCGGAAAGAGCGAGAATGGACTTGCCGGTGAGCGAATCGGCGACAATGGCCTTGGTGCCCAGCCGCAGAGCGGCCTTGACCGCCGCTTTGGCCAGATAGGCGGTGACCCTGTTTTCATGAGTGTAGGGTATATTGATATAATTGCCGCCCTTGCTTTCCAGTTCTTCTATTATCCGGGCCATCATTCGCACTGCCAGCTCCGGGTAGCGGCCGTTTGCCGTCTCTCCCGAAAGCATAAGGGCATCGGCGTGATCGAGACAGGCATTGGCGACATCTGAGACCTCGGCCCTGGTGGGTCGGGGCGATTCGATCATCGAATGGAGCATCTGGGTGGCAACGATCACCGGCCGTCGCCGGATAATGCATTTTTCGATGATGCGCTTCTGTATCAGCGGAATCTGTTCCGTTGGGATCTCCACGGCCAGATCGCCCCGGGCTATCATGACGCCATAGACGTGATCGAGAATCTCATCGATATTATCGACTCCGGCGGCATTCTCGATTTTGGCGATGATCTTCATCGACGACTTCGTTTCATTGAGAATTTCCTGGACGGCGAGGACGTCCTCCTTGTTTCTGACAAACGAGTGGGCGATGAAATCGAGATCCTGTTCGGCGGCGAAACGGATAAAGGCTTTATCCTTGTCGCTGAGTGCCGGCAGCTTTACATGGACCGCGGGAATGTTGATGCTCTTTCGTGGTTTGATGGCCCCGTCGTTTTCTACCTGACAGATAAGATAGCCGTTCTCCTTGGCGATTGCCGCCAGGGCGATCAGTCCGTCGTCAATGAGTATGGAACTGCCCACGGGCACATCGCCCACAAAATCACTGTAGGAAACGCAAATGACATCGCCCCGCGATTTCTCGGCCGGAGCGCCTTTGAGGCGTATGTAATCTCCATGTTTGACCTCCAACGGCTCATCGGCATCGCAGGTACGTATTTCAGGCCCCTTGGTGTCGAGTAAAAGCGCAATTTTGTCGGAGACCGCCCGCGTATTGTCAATGACTTCCATGGCATTCTCATGGCTCATGTGCGCCGTATTGAGGCGCACGACGCTCATGCCCGCCCGAAAGAGCCGGTCGATGAATTCCACGGAGCAGTTCAGGTTGGAAATAGTGGCAACGATTTTGGTATTCCGTGGCATAACTCGATAGTCCTCCTCATTTCTCCGGATGGGCAGTCAAAGACAACAGCCGGCCGGACAGTCATCTTCGCCGCTGCCGCTGCGGCAGCGGCATGCATCCTGGTCTCCTGCATCACCAGAACGTATTTGCTCTTTGCCCCGTCGCCGCTGTGAACTGATTCTGACGGCATAAAAAAAAGCGGCAGGCAGCACCGACCGGTGTGCTATCATGGTAATACTGACGGGCTATTTTTCCATGGCCGAGACGCCGGTTCTGGCAATTTCGATGATATATTCTCGGCCGATCTCATCGAGAAAACCATCGATATGCCTGGTTGAGCCGGCGACCTGAAGAATGTGGATATCTTCGCTCTTGCGGTCGAGAATCTCAAAATTATAGCGCCCCTGGAAACTCTCCAGGTGGGCCGCATCGACTTCGAGCTTGACGATGGCGACTTCGCGCCAGTAGCTGTTGTCCTTGTGCAGTTCCTTTACCGATATAACCTCGGTGAATTTCTCCAGCTGGCGGATAATCTGTTCGACCTTGCGCTGGTCGTCTTCCTGGAGAGTTATAGTCATGCGGCTGATGCCTCGTACTCTCGACGAACAGACGGTGAGCGTGTCGACATTATACATTTTCTTGCGGATGAGCATCGACACTTTATTGAGAACGCCCGGACGATCGAGCATAAAGGCCAGAATGGTACGTCGTTTCATTTTTTCCCCCCTTTGCCCTTTGCAGCTGCCTGTTCCTTGGGAACCGGACGCTTGACGATCATATCATTGAAGCCGCCTCCGGAGGGGATCATCGGCAGGATCACTTCGCTGGGATCGCAGATGAATTCGACGACGACGGCGCCCTTGCTCTCCATGGCCCTCGTGAGAGCCGGCCTTACGTCCTCCCTGTTTTTTACCTTTTCATAGGGGAGGCCGTATGCCTGGGCAATGAGGCCGAAATCGGGACTCTGCATCGGCGTACCGGCATACCGTCCGTCGAAGAACAGGGTCTGCCACTGCCGTACCATACCCAGATAGCCGTTGTTGAAAATGAGTATTTTGACATCGATCTGCTGTTCCATAACCGTCCCCAGTTCCTGGATATTCATCTGGAAACCGCCGTCGCCGCTGATGGACCAGACGCGCTCGCCGGGCCGTGCCAGTTTGACTCCCAGAGACATGGGCAGGGAGGCCCCCATGGTGCCGGCGCCCCCCGAGGTGAACCAGCTGTTCTCGGTCCGGAAGGAATAGAAACGCGCTGCCATCATCTGATGCTGGCCGACGTCCGGGACGATCAGATCCCTGCCCCCGGTAAGTTCGGAAAGCTGGTGAACGATCGATTTCATCAGCAGCCTGCCGTTTTCCCCCACACCTTCTTCCAGCTCTTCCTGCAGATCCCGGGCCATGACTTCCCGAAAGGTGGCGATTTTTTCAAACCAGCGCCGCCTGGGCTTGCAGGTCAGCATGGGATCGTCGAGCAGAAACTCCAGCGTACGGCGAACATCGGCATTGATGGCCACCGTGGTCGCCACGTTCTTTTCGATTTCCGAGGGATCGATCTCCACGTGGATGACATCGGCGTTCATGGCGTATTCATTGAGTCGTCCCGTAACCCTGTCGTCAAAGCGCATGCCGAAGGAGATCAGCAGATCGGCCTCCATAATGGCCCGGTTGGCCTCCACGGTGCCGTGCATCCCCATCATGCCAAGACTCAGGTGATGATCGGCAGGCAGGGCCGAGAGGCCGTGCAAAGTGAAGGCAAAGGGAATATTGACCTTCTCGGCAAATTTCTGCAGCAGTTTTCCGCCGTTGCTGTTTATGACCCCGTGGCCGCAGAACATGATCGGCCGCTCACTGCGGTTGATGAGATGGATGGCCCGCTGCAGCGGCTCCCGCTCGGGAGTAGGATGGAAGAAGAATCCAGGCAGGTCGGGCCGGTACCCCTTGGCATCGAAGCTGTAATCGGTTGCAACCTCCTGCTCCTGTACATCCTTGGGAACGTCGACCACCACCGGTCCGCCCCGGCCGGTGGTGGCGACATAAAAGGCTTCGTGGAGTGTCGCCTCCACCTCGTCGGCGGCAAGAGGCATATAGGTCTGTTTGCAGATTGGCATCATGACGCCGACCACATCGCTTTCCTGAAAGGCGTCGGTGGCAATGACCCCGGTTGCAACCTGGCCGGTGATAGCCACCAGCGGCACCGAATCCATATAGGCGTCGGCGATGCCTGTAGTCAGATTCATGGCACCCGGACCCGAGGTCGATATGCATACGCCGATGTGCGGATCTTTCGTCGACAGTGAAGCCCGCGAAAGGCCCTGGGCCATGAAGGCCGCCCCCTGCTCGTGACGGGACATGATGAACTGAATGTCTGCAAACTTCTCCATCTCATCGAAGACCGGCATAATCGCCCCGCCTGTATAGCCGAAAATATAGCGAACGCCTTGTGCCTTCAGCGCCCGCATCACCAAACTTTTTCCCTTCATGCTTTTTCCTCTTGCGATTTTATCTTGAATCTTCTCCGCTGTCATCCGGCAAAAAAAGCAGGTGCTCTCGACCTTTCCGGACCAAAAGCCCCGAAATGCCCTCCATCTGACTGGCCGGCCGGTTGCACCGTCTCCACCTGCTGGTGGGTGACGGCTGCGACTCCGGCATCCTCAAACGCGGGCATATTGTATCCATTTCTCATCTCCAACAGTATATCAAGTTCTTTTTCCTGCCGCAGAAGCATTCATGGAAAAATGTGCCCTCACCGATGTCCGTATGCG
>JBEPWT010000054.1:0-17960 GCA_041642275.1 Desulfopila sp. | reverse complement strand
CGGGGACGCTCGCCAGTTTCTCTCCCAGTTTCTGCAGGCGTTGGCGGGAGACGCCGGTCTCCGCCTCCGCCGCCCGGGAGTCCTCACCGCCGACATAGGGGCCGTGCACCGGAGTGAAAAGACTCGGCGGCGTCGAGCCGTTTTCGCCCGGATCCTCGAGTTTGCCGTACTCCTCCTCATAGTGCTGCTCCCGGGATTTGCGTATGGCATCGGCCTCCTCTTCCTGCAGCTCGCCCTGGGCCACCAGATGCTCGGTATAACTCTCGCGCACCGTCGGCCGCTTGTCGATTTGCCGATACATCATCGGCTGGGTAAAACGCGGTTCATCACCTTCGTTGTGGCCCTTCCGGCGATAGCAGTACATGTCGATGACCACGTCGCGGTCGAACTGCTGGCGGAAATCAAGAGAGAGATCCAGGCACTGGGCCACAGCGTGCGGAACCTCGCCGTTGACATGGAAAATCGGGGACTGCAGCATCTTGGCGACATCGCTGGCATAGGAGGTGGAACGAGCCTCCGCCGGCAGGGTGGTGAAGCCGATCTGGTTGTTGACGACGATATGGAGGGTGCCGCCCACGGAAAAATTTTGCAGACCGCTGAGGTTCAGGGTCTCCTGAACGATGCCTTCGCCGGCCATGGAGGCATCGCCGTGGATGAGTATGAGCAGGCCCTTGCCCAGTCCCTTTTGGCCCCGTCGAACCTGGCGCGCCCGCAGGGCGCCCTGGGCCACGGGACCGACGAACTCGAGGTGACTGGGGTTGAAACTCAGATCGAGGACCACCTTCTTGCCGTCCTTGGTGGTGTACTCCCGGTGATAGCCCTTGTGATACTTGACATCGCCACGACCGATGTTGAACTCGGCATGGGCGTCCTGAAACTCCTCGAAAATGGTCCGCGGGTCCTTGCCCATGATATTGGCCAGGACGTTGAGCCTTCCCCGGTGGGCCATGCCGATGACGATGTTGTCGATGCCATTTTCGGCAGCCTTTTCGATGGCCTGGTCGAGCAGGGGAATGAGCGTCTCCGCGCCTTCGAGGGAAAAGGACTTGGCACCGACGAACTTCTTCTGGATAAACTGCTCGAAGACGACGGCATCGGTGAGGCGCTCGAGGATGCGTACCTGCTGGTCCTTGGAGAGAACAATTTTATTGCGGCTCGACTCCATCCGCCCCTGCAGCCATTCCCGCTCGTCGAGGGCGTCGATATGCATGAACTGCACGCCTATGGAACCGGTGTAGGTTTCCTTGAGAATATCGAGAATATCTCTTAGCGGCATGGCCTCGTGGCCGGAGATGTGGCCGAAATTAAAGAGCAGGTCGAGATCCTCGTCGGAAAGCCCGTAATATTCGGGATCAAGCTCGGCAAAGGTGGTGCGCGGGTTTCTGAGCGGATTGCAGTCGGCGAGCAGATGACCGCGCACCCGATAATTTCTCACCAGCAGACTGACATTGTACTGGAGAAAGGACATCGCCTCGGCCCGGCCGCAGCCGGCACAGGCCCGGCCGCCAGGACCGAATCCCTGTCTCAGCTGCTGGCGCCCCTTATTCAGGCGGGGCGAAGGCCTGGAGGGTACGGCCGCCCCCTCGTTTATACCGGTATCGATATCATCAAAGTAAGAGCGCCAGCTCCGGGAAAGGCTCTGGGGATCCTCCTGATAACGCCGCCACATATCCTCTATATAGGCTATATTCTCCAAATGAGGCATTTCACTGTTCATCTGCTCGCTCTCTTTTATCCTGAATTCTCACGTGCTCCCCGGCGCAAGTCCGCGTCTCGTCCCGTTATACAGCCAATATCTCGATCCCTGGGCCGGTTAGTCACAGTCTTGTAGACAGTATCCCTATGATGACATTATGGTATTGTAGTTGTTTTTTCCATACATTTCCAGCCGCTCTTGGCAGATAGGCCTGATATTCCCTGAGCCTGGCCGGCTCGTCCTGAAGATGCGTAAAATCCCTTTGGGTCCCGGGCCATTCTGCCTGACGCGAAAACCATTCTCTTTTTGCAGTAGTCATATCTGATGACACACTATTTGTCATGAATTATTCGGCGGTAAGCGACTGACCGGCAGGAGGGGATGGTTGCGGGCAGGGAGGGCGGGAGGTCTCCGCCAAGGGGCACGGCGACGGCCGGTTCCACCTCAAAAAAGCGGCGGGGATACGATGTCAGGCTCAGACCGCCGGGAAAGAAAGGAAGATGCTGCCGGGACATTGCCTCTCCAGCAGAACTTTCACTCTCAACCCGGTTCGACGATAAGCTGGGTCGATACTCCCTTGAAACGCGACACCGACAGCTCCATCGGTTTTCCGGTTTGCTGGTCGACGTTGATGCTTCTGACCAGCAGCAAAGGTGAGTTGCCCATGATGGACAGCATTTTCATATCCTGCTGATCCGGCAGGATCGCCCTGATCATGCTGACCTTCCGCTTCAAGGTGATGTTGTAGCGCTCGAACAGGAACTGGTGGAGCGAACCGCCGGTATAGATGCGGATGACGTCGAAAACCTTCTCCAGGGGCAGGTAATGGGAAACCGCCGAAAAAGGCATGCCGTCCATCTTCCTCAGGGTTTCAATAAGGGCCACCGGCTCATCCTCCTGCAGTTCCAGAAACTCGGCGATTTCTCCCTGGGCGGGTATGCCGATTTTGCGCAACACGATGCTTTCAGCTTTCCTGCCGCTCTTCTCCAGGGTCTCGGTGAAACGTGTGCCGCTGTGAATGGAATAATCCATGAGCTCCTGCAAGACGATGGTGCCCTTGCCCTGCAGCTTGCCGACGATGCCCTCATTGATCAGTTCTTCCAGCGCACGGCGCAGCGTGTGCCTGTTAACCTTGTAGCGCCGGGCCAGTTCTTTCTCCGAGGGCAGGATATCGCCCGGTTTATGCTGCCGGCGTATTTCATCGGCCAGCAGAAAGCCGACATGCTTATAGAGAGGCATGTCTTCGCCATGAGTGGTGAGTCTTCGCAATACCATAAGCCCTTCGTCCGGCTGGCCCGCCAACATTGCCGTTCACCAGGTTTCTGGGCTGGCGGACCATCTCCATGACCAAATACATGGGGGAAAGATAGGTGAAAACGTGCAAGCCATAGCAAATCATGTCCATATTCAAGATATGTTAGGATACGGTTAATTTTTCAACAGCATCTCCCTCATTTTTCAGTAAAATCCTATCGTCATGTTTTAATTACACTTTCTCGCCAGGAATTTTTCTTAGACGCTCTTTCGTCGTCTCTTTTCCTGGCCAAAACCTTCAAAAAAACCGGCATCAATACCTTATACTCTTGAAATCATGTATTTTTTGTCCATATAGACAAACTAATATTTCCGGTAATGCAAGAATGACCCGATCAAATTCCATTTGTAACAGAGAGCCTGTATTTTCAAGACAAATGTGGTCAATGACAGGCTTGAAAAGCCGATGGTCGGAAAAATGTTACCAAGGGTAAAAAAAGATATGGAACGCGAACAACTCAACTTTTCTCTTCAGCATGTCGCTGAAGAAGAAATCATCGCCCTGCGCCAGGCCGTCGAAGAGCTGGCGCCGGTGGAGCTCATCCAGAAACCTGTAGCCCAGACCCTTCTGGTGCCGGTGCGTGATCCCATAAACAACGGCCGTTTCATCAGCGGCGAAGTGCTGGTCACCAGCGCCATCGTCAAAGTGGGTGAATTCAAGGGCTGGGCCATGGTCATGGACGATACTCCCGAGCGGGCCGTCGCCGGCGCCGTCCTCGACGCCGCTTTTGCCGCCGGTATCTGCAAAAAGGAGATCACCGCCCTTGCCCGCAAAGGCAGGTCCCTGCTCGAAGAAGAGCATAGCCGCCTCAACGCCAGGGTCCAGTCAACCCGAGTGGCCTTCGATCTTCTCTAAAGCCAGCAAGGCTCTGCCATGAAACGTGTACACGATATAGAAAATATGAATCGAAACAATTTTCGCAGCAGTCTCGAGGCCCTGGCTCGACCGGGGGAAATCCAGGCGCTGCAGCCGCTGTTTAATTCGCCGCTGCTGGCCATGGCCAGCGTCTTTCTCTACGCTGAGGTCAGCCATCACTACAACGGCGGGCTCGATTTCGACCTCATCCGGGCGCTGTGCGGCTCGCCGGCGGCCGAGGCCGGCGAGGCCGATTATCTGTTCTTCGATGAACCCGCCTCCAACATGTTGAAGACGGCCAAGACAGGCACCGTCGAAAGTCCGGAAAAGAGCGCGACGCTGGTCTTCGCCTATGCCCCGGAACATCTGCAAGCGGGAGTTCCGGTATGTATCTCCGGTCCCGGCATCCGTGGCGCAACCGAGCTCACACTGCCGGTGGACACCACCTTCATCGGCCTCTTGAGGGAAAAAAACGAACACTTCCCGCTGGGAGTCGACCTGTTCTTCGTCAGCTGGCACAATCAGCTTCTCGGCCTGCCGAGAACGACATATATCGAGGTTGTACAATGAGCTACGTGGCCATCAAGGGCGGAACCGACGCCATACGCCAATCGAAAACATTCTTCCGCCGGCAGCTCGAGGAGGTTGAGAGCATCAGTGATCAGGCAATCATATCCGGCCTGCGCTTTTCCTGCGACCGCATCATGGCAGAAGGCGCACTCTACACAGAAAAACTGGCGGCCAGGGCCATGCGCCTCAGCGGCGGAGACCTCCTCGAGGCGGCCTTCTATGTGCGGGCGCATCGCTCGACCTGCCAGAGAATCGGTACCGCCGCCGACATCGATACCGCCGATGTGCATATCCTGCGGCGCATCTCCTCGGCCTTCAAGGACATCGAAGGCGGACAGATTCTCGGCCCCTCCTGCGATTATGTCATCCGGCTGTTCTCGAGCATGCGGGCCGCCTCCGCCGAGCCGCCGGAGGAGGATTTCACCTCCTCTTTAAAACAGCCGGCCATCCGCGTGGAAAGCGCCCTGGCCTCCCTGCGCGCCGACGACCGCATCATCCTGCTCGACAACACCGAAAGCGAGCCCTTCGACGTCAGCCGCAGCTACCCGCTGCCGCCCTATCCCCGCAGCGCCGTCATGCAGATCATGGCCCGCGGCGAAACCGGCTCTCTTCTGGGTTTTGCCTATACCTCCATGCGCGGCTACGGCGACGTTCACCCCACCATCGGCGATCTGCGCCTCGGCATGGCCGACATCATCTTCAGCCATCCTTTCAGCGGCGGCAAGGTACACATCGGCACCATCAGGATTACCGCCTGTGAAACGGTGGGCTCCTTCAGCCGCGATCCCGGCGACGGCAAGCTGCGGCTGAGCGTCGGCTTCGGCTTCTGCTTCGGCTTCAACGAAACCAAGGCCATTGCCATGTCGATCCTCGATCTGGCCATGAACCATACCGGCTACTCCGTCGGCGGCCATGCCATCGCCGCCAATCCGGAAATCGTCGTCCATCACGTTGACGCCATCGAATCGATGGGTTTTACCAACCATTTCAAACTTCCGCACTATGTCACCTTCCAGGCGGATCTGCATGTCTTTGAAAGAGCAGGGAAAAACAATGACGGAAAATAGAATCACCTACGGCTTTTTCGACGAAGACGCCAAAAAGGAAATCCGCCGGGCGACGCTCAAGGCCGTGGCCCTGCCGGGCTACATCGTCCCCTTCGCCTCGCGGGAAATGCCCATTGCCCGCGGCTGGGGCACCGGCGGCTTGCAGATAACCCTTGCCATCATCACCGAAGACGACACCCTCAAGGTCATCGACCAGGGCTGCGACGGCTCGGTCAACGCCGTCAATATTCGCGACTTCATCGTCTCGGTGACCGGGGTCGACGAAACCCTGGCCACCCCCGAAGCCACCATCATCCAGACCAGACACCGGGTTCCGGAATACCCTTTGCGCGAGAAACAGACGCTTATCTACCAGGTGCCCTATCCCGAAGTACTGACCACCGTCGAACCGGATACCGCCAGGCAGAAGCAGATGCATGCCAATATCGACTATGCCAAACTGTGGGTGCTGCTCTACGAGGACACCTCCCAGTACGGCGACAGCCGTATCTCCTCCCGCTATCCGGTACAAGTCAACGACCACTACGTCATGGACCCCTCGCCCATTCCCAAATTCGATATCCCCAAGCTCGGCGACAACCCGGCGCTCCAGCTCTTCGGCGCCGGCAGGGAAAAACGAATATACGCCATTCCGCCCTATACCAAAGTGGCTCCGCTCACCTTCAGCGACCGCGATTTCGCCATAGAAGACTTCAGCGGCAGATGCTGTGAGCGTTGCGGCGCCACCGGCGTCTATCTCGACGAGGTCCACCTCGACACCGGCGTCCACTTTTTCTGCAGCGACACCTACCACTGCGATTCCTGCAAGGAGGAAGCCTGAGATGCTGCTCGAACTCAACAATGTCAGCAAAATTTTCGGTCCGGGCTGCAGCCGCTGTCTGCAAGAGACCGGCGAAGACAGCGGCGGCGCCATCTGTCCCCGCTGCAGCTCGGTGGTGGCGGTCAACTCCGTCAGCCTGGCCGTCAAAAACGATGAGATACTCGGTGTCGTCGGTGAATCCGGCAGCGGCAAATCGACCCTGCTGCAGCTTATCTATCAGGATATCACCGTCAGCAGCGGCGAGATATATTTCAACGGTCTCAAGGAGAAATCGGGGGCCAGGCTCAACATCGCCACCCTCTCTGCCGCCAAGATTTCCCGGATGCGCAGTCACGAGATGTCGATGATCTACCAGAATCCGTACCTGGGGCTGAACTTCAATTTTTCCGCCGGCGGCAATATCGCCGAGAAAATCATCGGCTCAGGGGAAAGGCGCTACGATCACATACGTGAACGGGCCTATTTCTACTTCGGCAAGATCGAGATGCCGGCCAGCCGCATCGACGATTACCCCGATGCCTTTTCCGGCGGTCAGCAGCAGCGTATCCAGATCGCCAAGGCACTCTCCAGTTCACCGCGGCTGCTGCTGCTCGACGAGCCCACCACCGGTCTCGATGTCTCGGTGCAGGCGAGGATTCTTGATCTGATCAAGGCCCTGCAGCACGAAATGGGCTTTTCCATGATCGTCGTTTCCCACGACCTCGGCGTCATCAATCATCTCACCGACCTCACCCTGGTCATGAAGGACGGCTCGCTGGTGGAATACGGCCTCACCGACCAGATTCTTGAAGATCCACAGCATCCCTATACCCAGCTGCTGGTCTCCAGCAAACTGTGAACAATGATGACAAAGACTCATAAAGACTACAAACTCAAGGTGGCCGGACTGCAAAAGTCCTTCACCCTCCATAACCGCGGCGGCGTGCACGTCCGGGGATTCACCGGCGTCAATTTCTCGCTGCACTGCGGTCAGCTGCTGGCGCTCTCCGGTCCCAGCGGCGTCGGCAAGTCAAGTATTCTCAAGACCATCTACCGCACCTATCTCCCCGATAGGGGCAGTGTTTTTTTTCAGCGCCAGAACGGCTCCGAGGTCGACCTCGCCAGCTGTCCGGAGAGCAGAATTCTCGACCTGCGCCGGCGGGAGATCGGTTTTGTTACCCAGTTTCTCAAGATTCTGCCGCGCATATCGGCTCTTGAGGGCGTCGCCCATCCCCTGGTGGAGATTGGAGTCGACGAGGAAGAGGCAAAGGAGCGGGCCCGCACCATGCTCGAGCGCCTCGGCATCCGCAAAGAGCTCTTCGGCCTGTCGCCGCTGACCTTTTCCGGCGGCGAACAGCAGCGGATCAATATCGCCCGGGGCATTATCGCCCCCAAGGAGCTGATCCTCCTCGACGAACCCACCGCCTCGCTCGACCAGCGCAGCTCGGAGACGGTTCTCGAGCTTTTGGCTGAACTCAAATGCAGAGGTATTGCCATGGTCGCCATTTTTCACGACCAGCGCAAGGTCGAGCAGATCGCCGACACCTGTGTCACCATAGAGCGACAGGAGCAATAATGAGTGTTCTTCGTTCACAGAGGATCCTGACGGAGGGCGCCATAATCCCTGGCGACATCGTCATTGAACATGATTATATCGTCGCCCTGCTGCCCCACGGCACTGCCGAAGCGGCCGCCGACCTCGGCAGCCGGCTGCTGGTGCCCGGTTTTGTCGACCTGCACTCCGACGCCGTCGAAAAAGAAATCGAACCGCGTCCGGGCGCCGCTTTTCCCATGGAAAACGCCCTGGTGGAACTCGACAAAAAGCTGGCCATGGCCGGCATCACCACCATGTTCCATGCCATAGCCTTCAACAATGACGCCTTGGTGGGGCTGCGCGGTCATGAAAACGCCGCCCGTCTCATCGAACTGCTCTACCGCGCCAATAAAGAGATGCTGGCCGTCGACAATCTGATCCACGCCCGTTTCGAGATCACCTCATTCTCCTCGGCGCCGATACTGATGAAATTCATCGACATGGGCCTTATTCGCCTGCTCAGCTTCATGGATCACAGCCCCGGCCAGGGACAGTTCAAGTCGCTGGAAAAATGGAAGGAGTTCCATGTACCGGTCTATGAGCTCAACGACGGGCAGGTCGCGGCCATCCTCGACGAACAGCGGCACAAACGCAATCTCTGCGGCGACGTTTTGCAGGAGCTGGCCCGCTGCGCCGCCGCAGGCGGCATCCTCATGGCCTCCCACGACGACGACACGCCGGCGAAAATCGAGCAGATGATCGAGCTCGGGGTGGCCATCTCCGAGTTTCCCCTCTGTCTGGAGACGGCACGCTACGCCCGCAGCAAAAAAATGATCACCGGCATGGGCGCCCCCAATGTCGTTCGCGGCAGAAGCCAGAGCGGCAATATTTCAGCACGTCTGCTCGTCGAAAACGATCTCTGCGATTTCCTCTGTTCGGACTACCATCCAAGCTCCATGCTGCAGGCGGTCTATACCATCAAAGAGCAGGTCGGCACCGATCTGGCCACCGCCTTCGATTTCGTCAGCGCCACCCCGGCCGGGGCCGCCGGGCTCGACGACCGGGGAGCCATTGCCGCCGGCAAGCTTGCCGACATTGTCGTCATAGAAGACCAACTGGTGCCCAGGGTGGTGATGACCTTCAAATCCGGGAAACCGATCTACAGCAGTCTTGGCTGTCTCTGTACCTGCGAACATGCCTGAAAAAAGCGAAATGCAAGGAAAAATGGAAGAAAGGCCCGCACCGGAAAACCTCGGCCCGGAGGCGGTGGTGGCGCCGTCGGCCCTGGTCAGAAACTGTGCCCTGGGCGCCTATACCGAAATAGCCAGGGACGCCGTGCTGGTTGAAACCAGTCTCGGCGACTATTCCTACGTCATGGAGCGCAGCGACATCATCTACAGCGTCATCGGCAAGTTCGCCAATATCGCCTCCGATGTCCGCATCAACCCCGGCAACCATCCCATGGAATGGGCAAGCCAGCATCATTTCCTCTATCGCCTCAAACAATACGGTTTCGCCGAAGAGGACAATCAGGCCTTTTTCAACTGGCGGAGGATGCAGACAGTCACCATCGGCCACGATACCTGGATCGGTCACAAGGCCGTCATCCTTCCCGGCGTCAGCATCGGCAACGGGGCGGTGGTGGCCGCCGGAGCCATCGTCAGCCGCGACGTCAGCCCCTATACGGTGGTGGCCGGCGTGCCGGCACGCCCCTTACGCAAACGTTTTGCCGACGGCGTCTGGCAACGGCTCGAGGCCATTGGCTGGTGGCACTGGAGCCATGAAACCATCGGCGAGCGCATCGAAGATTTCTACGATATGCGGCGCTTTCTCCAACTCTACGGGGAATCGCCATGAATATCATCGCCGTGGTCGGACCCAGCGGCGCCGGTAAAGACACGCTGCTGCGTCTTGCCAGCAAAGAGCTGGCCGAAAACGACGATATCGTTTTCCTGCGCCGCTATATCACCCGGAAACCGGACGCCAGTGAGGATAATTTCTTTCTTGACGACTATACCTTCGGTTTTCTCAAAAGCCGCGATTTTTTCGTCTCCAGCTGGCAGGCCCATCAAAACCTCTACGGTATCGCCCGCCATAGTTTTGAGCAGGCAAGCCCGGCGACAACCTTCATCTGCTCGGTCTCACGCGGCGCCGTCGCCGATTTCGAAGCCCTCTGCCCCCAGACGGCGACCATTGAAATAACCGCCAGGCCGGAGGTAGTGGCACGGCGGCTGCGGGCCCGCGGTCGTGAAAGTGATGCGGGTATCGCCCACCGTCTGAAACGCGCCGACCGCGGAGTAAAGGCCCTACATCTGATACGCTTTGACAATTCGGCACCCCTGGAGCAGAGCCATCCCGCCTTTCTGCGGCTGCTCTTATCACTGCACAAACCGGAAACCGTCTCCGGTTGAATTCTCTCACCCCGGCCTTGAAATAATGAAACGATTCGCCGTATATTTTGTGCCGCCGCCGCAGTCTCCTCTCGCTGCGGCGGCAAACCGATGGTTCGGGGATCACCCCGGCGCGGCGGCTGCCGATACACAAAAGCGGCGGCTGGCGCCACAGCGCTATCGCTGTATACTCGCCGGTCCCCGTCATTACGGTTTTCATGCAACCATCCAGCCTCCTTTTCACCCGGCGAAAGGGGTGAGCCAAGAGCTCATCTCCTCCGCCCTGGAGCACCTCTGTTGCCGACACCAGCCCTTTCTCCTGCCGCCCCTGGTGATAACCTTCATGCATACCTTTTTCTGCCTGCGGCCGGCGGCGACGACCCCGGAGCTTTCGGCCCTGGCGGCTGAGACCGTACAGACCTTGCTGGTGCTCAGGCAGCCGCCCGATGAGGCCGAAAAAGAAAAAAGGCGAGCGGCGAACCTCTCGTCCCGGCAGGAGAAAATTCTGCAGAAATGGGGCTATCCCTATCTCATGGAGGAATATCGCTTCCACCTGAGTCTCACCGGAAAAATCGATGACGAAGGAGAAATCCCGGCTCTTCTGCAGGATCTCAAGGAGATTTTTGCCGCCGCAGCGCAAGAGCAGATGCATTTTGCCGAACTTTGTCTCTGTGTCGAGGAGAACGGGGCTCCGCTGCGGCTGCTGCGCCGTTTTCCGCTGGGCCAGGCGGGGGCGGATCTATGGTCTCCGCGGTGCAAGAGCCGTCAGCACCCTGTCTCAAAATGCGGTGATGGAGAGGAGGGAAAAACAGAAAAAAGAATAATCGAATCCTAACGGTATCTGAAAACTACTGCGTAATAATAGAAGCCAGAAGACAGTCAACCTTCTTCCCTCTCCCAAAACTCGAGGTCCTCTCCACCACCTCGATCCAGGGAATGCCACCTCTCCGGCATTCCCTGGTTTTCCGGGCTGACACCCTTTGCACACACCTGTTGATGGACGACGATACCCAATGTCCATCTCAATCGTTTACCGGTTAAAAACCCCCGCCGCCTTGAACAACTGCAGGGCGCCGCTCCATTGCCGCACCTCGGCCTTTCTGCGGCCGGCCACGGCCTTATTGACATTGGCCACTGCCTGTTTACTGTTTTCTGAATCAATCCCCGCCCCCTGCAGGCTCACTGCAGAAAGGGGCGGTGGCGCATATCCGGACTCGCCGGCATCGGCGATGTCATTTCTCTAGGCAAAGGAGAACCATAATGGCTCATACGTGTAATAGCTGCGGCGCCGTAGCCGATGACCCCGGTCATCTCTGCGACCCCGCCAAGGAAGTTCTCTCCTGCGAATTCTGCGGGGATGACGATGTAGGTGTCAACCATGTCTGTAAAGAAAAGCTGGGGGCGATGAAATACTCCTGTAATTCCTGCGGCAAGATGGCAGCCGACCAGGGCAGGCTCTGCAGCCCTGAAGAGATTAAATAAAGAGATTAAACAGACCTCTCAAAAGAGACGCCCGGAGCCCTTCACTAAGGGCTCCGGGGGTTGCCGCCACAACCACCGCTTCCGCCACCTCCACATCCCTCATCTGCCGCTGTTCTTCCCCGCTCCTGCCGCTCTTTGTGCACATCGCCGCAAAAACGAAACCGTCTAGCGGATTCTGCTCTGCAGGTGCAAAAGCTGAAAACTGATTTTCGCCGGCGCTACCCCTTAGCCTCCGATGCTATACGTACGCAGGCATCGCATAGCAGGGCGTAGACGACGTCGAGCGGCATGGTCTCGGCCACCGAGCTGTCGAAGAGCAGTTTGGCCTCCGCCGGAAAATCCTCGTCGCCCCGCCAGTAGAGCAGGGCGATTTTCACCGAACCGACCACCTCGAAGGAAAAGGCGCAATCGGCCATATCCAGGGAAACCGCCCCCATGGCCTGACATTTTTGCCGCAGCGCCTCGATATCATCGCCATAGCGCTGGACGATCAAGTCGGTGGGAATGGCGTGCGGCCCCCGGAAGAAGGTGGTGCCGCCGGGCAGATCCTTTTCCGAAATCCAGCGCCCCGACGCCTGCGGTCTCTTCTTTGCCAGCAGGTAGTTAACCAGGAAGATGGGAAAATACTCATGGGCGCCGCTCTTTTCCACGGGCCGGATCTCATGCCTGTGCGGCCAGACGGTGAAGGGACTTCCCCAGACCGTGACGCTATAGCTTTTTTCCTCGTCGTTATACTCGCAGACCGGCGGCATTACCACCTCTTGCGGCCGCCTCGCAGCCAACTGCGCAAAGAGCCGTGAATCAACCGGGTAGGTCATTTTCTCCATTGGCGTGTGTTCCTCCTCTTGCCGCGGTTCAGCAACCGGGGCGGAGCCGTCGGCAGCCGGGCGATTATTTTCCTTGCATCTTTTGCCATCTTTTTCTAGTCTTTCGTATTCGAAAGTTGAGCAGAGACAACCATATCACGCCAACCGACCACATCAGGAAGCACCCGAATAGCCGCTTTCGGCCTCGGGCCTGACAGCCTGGAAGTAGAGCGAAGTAGAGCGGCGCGCACCCGCTTCCTGGCATATCACTGCAAAGGCATCATCGATAGACAGTACTGACTGTTTACCATACACCACCAGCTACGCAAAAGAAAAACCTATCATTACGGGGGGAAAAGGAATGAAACGAATTGTATCGGCACTGTTTTGCTGTCTGATCGCCACACAGCTGTCGGCGGCCGAACCTGTCAAGATCGGCATGATCACCACCCTCTCCACCAAGGCCGGCTACTTAGGCGAGGACATTCGCGACGGCTTCAGACTGGCCATCGCCCAGGAAAACGGCACCCTGGGCGGCATACCGGTTGATCTGATGGTCGAGGACGACGGCAGGAAGCCCGGCAAGGGCAAGCAGATCGCCGAGCGGTTCATTGAAAAGGACGGCGCCAAAATCCTCACCGGCATCGTTTTTTCCAACGTCGCCATGGCGGTGATCCCCAAGGTGGTCCGGGAAGGAACGGTCTATCTGAGCGCCAACGCCGCGCCCTCGAAGCTGGCGGGCGAGGATTGCAGCGCCAATTATTTCAGCGTCTCCTACCAAAACGACAACCTCGACGAGGTGGTCGGCCAGTATGTCACCGATGCCGGCCACCAAAGCGTCTATCTCATCGCCCCCAACTATCCGGCCGGCAAGGATCACCTCGCCGGCTTCAAACGCTACTATAAAGGCGAAATCAAGGGCGAGGTCTACACCAAACTCGGCCAGGCCGACTATGCCGCCGAAATAGCGGCGCTAAGAGCGGCGAAGCCCGAGGCGGTCTTCTTCTTCCTGCCCGGCGGCATGGGCATCAATTTTCTCAAACAGTATTCCCAGGCCGGTCTGAAAGGCGACATTCCCATCTACGGGCCGGCCTTCTCCTTTGACGAACGCATTCTCAAAGCCGTAGGCCCGGCAGCCGAAGGCGTCAAAAACGGCTCGCAATGGACCCACGACCTCGACAACGCCGCCAACCGTCAATTTATCGCCGCCTACCAGCAGGCCTACGGCCGCATGCCCACCCTCTACGCCGCCCAGGGCTACGATACCGCCCGGCTTATCGCCTCCGCCCTCAAGACCGTCGGCGGCGACCTCAGTAATCTCGATGCCTTCAAAGCCGAACTGCGCAAGGCCGATTTCGACTCGGTGCGCGGCAACTTCGCCTTCGGCAAAAATCAGCACCCCGTCCAGGATGTCTACATCCGCGAAGTGATCAAGACCGCGGAAGGGTACACCAACAAAACCGTGGAAAAGGTCTTTGCCAACCATGTCGACGCCTATGCCGACCAGTGCACCATGGAATAGGGGCCACCGGTCGTGACAGACGCTGCAACAGGTGATCGCCTTCCACTCAAAGGGGCCCTCCGCGGCCCCTTGCCGCCATGCTTTTAGTCGTTGAACAGATTCTCAACGGCCTGCAGCTGGGCATCACTCTTTTTCTGATGTCCGCCGGGCTGACGCTGATCTTCGGCATCATGCAGGTCATCAACCTGGCCCACGGCTCCTTTTATATGATCGGCGCCTATGTCTGCGCCACCGTCGCCGCCAGCAGCGGCTCCTTTCTCCTCGGACTGGCGGCGGCCCTTGCCGCCGCGGCCTGCTGCGGCATGCTGGTCGAGTTCGTCGTGCTGCGCCGGCTCTACCACCGGGAACATCTCGACCAGGTTCTGGCCACCTTCGGCCTGATCATGTTCTTCAACGAGCTTACCCGGATAATCTGGGGCCGCCAGCCGCTCTACCTCGATGTGCCTCCCTGGCTCGCCGGCAGCATCGAGCTGCTGCCCGGGCTCATCTATCCGCTCTACCGCCTCGCCGTCATAGCCGTGGGGATATTCGTCGCCCTGGCCCTGTGGTGGATGTTTTCAAGGACCCGGCTGGGCATGCGGATCCGCGCCGGCGCCTCGAACCGCGACATGATAGCGGCCCTGGGGGTCAACATACGCCTGCTCTATACCCTGGTATTCGGCCTCGGCACGCTCCTGGCCGGGCTGGCGGGGGTCATGGCCGGACCGATACTGGCGGTGGAGTCCGGTATGGGTGAGTCCATTCTCATCCTCACCTTCGTCGTCATCGTCATCGGCGGCATCGGCTCCATTCGCGGCGCCGTCGCCGGCGCACTGCTGGTCGGCATGGTCGACACCCTCGGCCGCGCCTTCCTGCCGGCCTTTTTCCGTCTGCTCTTCGAAAGGGCCACGGCCGATGCGGCCGCGGCCTCCCTTGCTTCCATGAGCATCTATATTCTCATGGCCGCCATCCTCGTCTGGAAACCAAAGGGGCTGTTTCCCGCCCACGGCTGATGAACACGCAATCACGAAAAATAGCGGTCATCGCCGCCGGCGCCCTCTTTCTTCTGCTGCTGCCCCCGTTGACGACGCTGGCGGGCCAGGGCTATTTTATCTCCCTGTTCAGCAGGATTCTCATCTATGCCCTGGCCGCCGTCAGCCTCGACCTGCTGCTGGGCTATGGCGGCATGGTCAGTCTCGGCCATGCCGCCTATGTCGGCATCGGCGCCTATGTGGTGGGTATTTTCTTTTTTCACGCCGCCGAAATGGAACCGCTGCTGACCGCCCCTTTCCTCCTGCCGGGCAGCGAGAACGGTCTTCTGGTTCTGCCCGCGGCGGTGCTGGTCTCGGCTGCCTTCGCCCTTATCATCGGCGCCCTGTGTCTGCGCACCAAGGGTATGCATTTTATCATGATCACCCTGGCCTTCGCCCAGATGATCTACTATTTTTTCGTCTCCCTGGAAAAATACGGCGGCGACGACGGCCTCTCGCTCTACTCCCGTTCGTCCCTGCCGCTGATCGACCTGGGCGACGACACCCATTTCTACTATTTCTGTCTGGCGCTGCTCTGCTCATTTCTCTTTCTGGCCCACAAACTGGTCAACTCCCGTTTCGGCCTGGTTATCCGCGGCGGCAGAGACAACGAACGCCGGCTCAATGCCCTGGGCATCCATTCCACATCCTACAAACTGGCCTGTTTCGTCATTGCCGGCGCCGGTGCCGGTCTGGCGGGAGCCCTTCTCGCCAACCAGACGGAATACGTCTCACCCGGCCTCATGCACTGGACGCTCTCGGGTGAGCTGATGGTCATGGTCCTGCTCGGCGGCCTCGGCACCCTCTACGGCCCGGTACTGGGCGCAGCCGTTTTTCTGCTGATGGAAGAGATGCTGGCCATCTACACCGAACACTGGATGGTCTACATGGGTCCCTTTCTCATCTTTGTGGTGCTTTTCGCCAAACGGGGACTGTTCGGCCTGATGGTCGGCGAGAGAGGCGGTGATGGCTGAAACTCTTCTCCAGATACGCAAGCTCAGCAAACGCTACGGCGCCCTGTGGGCCACCAGGGATCTCAGCTTCGATGTCAGACGCGGTGATATTCACGCGGTCATCGGTCCCAACGGCGCCGGCAAGACCACCCTGGTCAACCAGCTCACCGGCGACATCATCGCCGACAGCGGCAGCATTATCTTCAACGGCAACGATGTCACCCGCATGCCCGATCACCGCCGGGCGCGGCTGGGCATCGCCAGATCGTTCCAGATCACCCATATCTTCGAAAATCTCAGCGTCGCCGAGAACATGGCCCTTTCCATCTGCGCCCACAACGGCCACAATTTCCGCTTCTGGCGCAACAGTCTCAAAAGTCCGGCCGTACGCCGCCGGCTTCCCCGGGCCCTGGCAGCGGTGGATCTGGAGCACCGTGCCGATATACCGGCGCGGGCTCTCTCCCACGGGGAAAAACGCCAGCTCGAAGTCGGCATGGCGCTCACCGGCGAACCGGAGCTGCTCATCCTCGACGAACCCATGGCCGGCATGGGCCCCGGCGGGACGGTGGAACTTTCCAAGCTCATCAGAAAACTCAAGGGCGGCGTCACCATCCTGCTGGTGGAACACGACATGGACGTGGTCTTTTCCCTGGCCGACAGGATCACCGTCCTGGTCTACGGCCAGAATCTGCTCACCGGCGAGCCTGAGCGGGTGCGTGACGACGACGAGGTCCGTGCCGCCTACCTGGGAGAGGGGGAGTGATGCTCAGCGTCGAAGCCATAGAGACCTTCTACGGCGAGAGCCAGGCGCTCTTTGGAACAACACTCGATATCGAAGAAGCCGAGGTGGTCACCCTTCTCGGCAGAAACGGCATGGGCAAAAGCACCACCATCCGCTCCATCATGGGTCTTGCCCCCATCCGCAGGGGAAGAATCACCTTCGACGGCAAAGACATTCACAGACTGCCGAGCTATGCCATCGCCCGGCAGGGCCTGGGCCTGGTTCCCGAAGGCAGACAGGTCTTTTTCAACCTCACCGTCCGCGAAAACATCATGGCCACGGCCGCCAATTATACCAAACGGCCATCGCCCTATGTTCTCGACGACATTCTCACTATCTTTCCCCGTCTTGCCGACAGGCTCAACCATTTCGGCAACCAGCTCTCGGGCGGCGAACAGCAGATGCTGGCCATCGGCCGGGCCCTGATGATCAATCCCCGGCTGCTCATCCTCGACGAAGCCACAGAGGGCCTGGCACCCCTGGTGCGCCAGGAAATATGGCGCGGCCTCACCATACTCAAGAACAAGGGTCTGGCCATTCTCGTGGTCGACAAAAACATCAAGGTCCTGATGAAGATCGCCAGACGCCACTATATCATGGAAAAGGGCGCCATCGTCTGGAGCGGTGCCACCGAAGAGCTGGAGAAACTTCCGGAAATCCAGTCACGCTATCTGGGGGTATGACGATCCTCAGCCACTTGCCAGGACGAAGTCTTTCTGTTATTGAACACTGACAGCACACCCGACGGAGGCATCTACCACAGCAGAGCGGTAGATAAACTTTGAGCATGGACGACTTATTCGCCCAAAAGGCAGAGGAAACTTCAAGACTGTGCGCAACGCCACCGCAACGACACTGAGGGTTTTTTTGCCCTTCGCCGCCGGCTATTTCCTCTCCTATTTCTACCGCGTCGTCAACGCCGTCATCGCTCCGGACCTGCTGACCGATATCGGTATAGGCCCTTCGGCGCTGGGGCTGCTGACCGCCGTCTATTTTATCTCCTTCGCTTCCTTCCAGCTTCCCCTGGGTATGCTCCTCGACCGTTACGGCCCAAGAAGAATCGAGGCGGCACTGCTGGTCATAGCCGGCCTCGGCGCGGTTCTTTTTGCCCGGGCGGAAAGCTTGACAGGTCTTGTCATCGGCAGGGCGTTTATCGGTTTCGGCGTCTCCTCCTGCCTGA
>JBEPWT010000053.1:0-18242 GCA_041642275.1 Desulfopila sp. | reverse complement strand
CAGGCACCGATATTTTTCCACCGCCTCGGCGCAGGACTGCGCGCAAAACACCTCATGGCCCCGCCGCCGCAGCCGTTCCTGGAGCATGCGCCGCATCGACTCCTCATCGTCCACCACCAGGAAAACATGCTTTTTCGAAGAGCCGGGCCGGCGCCCCGCGGCCGCGGACTGTAACGATTCATGCCCAAGCGCCCCTGTCTCTTCTGCGACCAGCTCCACGGAAACGATACATCCGCCACCGTCCCTGTCATCTATCGAGCAGACACCGCCATGATCGGCGGCGATCCGACCGACGGCGAAGAGTCCGAGCCCGGAAAGCCCAGAAGGCGCAGTGCCTGCGGACCAGGAGTGGAAAATACGCCCTTTGGTCTTTTCTGATATCCCTTGGCCGGTATCGATCATGCTGAAGCAGACCCTGGCGGCGCCATCTGGCTCGATCACTTCCGTGCGCAGGATAATGGTTCCGCTCCCGCTCATGGAGTCGATGGCATTCTCACCGAGATAAAACAGCAACAGGACAATATCCTGGAAATTGCACACCACTCTCGGCAAAGAAAGTGGTCGTACCGACTGAAAAACATGTTCCCGGGAAATACCATTGAGAAAGTCTGCGGCGCGATCGGCGATCCTGCCGGCGCTGTGACTTTTTTTGCCGGGTCTTCTCTCGAGGCAGAAATCATAGAGCAGTTCGGTCTGATGGATGCCTCGCTGCAGCAGATCTTCGATCAACTCCTTTCGTTCTGGGGTCTTTTCCGCCGTGCCGTCTTTGAGCAGCATGCCGAGCTGTCCGCTGAGTCCGGCAAAAATATTGTTATAGGCATGGGCGCCGCTTCGGGCCAGTTTGCGTATTGCCTGATTCTTTTTATAGGCGAGCAGCAGCTGATCGGTGGTGGTTTCGTCGAGCATTGGCTTTGTATACCGGTTGCTGTCAATTGGGCTGGCCGGCCAGCACATCCTGCACTTTGGCGACCAGCGCCTTGGTCGAAAAGGGCTTCTCGAGAAAATTCACCTGATCAATCAGCACTCCTTTTCTGGTGATTATATCATCGGCATAACCGGACATATACATTACCTTTATCGTCGAAAATTTCTTCTCGATGCTCAACCCCAGTTCCCTGCCGTTCATTCCCGGCATGACGATATCCGTCAGCAGCAGATCGCAGACCGGCTTCTCAGCGCCCTCGAACAGTGCAAGCGCCTCTTTAGCAGATGATGCCGTTTTTACATGATAGCCTTTTCTCTGCAGGGCCGCGGCGATGAGTTTGAGCAGTCTTTCATCGTCTTCCACCACCAGGATCGTCTCGCTGCCCTGCCGCTCCGGCCTCTGAACCATGTCGCCGGCCTCATGGTCGGACTCACCGGCAAAGGCGGGCAGGAATATTTTGAAAATCGTCCCCCGGCCGACTGTGCTCTCGACAGCGACAAAGCCTTTGTGCTGTTTGACGATGCCGTAAACCGTTGACAGACCGAGGCCAGTCCCTTCTTCCGGGCCCTTGGTGGTAAAAAAGGGTTCGAAAATCTGCCGGCAGAGGGACTCATCCATGCCGTGACCGGTATCACCAACCATAATTTTGACAAAGTTTGCGGGCTCGGCGGCCTTCTCCCAGAGAAAAGCCCTGTCCCCGTCATCGGCCATCGCCGTCTCGATGGTCAGGGTGCCGCCACTGATCATGGCATCCTGGGCGTTGACGGCCAGGTTCATAATAACCTGTTCCAGCTGGCCGACATCGGCCTCGACGGCAGCGATGTTTTCCGCCAGGGAAAATGTCATCTCAATATCTTCTCTGATGGTTCGGCACAGCAGTTTCTTGAAGTTCTCCACAAGGACATTGATATCCACCGGCTTGAACTCGAGAACCTGTCTTCTGCTGAACACCAGCAGTTGCCGGATAAGATCACTGGCCCGCTCGGCGCCGTTGACCACCTGCTGGGCGAATTCCCGGTGAGAATCGTTGCCTTCGAGATCTTCGACCAGCATCTCGCCGTAGCCGTGAATCGGAGAAAGCAGATTGTTGAGATCGTGAGCCACCCCTCCCGCCAGACGGCCGATGGATTCGAGCCTCAGGGCCTGGTGCAGCTGCTCCCGCAGTACCGTCTGCTCTTGTTCCGCCTTCTTTCTCGAGGTTATATCGTTGAGCAGCAGAAGCACCGTGGTGTCTGCCTCGTGCCTGATGGGTACGGTGGATATAAGCAGATCGACGAAGCGCTCCCGGCCATCGACGAGAAAGGACATCCTCGCCTCCTCCTCCATGTGAGAGAGGCCGGTGGCATGGGTATGCTCGACCCTGGTGCGTACCGGACAATCCTTGCAGACCGGATTTCTGCCGCAGCCCCTGCCGTCATAGGAGTTGATGCAGCCGAACACCTCTCCGCAAAGGAGGCCGAGAATTTCTTCCCTCTCCCTGCCGAAAAAGCGCCTGCCGCTGTGATTGATGTCAACGATGCGCCCCTGTCCGTCGACCAGGGCAAGAACCATGGGGATGGAATTGAAGATGAGATTGAGATTTTCCTGCTGTTGCCGTATAGCCGCCTGCGCATGCTTCTGTTCAGTGATATCGACTGCTATGGAGAGAAGTCTCTTCCTGCCCTCGATTTCTACTATTTCCATGCAATACAGGCAAATCATCTCTGCACCGTCGACCCGGTGGAGGGTGAGCTCCCTGCTTTTTACTCTGCCTCTGCCATGCAGATCCTGGAGCAGATTCCGACGATCATCCCTTTTAAGAATACCCAACTCCACGGATGTCCTGCCGATGACCTCATCTCTGGCAAAGCCGGTGATTTCCACAAAGGCATCATTGACCTGGAGGTAGCAGCCGTCTTCCATCCGGCTGATGCTCATGAGCATCGGCGCCGCCTGAAAGATGGTCGAAAATCGCTCTTCAGAGGCTCTAAGCGACTCGACAACCATTTTTCTCTCAATGATGTCCCAGGAAAAATCGGCTATCTGCTGAAAGCCGGCAAGGTCTTTGTCGGTATAGTCAGAGCTCTTGTTGCCGACGCCGAAAATGGCGGTAATGGTGTCGCCCCGCATCACCGGCACCGTCAGCACTCGCACCAGCGGGGGATGGCCTGCAGGCGTGCCCTTTTTACTCTTAAGAGATTGGTAGTCGTTGTAGATTACAGCCTCGCCGCGGCGCACGCAGTCGGCCCAGACGCCGGCCTTGGCAAAAGGATAGTGGTTTTCCAGCGCTTGATGGCGGCAGAAGTGGCTTTCTGTCCGACTGGACCAGGCCTGCAGGGATATTTGCTGTTTTTCCTTCAACAGAAAATGAACGAAGCCTATGGCGCTGTCGGTCAGCAACTCACATTCATCGGCGATTTTCTGTAAAATTTCCGGTAAACTGCAGTCCTGTGCCTGTTCGATCAGACGCAGGCGGATGGAGAGGATAATCTCGGATCTCTTGCGCTCGTCAATATCGGTATTGGCGCCGATGATCCTCGCGGGCGAACCGTCCTCATCTCTTTCGACAATGCTGCCGCGCGAATAGATCCACCTGTACTGGCCGTCCCTGTCGCGGAGACGAAATTCAATATCATATCTCTTTGTTTTTCCCTGGAGATAGTCCTCGAAGCTGCGGCGATACCGCTCTGTGTCGTCGGGATGGATTTTCTCATGAAAATCTATGCCGTATCCGGCAAACTCCTCCGGGGTAAAGCCGAGTATCTCGGCAAACCGCTTCGAATATCTATACTCCCGGGTCTGGAGATTATATTCCCAGATCCCGTCGTTGGTCGCCGCCAGCGTCTGCCGGAGATGCTCTTCTTCGCTGGCTACAGAACATGTCGACAGCTCATGGAGAAGCATTCTCTGCCCGCCGCCGGGAGAGTTCAGAGGAGACATCGAAACAGTGAGCCTGGCGCCATTGGCCGACCCTTCGTCGACGATATCATAGCCGGTGGGCTGCCCGGCGCTAAGCACCCCGGCAAGCGTCTTTTTCTGTTCCGGTGAAGGGCTCGTATATAACAGGGAGGCGAGTGACGTGCCTTCGGCTTCCTCAGCCGATATTCCAAGTATCTCGAGGGTTGGTGTAGTTGCCGTCAGCACGAGGCCCCGCTGGTCGGTGAGAATCAGGGCCTTGCCGGCAGCATCGAGCATGGCGCGGTAGACCTCGACCATCTGCTGCAGCTTGGCCATGTGGTTTTCCTGTTCCCCCGGTTGCCGAGGGCCCTGGTCAGGCTGTTCTTTCATGGGCATTACAGACTGCTTCCCAAATCCTGGTCTTCCGCCGCTGTCCCAGGGGTATCGGCGACGGCCGACAGCACTTTTCAACGGTGGATGCAAACGATATTCAAGCGGTACAGGTCACCCGGAAAATGTGCTGGTCCTGCTGCTGCATGCAGCTTCGTCGTTGCGCCTGGAATTTTACTCGAGACGGCACCGCTGGGCCGCCTGAGAATTCTTCCTGCGCCGCGAACTTGAAACTGAGATCACCTTTTCCAGTGTATCCTGTATCAGTATGAGTTATCCCCTGCTGTCAAGATAGTTTAAATACCTGACTTTGGCAAAATATATTTCTGCAAAAATAGTTGAGACCTCTTCTGGAGGTACATTTTGCATGATTTGCATCGCTATAACCCTTGGCATCCACACCGCGCTCAACAAGTATGAGAGGCCAAAAGGCTCTTTCCGCCGAGGAAAAATACTGGTAGATATGAAAAGACAGAAATGCAGGGATGGCCTGAACGGTTATTTCTGCCTATTCCGCCTCTGCCGTTTACGTGACGAATTGGCCTTCTTCCGGCGGCAGAGGCGTCTTTCTTCACCCATATTCAGGTAGAGGACATGTCCAGACGCAGCCAGACCGGCGAAACGCCGTCCACCATTGTCGCAGAGGAAACCGTACTCAAAATCTCCAAGGAGGTGGCAATAAAATTTATTGAAATGGGCAGGGTAACTCCCGCCACCTTCGATGAAACCTTTAAAAGTATCCACGCAACCATCAGGGAAACGCTCGATAAAGGAGCCGGCGATGCTTGATCCCCGGCTCAACAGAAAGCCGCAAAAGATTGAAACCATTCACCTGATGGGTATCTGCGGCACAGGCATGGCCGCCCTTGCCGGCATGCTCAAAAACGCAGGCTATGCCGTCACCGGTTCCGACGCCGAGGTCTACCCGCCGATGTCCGACTTCCTTTATCGCCAGGGCATTGCCCCGGCCGGCGGCTACCGGGCGGAGAATCTCGGCCACGGGCCGGATCTCGTCATTGTCGGCAACGTCATCAGAAAAGACAACCCCGAGGCCCTTGCCCTCGGCCGCCTCTGTATCGCCTACCTCAGCTTTCCCCAGGCGCTGGCCGAATTCTTCCTGCACAACCGCCGGTCGCTGGTGGTCGCCGGCACCCACGGCAAGACCACGACATGCGCATTGCTTGCCTCCACGCTGCATCACGCCGGCTGTGACCCGAGTTTCATGATTGGCGGCATCCTCCGCGAGTTTGAGAGCAACAACAGGCTGGGAGGCGGCCCGCACTTCGTTGTCGAGGGTGATGAATACGACACGGCCTTCTTCGACAAGGAATCGAAATTTCTCCACTATCAGCCGCAAACCGCCATCATTACCTCCATCGAGTTTGATCATGCCGATATCTTCACCGATCTCGACCAAATCAAGCGGTCCTTTGGCAAATTCGTGCGTCTGCTGCCGCCCGAAGGCCTCATCGTCGCCCATCTCGACGATGCCAACGTCCGCGAGGTTGTGGCCGAGGCGCCCTGCAGGGTGGAGGGTTATGGTCTTGGCGCCGACAACGACTGGCGCATCGTCGGCTGGAAGACTAAGGCGGAAGAAAGTCTGTATGAAATCGAACACCGGCGGCAAAAATACCTGCTTGCCTCACCGCTCTCCGGCGTGCATAACGGTCTCAACAGCCTGGCGGTTATGGCCGTGCTGCACAGCCAGGGCCTCGATTTCGACAGCATCGCCAAGGGTGTTTCCGCTTTCAAGGGGGTCAAACGCCGGCAGGAGGTGCGCGGTACGGTGGATGGAATAACAGTGCTCGACGACTTTGCTCATCATCCCACAGCCGTCAGGGAGACCCTCGATGGTCTGAAAAAAGCCAATCACGAAAGACGGCTGGTGGCGGTCTTCGAGCCGCGAACGAACTCATCGCGCCGCTCACTCTTCCAGGAGCAGTATGCCCGCGCCTTTAGCGGAGCCGATGTCGTCGTGCTGCGCGAGCCGATTCCGCTCGACAATGTCGCCGCCGAAGATCACTTTTCCTCGGCAAAACTCGCTGAATCGCTCCGCCGGATCAATAAAAAGGCCTGGTCATTTTCCTCAACGGACCACATCCTCGACCATCTCGCCGCCATCCTGCGCAAAGGGGACATGGTCGCTATCCTCTCCAACGGAGGATTCGACAATATCCATGAGAGGCTTCTGGCCATTCTCAAACACCGGCGGTGAACGGGTCACTGCTCGTTGATGATGCCGTCGACGATTACGC
Organism: Desulfopila sp.; assembly: GCA_041642275.1. Lineage (GTDB taxonomy): Bacteria > Desulfobacterota > Desulfobulbia > Desulfobulbales > Desulfocapsaceae > Desulfopila_A. The sequence goes on along the minus strand of JBEPWT010000053.1, from coordinate 11,795 downwards.
TCATGTCGGTTATCAGCGCCCCATAGTCCATACTGTCGTCCTCGCTGGCGGCGCCTCCCTCGATCTTCATGGCCAGTTCGGCGCAATCGGCGAGACCGAGATTGAGAAATGCGCCTTTGATGGTGTGGGCTGCCCTGGCAAGCTCATCCAGGCTTTGCTGTTGATGAACCCGCTCCAGATTTTCCATATGACCCGAAAGGGTTCTTTTAAACTCGGGCATCATCAGTTCAACCTGGTGTTCAGAGAGGTTGAACTGATGACCGAGATATTCCTTGATCCGAGTGCTGAATTTCATTCTCGCCATTTCCGCTTTTTTATATTTGACGAACTCGTAAAAACCTCAAAGTCAGCCATTCCGTCATTCTGATACCGGATCGGGTCCGGCATGACGGATTCAGAATCAATTTGTTTTAGCTAGTTATGGATTCCGGCCTTCGCCGGAATGTCAAAAAAGATGACTTTTTACGAAACTATCATATTTGGCTGTCGTCATCCTCTCCGACAAGCTCATAGGTAGTATTCAATGTAATCATGGTGTACACTGAATCCAGTGCGAATTATCCGTAAAATCTTCCATAACCCGAAAAGTGAACAGTGATCGATTCGAAAATTTTCTCCGCCGGCACCGCCTGCTCACCCGGGGGGCGACGATAGTCGTCGGCGCTTCCGCGGGGCCCGACTCGACGGCTCTGGTCCACCTGCTCCACGGCTGCAGTCTCGGCCTCAGGCTCATCGCCGTTTACATCGATCACCGCCTGCGCCCGGGGGAAGCCCCCCGGGAACGCGAGATGGTGGCCCGGATGGCCCAAGGCCTGCACATCGACTATGAATTCATCGCCGTCGATGCTCTGGCCCACAAAAAGCAGCACGGCACTTCACTTGAGGAGAGCTGTCGCCTGCTCAGATACGAAGCCTTGGAAAAGTGCCGCCAGAGACATGGCGCCGAGGCTATAGCGGTGGGCCACACCGCCGATGACCAGGCGGAGGAAATGTTTCTGCGCCTGATTCGCGGCACGGGGCTCAAAGGTTTATCGGGCATGAGGCTGCGCCGGGATACAATCGTCAGGCCCCTTCTCTATGCCGACAAGGAGGAGCTCGCCGGTTATCTGCATGCCAACGACATCCCCTACTGTCTCGACAATTCCAACGCCGACACCGCTTTTCTTCGAAACAGGCTGCGCCTGGAAATTCTGCCATCCATCCGCAAGTTTTTCAATCCGGGGTTGACATCGACTCTTAGCCAAACCGCGGACATCCTGGCAGAGGACGACAACCTGCTCGATCATCTTACCCTTGCGGCCATGAAGAGATGCTGCAGTCAATCTCCCGCGGCGGACGGGTCCGCGGCTGCTCTGAGGCTTGACATCGCTGCCCTCTCCGGTGAACACCTTGCCCTGAGGCGTCGCATACTTGAAAAAATCCTCTGGCATTTCGGTGTCAAGGCAAGCTTTGGCCACATCTCCAGGATCCTTGATTTTGCAGGAGAGGGGACCAGCGGCAGGCAAATGCACCTGCCCCGCGGTCTGAGAATGTATACAGGCGATTCCCAGCTGATCTTCCAGCAGCCGTGGGGCGAGGGGCCTTTCCGGCACAGCGCCGACGGGGTACGCCCCTCGGTGACAATAGGCGCATATGGCGAACATGATATCAGCGCATACGGCGCCAGCCTGAAGCTGCAGGAGCTGGCCTCACCGCCTGAGCAGCGAAAAGAAGGTGAACTGCTGATCGACGCCGCCAAGATATCCCTGCCCATCGTCCTTCGACCGGCACGGCCCGGCGAGAGATTTTCACCGCCGGGTCTGGAAGGCAGCAAGAAAGTGGCCAGATATCTTTCAGATATGAAAATTCCCCGGCATGAAAGAGCAAACTATCCGCTGCTGATCGCAGGCGATTCGATTGTCGCCGTCGCCGGATTGCAGATCGACAAACACTATGCGGTCGGCGGCGATACCGCAAGATTTCTGCTGGTATCCTGGCAATTCCCAGGCCGAGATTGATGCGGATTTTCGCACGTACAGCAACCGCTGCCCGCACCATCACCCCTCTGGCCGCATGTTGCCTGGCACCCGGAGAGAGGGCGCTTAGCCTGAATGCTTGCGCAGAATGCGCTTGTCCCCCACACGGTAGGTCAGCTTGATACGGTCGAAGTATTCAAGAATGGGAATCGAAAACTTACGCGTCAGTCCGGTCATATCCTTGAAGCGGGGCGCATCTATCTCCTTTTCCTGCTCCATGAAAGCGATAACCTGTTGCTGCAGACCACCGATAACTTCGCTGTCGAAATAGAGGGACTCACTGACCTTGACCAGTTTCCCCTCCCGCAAAAGCAGTCCGATAACCTCCTTGAGCAAAGCCGAGGGATAGTCGCCGAACTGTTCCTGGGTCTCCTTGAGAGTGGCCGTCGTCAGTCCCTTTTTGCGATACCAGTGCATCAGCTCCTTCTGCAGCTGCTCCTCGTCCGCCTTGAGCGCCACCTCATGGCTGCTGAGGCGAACCAGCGAATCCTCCTGGACCACCTGGTCGTTCTTGATCAACTCGTTGAGACAGTAGCCGAAGACCCGCTGGTCAAGCCTGCGTCCGAGTTCACTGCGCAGCCCTTCCTTGGACAACCCGGTCTGCAGCGGCTGGTGGCTGTGGAATTTTTCGAGAAGGGCAACAATGGAGCGCATGACGCCTTCGGCGACTTCCCTTTCGAGATAGCGCTGGGCCGCGGAATCGACGACGATCATGCTCTTTTTCGACAGCGGTTCGTTGAGGACCTTTTTCAGCTGCTTGCCGAATATACCCAGCCTGATGGCCAGCTCATCGAAGACCAGCCCTCTGGCGCCGCTTTCCTTGAGCAAAAGCAAAATGCGATCCTCATCGCTGCCGTTTTCGAGGACGGCAAAGGTTTCCGTGTTCTTTTGCCTGTCCCTGGCGGTGAGGCGCTTGCGCTTGCGCAGCGAGACGTTTCCCAGCACCTCGCCACCGCCGATGGTAATCACCGGCGAATAACTGCGAATGACGTACCTGTCCCCCGGCCAGACCGCCAGCGGCTCTTCAAGCAGCAGCTGCACTCCGGTGCTCTCGCCTGGCTGAAGGACGTCGCGGTCGAGAAGCGAGACCCGGCCCATGACTTCGGCGGTACCGAGATGAACCCTGACTCTTGCTCTGTGTTTGAGCGGTTTTTCGGCGGAGGAAAGATAACTGAGCGAACAGTCGAGCATATAGTTCGGCGTAAGCGATGCCGGAGTTGCCACCACCATTCCTCTGGCAATATCGAGGGTCTCCACTCCCTGAAGATTGATGGCGGTGCGGTGGCCGGCCTCGACCATGTCGACGGACTGCGAATGCACCTGAATACCGCGGACCTTGGCCGTTTTCGAAGTCGGATAGATCTGGAGTTCTTCGCCGACGGCAATCCTGCCGGAAATGGATGTACCGGTGACCACGGCGCCAAAGCCTTTCATGGCAAAAACGCGGTCGACGGGCAGACGGAAGGGTCCGAAGACCTCTTCGAAACGGTGGCCGGCAACCATGGAATCGAGCAGTTTCTTGACCTCCTCGATCCCCTCACCGGTGGTTGAGGAAACGTGGACGACGGGCGCGTCTTCGAGAAAACTGCCCTGGCAGAAATCCCGGACCTCCTCGTCGACCATTTCCAGCCATTCCTCCTCGACCATGTCTTTTTTGGTGATGATGACGAGGCCCTGCGATACGCCGAGAAGACTGCAGATCTCAAAATGCTCGCGGGTCTGCGGCATGATGCCCTCGTCGGCGGCGATGATAAAGGCGAGAATATCCATGCCGGTGACGCCGGCGACCATGTTTTTCACGAACTTCTCATGGCCGGGAACATCGACGATCCCCAGCCTGTGGCCGCAGGGAAGATCGAGATAGGCGAAACCGAGTTCAATGGTTATGCCCCGTTTTTTCTCCTCCTTGAGACGGTCCGTGTCTATGTTGGTGAGGGCTCTGACAAGGCTGGTTTTGCCGTGATCGACATGGCCGGCGGTACCAAGGACTATTTCACGCATCGCCGCTCACTGGCGCAGGTAGGGATTGCTGCGTTTTTCCGCACCTATGGTCGATTGTGATCCGCCGTAGCCGTGGCCGGGCCAGATAATGGTATCGTCGGGCAGCGACAGCACCTTCTCTTTAAGCGAGCGCAACAGCGTGTCATAGGAGCCTCCGGGAAAATCGGTGCGCCCCACTCCTTCGACGAAAAGCGTGTCGCCGGTGAGGAGATTGGGTGGGCAGTAGAGGCACATGCCGCCCGGTGTATGACCGGGAGTATGGATTACCTGCCACTTGAGATTGCCGATCTCGAGAATATCGCCGTCCTTGAGCCTGATGTCGGCCGGAGGCGACGGCTCGAGTCCGAGCATGCTGAAGTAGTTCTGGGTTTCCGGTTTTTCGAAGAATTCGGCATCGGCATCGTGCATGACCACGGCGCCGCCCGTTGCCTCCTTGATGGCCCTGTTGCCGCAGACATGATCCGGATGTCCGTGGGTGGCGACTATATACTGAATATCAAGGCCAAGACTGTCGGCCTGCTTCAGGATACGGTTTTCGTCACCGCCCGGATCGACGATAGCACCTATTTTCGTGTCCTCGCAGCCAATGATATAGCTGCAGACGCCCATACTGCCTACTATCAGTTGTTCTAGAATCATAATAACTCGCCCTGGGAATGTCGGTGATCAGGGCCCGTATAAGCCGGACCCTGATGCTCATGTGCCGGAGGTCAGCCTTTACAGCCGCAGCCCGAATGTGTCATATTCAGGGTAACGGGCGGCGCCACCGGCGGATTACGTTTTTCAACCGCCGCGACGATTTGAGAAAATGCCTGCGTCGCCGGACTCTCTTCATCGGATGAGAGATAGGGTTTGCCCTCGTCTCCCGCCGTAACTACCCGCGGATCCATGGGGATTCGTCCCAGAAAGGGCAAATCGAACTCCCTGGCCACTTCTTCACCGCCGCCTTTCTTGAAAATATCCGCTATCTCGTTGCAGTTGGGGCAGACGAAACCGGACATATTCTCAACGACACCGGTGATGTTGACCTTGACCATCTTGCAGAAATTGATGGACTTTCTCACATCGGCAAGGGCCACTTTCTGCGGCGTGGTCACCACTATCGCCTTGAGGTTGGGGATGGTCTGGGCGACGGTGAGGGGTTCGTCGCCGGTGCCGGGAGGGGCATCGATTACCAAATAATCAAGCTCCCCCCAGTCCATGTCCGAGAGAAACTGGCGGATGGCTTGAATTTTCAGGGGACCGCGCCAGATAATGGCCTCGTCCCTGTTCTGCATCATATATTCAAGGGAGACAACCTTGAGATTGTCGTTATACTGCAGCGGCGCCACGAGCTGATCGGGCTTTTCCGGCGGCTCCACCGTTCCCTTGAGATCGAGCATCCTGACGACATCGGGACCGTGAAGATCGATATCCATGAGGCCGACCTTGTGGCCTTTGCGGGCAAGAGCCAGAGCCAGGTTGACGGATACCGTCGATTTTCCCACTCCGCCCTTGCCGCTCATGACCAGGATTTTGTTCTTTATTTTACCGAGAGAACGGGTAATGGCATTTTCCTGCTGCGCCATAGCCGCCTGTTGTGCTTCCGGGGTGGAACCCCCGCCGCATCCTTGTGCCATTGTGCACCTCCTGAAAAGTTGTATCTCGTGAGAGATGAGAATTGTATATCGTACTTGCCGGAATTAGTCGAGCCTTAAAAATGACATTCATTACAGTAATTACACTGAATGCAATTGCAACGAAATTCATGGCGTCCCGCCAGAAAAAGAACATGAGAACAAAACTTTATACTACGCAGTTCCATCGTCTTAATCCTTGCCGGCCGCTTTTTCGCTCAATCTGCGGCCGCCGTGCAGGCCGCCACTGTTTTCATTGCTTTCTTGGCCATTGCTGCATAGTATGGTAGGGCTGTTGAAAAACTTCCTCTGACAAAGAAACAGTTGCGTTGCAGCGGCAGGAAATATATGCTTTGCCAAATATCCGGCAATTTTTTCCAGCAGCGGAAAAACAGGGGAAAATGGCATCGGCCCCGACAGCTTATCCGGTGCCGCCCCCGCAATAAACGATAGAGCACCACGGCACATATCCGCCCGAGGCCGTTGGCGGATCGCCCGTTCATTCACAGCCATCCCGAAGAGGTTGATAATGCTTGGTTGGTTTAAAAAAAAGAAGGATGCGGACAAAGGCTTTAACAAAGCCTCCACCGGCGCCAAAGAGGCGAATACGCCCGAAGAGGTCCTGGCCGAGGACGCCGAACCCCTGGTGGGTACCGGAATTTTCGGCGAGTCCGGCGATACGAAGCCTGCCGCCGCCGACCATGCCGCAGCCCAAGAAAAAGAAGCAGTGGCAGCGCCGGTGGCTGCTGAAACCGCCGACTCGCCTTCCCTGTTCAAGAGATTATCGGAAAAACTTTCCCGCACCAGAGATACCTTCGTTCATCAGATGGACAGCCTTTTCCTCGGCAAAAAGGAGATCGACGCCGAACTGCTCGATGACCTCGAGGAACTGCTGATTACCGCCGACATCGGTGTTGCGACATCGACGGAACTCATCGATTATGCAAGAAAAAAGGTGAAGCGCCAGGAACTCTCCGACCCGCAGTCACTGAAAAGGTTCATCAAGGAGAAACTGCGCTCCTACATCGTCGACACCACCAGACCGGCGGAACTGGTAATGCCCGCTTCAGGGCCCTTCGTCATCATGGTGGTGGGCGTCAACGGCGTGGGCAAAACCACGACCATCGGCAAGATAGCCCACAAATTCGTCAATTCCGGCCAGAGCGTGCTGCTTGCCGCCGCCGACACCTTCAGGGCCGCGGCGGTATCCCAGCTGAAAATCTGGGGTGAGCGCAGCGGCATCGAGGTGATATCCGGCGGTGAAGGCGCCGATCCCTCCTCGGTTGCCTTCGATGCCATCGCCAAGGCGGTGGAAGAAGACTACGATGTCGTCATGGTCGATACCGCCGGCAGACTGCATACCCAGAGCAATCTCATGGAGGAATTGAAAAAAATCAAAAGGGTCATGGGCAAAAAGCTGGAAGGCGCCCCCCATGAAATACTGCTGGTGATAGATGCCACCACCGGCCAGAACGGTATTTCCCAGGCGAAACTCTTTGATGAGGCGGTGGGCGTCACCGGCCTTGCCCTCACCAAGCTCGACGGCACCGCCAAGGGAGGAATAGTCGCCAATATCAGCCGCTATATGAATATCCCTATCCGCTTCATAGGCATTGGCGAAAAAATCGAGGACCTGCGCGACTTCGACCCCGATGAGTTCATAGAAGCGCTTTTCCAGGATACATAAACGACAACAACCCAACAAAGCGACGCTATCATGTACTATCAACGGCAAAAGCCGCCCGGCTGCGGCGGCTGTCTACTCGTCATTCTGCTGATCATTTTCGTCACCGGCGGCGCCCCCGCCCTGATCAATTTTCTCGGCGCCCTTATCTTCTCCGGCCTGCTGGGGATCATAATTTTTGTCGCCCTGTTCTGGGGCTTCAGCTACTGGGTGCGCAAAAGGGTGGCCGATTACGAGGCTTCCCAGTCCGAAAGCCACAATCGCTTCGTCTGGCTGCTGGTCAACATCCTGGTCAATATTTCCAAAATCGACGGTCAGGTGACCAGGGAGGAAATTTCCACCATCCACCGGTTTTTTCAGTATAACCTCAATTATAATCAGACCAAGATGATGTGGGTGAAGGATCTCATCAAGGAGGCGATCACCTCTGATGCCACCCTGGAGTCGCTATTGGAAGAATTTCGCTCCACCTTCGCCTACGAGCCGAGACTGATACTGCTCGAGCTTGTCTACCAGATTCTCTACACCAAAAGCGACGTTCCCGAGGAAGAGCTGCAGATCGCCAGAAACATCGCCGGTTTTCTGCAGATCGCCGCCTACGACCAGCGTACCATCGAGGCCAAGTACAAGTACCGGAGCCAGCAGTATCAGGCGGCCGACCGCTCCTCCGCCGACCACTACTATGAAGTGCTCGGTCTCGAGCCCGGCGCCTCAATGGAGGAAATCAAAAAGGCCTACCGCAAGCTGAGCATGAAATATCATCCGGACAAGGTACGGCACCTGGGTGATGAGTTCAGAACCATTGCCGAATCAAAGATGAAAGATATCAACGCCGCTTACGAGTATTTCAAAAAACAGGATCGCTGAGAGCTGCAGAGACTTTTGGCACGATCACAACAATTCCAGACGAGGACTTACCATGGCAGTATCTGAAAAAATGCGGAATTTTGCGGAGAAATCTTCCTGGATCAGAAAAATGTTCGAGGAAGGGGCACGCCTCAAGGCCGAACACGGTCAGGAAAACGTCTATGATTTCAGCCTCGGCAACCCCGATCTGCCGCCTCCCGCCGCCTTTGACGCCGCGGTCAAACAGGTAGCAGCCGATACCAGCCCCGGGGCTCATGCCTATATGCCAAACGGCGGCTACCCCTGGGTTCGTGATGCCGTCGCCGCCCGCATGGGAGCGGAGCAGGGAGTTGCCGTCAATGGCGCCGACATGCTTATGACCTGCGGGGCTGCCGGCGCGCTCAATGTCGTGCTCAAGGCGCTTCTCAATCCCGGAGAAGAGGTGATTCTGCTCTCTCCCTATTTCGTCGAATACAATTTCTACGTCGACAACCACGGCGGCAGCTCCCGTATTGTGGCAACAGATGCCGAGTTCAACCTCGATTTCGATGCCATTGAACAGGCGATAAACGAAAAGACCAAAGCGCTGATCATCAACTCTCCCAACAACCCCAGCGGACAGATCTACCCGCAGGAGGACCTGGAGACCCTGGGGAAACTGCTGGAGAGCGCCGGGGCCCGTTTCGGCAGAACCATCTATCTGATCTCCGATGAGCCCTACCGCAAGATCGTCTTCGATGGCAATACGGTTCCGTCGATCTTCGCCGCCTACCGCAACAGCCTCGTCCTTTCCTCCTACTCCAAGGATCTCTCCCTGCCCGGAGAACGCATCGGCTATATGGCCGTGCACCCTGAAATCCAGGACAAGCTGCAGCTGCTCGACGCCATGACGCTGGCCAACCGCATCCTCGGATATGTCAATGCCCCGGCAATGATGCAAAAGGTGGTGGCCGAGCTGCAGGATGTGAGCGTCGACTGTTCTGTCTATGAAAAAAGAAAGGATACATTCTGCGAGATACTTGCGGCCGCGGGCTTTGATTTCGTCGTCCCCAAAGGTGCGCTGTACCTCTTTCCGAAGTCGCCCATCGACGATGATGTGCGCTTCTGCTCCATACTCCAGGAGAACATGATACTGGCCGTACCCGGCCGCGGTTTCGGCACGCCCGGCCATTTTCGCCTGGCCTTCTGCACCGGCGAGCAGGTGATCAGGGCCTCGGCGCAGGCTTTCGCCAGGGCATACGCTGCCGCCGTCGGCGGCTAAGAGGCGCTTTGCCCCTTTTCGTTATCTGCCGCGCTGCTCGCGCTTGTCCTTGAAGATGAGCTTTACCGGCACCTTGTCGAGCCCCAGGCCTTCGCGAAACCGGTTGGTCAAATAACGCTGATAGGAAAAGTGAACGCCTTTATAGCTGTTGGTCATGACGACGAATTTCGGCGGACAGGTGCCGACCTGGGAGGTATAGTAGAACTTCAGCCGCTTGTTTTTATAAATAGGCGGCGTATGACCGGCCACCGCATCCTGCAGCAGCCGGTTGAGCGCCGAGGTGGAAAAGGTTTGCCGGTACTGGCGGTAGACTGAGCCAATGACCGGGAACAACCGTTTGATGCCGTAACCGGTCAGCGCCGAAACCTTGAGCACCGGGGCAAAGCCGACAAAAGGCAGAGCCCGGCCTATCTCTTCGAGCAGTCTTTTCTGGCGTTTGGAGTCCTCTTTGATCAGATCCCACTTGTTGATCAGCAGAATGAGCCCCCGGCCCTGCTCCTGGGTATAGCCCAGGATCTTGGTATCCTGTTCGGTCAATCCTTCTTCGGCATCGATCAGCACCACGGCAATATCGCATCTTTCCAGGGCGTGCAGCGCCTTGATGATGCTGAATTTTTCCAGCTTCTCGCTGGTCTTGCCCTTGCGCCGTATACCGGCGGTATCTATGAGGAGATAGCTGTATTTGCCGTGCTCGAGCAGCGTGTCCACCGAATCGCGGGTTGTGCCGGAGATCTCCGAAACCACCATCCGCTCCTCGCCGAGAATACGGTTGATCATTGAGGACTTGCCGACATTGGGTCTGCCGAAAAAAGCGACCTTGACCGTATCCTCCGGCAGATTTTCATCGATTCTGCTCGTAGCAAGAGAGGCGACGATGTCATCCATCAGGCTGGAGAAGCCGTAGGAGTGTTCGGCGGAAAGCGGCCACAATTTCTCCACTCCCAGCTCATAAAAGGCGGCAAGCCTCTGAATCTCCTGCTCCGGCCCATCTATTTTGTTGACGACGTGAAAAACCTTTTTCTCCGTCTTCCGCAGCAGTTCGCCGACCTCATGGTCGGCAGGCGTCAAGCCCTCCCGACCATCCATAAGAAAGACAATGGCGTCGGCCTCTTCGATGGCGGCTATGGCCTGTCTGCGTATGTGGCCGACCATGACATCATCGGCGCTGTCATCGATGCCGCCGGTATCCACGAGGATGAATGCCTTTTCATTCCAGATTACCCGGTCGTAATGGCGGTCGCGGGTGACGCCGGGAGTCGGATCGACCAGGGCCTTGCGTGAACCGGTGATCCTGTTGAACAGCGTCGACTTGCCAACATTGGGTCTGCCGACCAGGGCTATGATTGAATGTGTTTCCGAAACCATAAACGTTCCACGAAGAGAGGTGAAAGGGAGCAGCGGCCCATTTCAGAAAGGTCGCCGCCGCCGTCGATTACGACAGACTCCTAATAAGTGTCTGTCCAGGAATGAGCAATTTTGTTCTAAATCTAGGCGCTCGATGAATTTAACCGGAGGCATATAATTGATATTCCGAGGATTAAATTCTAAGAGCAACCGGTAAGCGAAGTATGAGACTCCGGGAGTTAGGGCAAAAGTGCCATTTATGGACAGACACTAGAGAGCAGCTACTCGCTGCCTGGCCTCGCCGCATAGTTTGCGCAGACACGTATAGGCGCGTAATTCCCGCTTGTCAAGCATCATCCCCAGATGGTGCAGGGCCGGGCCGAGATATTCCCTGAAAAACACCTTGCGGCGCCGGGCGTATAAAAAGGCAAACGCCCCCAGTATCTGCAGATTGCGCTGCAGCTGCAGATAGGTATACTGCCGGAGAAAGGCCTTTTCGTCATAATCGATGTATGATCGCAGACATGTAAGGTAGTGGCTGCGCATCTCCTCTTGAAAAGAGAAAGAAAGAGCGGCGTAGGGGTCGATCAGCAGGGAAGCCAGATCATAGCCGGGGGGACCGAGGCGGCCTCCCTGGAAATCGATGATTTTCAAAGAGTCGCCGGCAATCATGACATTCCTGCTCTGAAAATCGCGATGCAAGAAGAGCTGCAGCTGTCCGCTATCGGCATTGAAGGCTATATCGGTGAACTCTTCTTCAATACCGGTAGGAATCTTTCCGTTTAAGAGTCCCTGCCAGAACTGGCGGAGAAAATAGCGCGACTCCCTCTCGATCATCACCCCCGTGTCATAGCGGGCTGTGTCGTAACACCAGGCGGCATCAAATCCCTCGGCGCCCTGCACCTGCATATGGGCGAGGCGGTGCAGCAGTTCTCTATAGAGGCCGGCAATATCCTGCTCCGTCTCGGCGGCCGGTGTCCCCTGCCGAAGCCGGTCATGCAGTTTTCGATCACCGCAGTCTTCAAGAA
>JBEPWT010000052.1:0-18297 GCA_041642275.1 Desulfopila sp. | reverse complement strand
GTCGCGAGGGACCGCGCAGCATACGCGCCTCACCGACGCAGAAGGGCGGGAAATTATAGTGCAGCATGAAACGATTGTTCTCTTCGCCGCCAAGCGTTTCCACGCGCTGCTGGTCTCGCTCGCTCCCCAGGGTGGCGGTAACCAGGGCCTGGGTTTCACCACGGGTGAACAGCGCCGATCCATGGGTTCTGGGAAGATAGTTGACCTCGGCGGTGATCTGTCTGACCTGGTCGAAGGAACGCCCGTCGATGCGCACCTCTTCGTTGACGGTTTTGGCACGCATCACCGACTTCTTGTAGGAGGAGAGCAGGTCGCTTATTTCCCGGCCTCTGTCGCCGCTCTCATCGAGTTCAGCCACTACTCTGGCCTTGAGTTCGTCGTAGAGACGGCCACGCTCCATTTTATCGGCGGTCGATACGACCTCGTTCATGCCCTGCGTCGATATCTCCTTGACCCTGTCGAGAAGAGCCTCGTCGATCTGCGGCTTTTCCACCTGCCGTTTTTCCTTGCCGTTGGACAACCGCAGGTCCTCCTGCAAATCAATGAGAGGCTGCACCTGCTCGTAGACATGGAATATGGCCGAAAGCACCTCTTCTTCGCTGAGATTGTCCGCCTGCCCCTCGACCATGACCACCGCCTTGCGGGTGCAGGCAACGACCATGTTCATACTCGATTCCTTGAGCTGATCGGTGGTCGGATTGATGACATAGTCGCCGGCGATGTAGCCGACCCGGGCACCGGCCACCGGCCCGCCGAAGGGGATATCGGACAGGGTCAGGGCGCAGGACGCACCGGTCAGTGCCAGTACGTCCGGGTCGTTCTGGGCGTCTGCCGAGAGCACGGTGGCTATAACCTGTGTTTCACTGCAGTATCCTTCCGGGAAAAGGGGGCGCATCGGTCTGTCTATGATTCTGCAGGTCAGAACCTCGCGATCGCTGGGACGACCGATTTCTCTACGGAAATAATTCCCGGGAATTCTCCCCACCGAGGCCAGCTTCTCCTGGTACTCTATGGTCAGCGGCAGAAATCCAAGTTCGGGCTTGTTTTCCTTGCCGGCAACGGCGGTCACCAGCACCACGGTCTCGCCGCTTTGGATGACAATGGAACCGGAAGCCTGTTTGGCGAGTTTGCCGGTTTCTATGGATATCGCCTTTCCATCAATTACTGCTTCTACTTTTTTATACATTTTTACTCCATAGGTATTGCATCAGGGAAATGCCCAGCGTCAACTTTCTGACTGGATTATCCACCAGCCCCGTATGCTCTTTGTTTTTTCGAAAATATTCATTTTTTCCCCGCGCCGCAACTCCGTATATCCAGCGATTTCAAGGGAAATGTGCCTCGACGAATCGTGTGGCCCTTCAAAGAGGGGCAAACTGCAAGACGCTAAAAAACAACAGACCATTCCGAAGACTTTCGGAACAGCCTGTCATATAATGGCACGAACGTAGACATGAGATGGGCAGAGGCCCCGGACAATCACTATTTACGAATACCCAGTTCCTGAATCAGAGTCCTGTACTTGTTGATATCTTTCTTGCGCAGATAATCGAGCAGACTTCTTCTCTGACCTACCAGCTTCAACAGTCCCTGCCGGGAATGATGATCCTTTTTATGCTTCTTGAAGTGATCGGTGAGGTAGTGGATACGATCCGTCAACAGGGCTATCTGCACCTCGGATGAACCGGTATCGGACGAATGCACCTTATATTTTTCAATTATTTCGTTTTTTCTTACAGCTGTCTGTGCCACAACAATCCTCCTGGAACTGTAAACTGGATTAACTTGAATCAATACTTACTGAATCAATACTTACTGTATATCAAATTTCAAACATTCAAAAAAGACCTATCCGCCGAGGAGCAAATTCGGTATCTGCCGGCAGCGGTATCCTGCCGGGCCCGGTCTTTTCCGATGGCGAGGGTAGAGTGTCAGCGGATGCGCCACTGACACCACTGGCTGCGGTGGCAACACCCTATCCATTAATCAGGATTTTTGCAAGAGATTAGATACATCATTTACAGATAATGCTCCAGCTAAAAATCGTTTTTTCCCACCCTCTGCCGATAAATCCTGGCCGGGAAAGCTTCCGGCGACCGTAAAAGGACCGCTTCGGATCCTGCGCAGCTCGCCAAGATAGGCGCCGCAGCCAAGCTGCCGGCCGATGTCGGCAGCCAGTGTCCGTATATAGGTGCCTTTGGAGCAGACAACGCGTATCTGCAGCCGACTGCCTGGTCCGGTAAGCACGCCGGCCTCGCCGATCCGCTCTATCTGCCCTATATGGATCGGGCGGGCCTCCTTTTTGACCTCGATGCCCCTGCGGGCGTAATAATAAAGCGGCTTGCCCTTGTATTTCAGCGCCGAAAAGGATGGCGGCGTCTGCATCTGGTCACCGGCAAATGCCTGCAGGCAGGCCTCGACCTTGCCGGGGGTGATCTCTTCTACGGGGCAGGTTGCGGTGATTTCCCCTTCCGGATCCTGGGTGGTGGTCTCCTGGCCCAGTACCAGCGTGGCGACGTATTCTTTCTCCCCATCCATGAGACGGGAGATCATCTTCGTCGCCGCCCTGCCGGCACAGACGACCAAGAGACCGCTGGCAAAAGGATCGAGTGTACCGGCATGGCCAACCTTCTTCATGGCCAAAAGACGGCGAACGCCGCGCACCATGTCAAAGGAGCTGGGACCCGCTGGTTTGTCGATGAGAAAAACCGCTGCCTCGAACTCCGACATGCCTCGTCTATCACCCTGCAATTTAACGTTATATATAACACTCAGACCATTTTTCATGAAATGTTCGCGCTAGAGCGCCGGTGGCGCCGGAGGATTGTTAACCACCCTCTTCAATTCATCTATAATGATCTCGTGCACCTGGGAGGCGGATTTATCGAAAAACCGGAAACCGGCGGCATTCCTGTGACCGCCGCCGCCGTAGGATTTGGCGATTTCGGCAACATCGACGTCCCCCTTGGCCCGCAGACTGACGGAAACCACCCCTTTCCGACTCTCTTTTATGAAAACGGCGACCTTGACGCTATTGATCGAACGTGGAAAATCGATAAAGCCCTCGACGTCTTCGGGCAGAGCGCCGCTGTCTTCGATCATCTGCCTGCTCACCTGAATCACCGCCAGAGCATCATGTTCATAGAGGCTCAGGGTGCCAAGGACCTTTTCCAGCAGCCGGATTCTCTTCGGGGTGTAGTTATTGTAAATATACCCGGAAATTTCAGCAGGAAAAACACCTGTTTCGACGAGATCGGCGGCTATGCGCATGGTGTGCGCCGTTGTCGAGTCGTAGCAGAAGCAGCCGGTATCCGTTAAAATCGCCACATAGAGATTATAGGCACTACGGCGGGAAATTACCGCCTGCAGGTGCTGGGCAAGTTCATAGACCATTTCGCCGGTGGACGACCTGTCGGCATCTATCCAGCGATGACTGCCGAAAACCTTGTGGGAGCGGTGATGGTCGATGACGACAAAGGGCTCGACCTCGAGCAGGCGCTGACAATTCTTTCCGAGCCTGTCGCTGTCGCCGCAGTCAAGCGAGATGGCTATGGTATTCTGGTTTTCCCGGACAAAGACGCCCAGTTCGTCAATCGATGTGTTCACTATCTCACAGCCGGGCAGAAAACGGTAGAGATAGGGAACAGGCTCCTCGAGATAGCAGAAGACCTTTTTGTTCATGCCTTTGAGAATCTCAGCCAAGCCGAGCAGAGAGCCGATGGCGTCCCCATCCGGATGGACATGAGTTGCGAGAACCACGCTGTCGGCGTCGCCTATTGTTCTGCTGATGTCCTCAGGAATCTTTGTCATCCTTTCTTTCCAGAGCTATTTCCTGAAAAAGTTTTTCCACTTCCTCAACCTTTTCGGCAGTCTCGTCATAAAAAAATTGAAGAGTAGGGGTATGGCGAAGATTGAGCGTTTTGGCGAGATGAGTGCGCATAAACCCTTTGGCCCTGTCAAGGGCCTTGCCGGCCTGCTGCCTGTCCTTCTCCCCGCCGCGGACCGTGTAATAAATCCTGGCGTATTTGAGGTCATCTGTGACATGGACCCGGGATATCGAGACGGTGTCCAGTTTCGGGTCCCGTACCTTTTCGATGAGCAAAACGGCCAGTTCATGGCGAAGCACCTCCGCCACCCGAACCGACCGTTTCTGATCTTTCTTGCCTCCCCCCAGGGAATCAAGGGTACTTTTTGGATCCCAGATACTGCTCATCGCTACTTCTCAGACCCCAACGTTGCCTCGATCTGTTCCATGACGAAGGCCTCGAGATTGTCGCCGACCTTGATGTCATTAAAATTCTCCACGCCTATGCCGCACTCATATCCGGCGACGACCTCCTTGACATCATCCTTGAATCGCCTCAGAGAACTGATCTTGCCGGTGTAGACGACCACACCGTCGCGAATGACCCGCACCTTGACATTCCTTTTGAACTTGCCGTTGGTGACAAAAGAACCGGCTATGGTGCCGATCTTTGGTACGCTGAAGGTTTCCCGAACCTCGGCGTTGCCGATCACATTTTCCTCAAAGGTGGGGTCGAGCATACCCACCATGGCTTTGCGTATGTCATCCAAGGCATGATAGATAACGTCGTAGGCCCTGATGTCGATGTTTTCCTTCAGCGCCATTTCCTTGACCTTCATCGTCGGTCGTACATTAAAACCTATTATAATTGCTTCAGAGGCAGATGCCAGAAGGATATCTGATTCTGTAATAGTTCCGGTACCTTCATGGAGGACTCTCACCTTGATCTCATCGGTGGAAAGCTCCTCTGCGGCCTTGGCAAATGCCTCGAGAGTGCCCTGGACATCGGCGCGCAGGATCACCCGCAACTCCTTGACATCGCCTTCGCTCATCTGCTCAAAGAGCTTGTCCAAAGAGATTTTGGTATTGGCGCCGAGTTCGCTCTCTCTGGCCTTGAGTGATCGTGACTGGCTGACGCTTTTAGCCATCTTCTCGTCAGTGACAACAACGAACTCGTCACCGGCCGCCGGGACTCCCGACATGCCCTGGACTTCCACCGGGGTCGAAGGCCCGGCGGACTCGATCTTCCGCCCCTTGTAGTCGGCCATGGCGCGAACCTTGCCGCTATACTGGCCGACGACGAAATAGTCCCCTGCCTGCAGGGTGCCCTGCTGCACCATGACGGTGGCAACGGCGCCGCGGCCCCTGTCCAGTTTTGCCTCGATCACCCGGCCCTTGGCCTTGCGGGCGGGGTTGGCGCCAAGTTCGAGTATCTCCGCCATCAGCTGGATATTCTCGAGGAGATTATCGATGCCGATATGCTTCTTGGCCGAGATCTCGCAATAGATGGTCTGCCCGCCCCACTCCTCGGGTACCAGTTCCAACTCGGCGAGTTCCCGCTTGACCCGATCGATATCGGCGTTGTCCTTGTCGATCTTGTTGACGGCGACAAGAATCGGTACCTCGGCGGCCTGGGCATGATGGATGGCCTCCCGCGTCTGGTCCATGACGCCGTCATCGGCGGCTACCACCAGAATGACGAGATCGGTCACCTGGGCGCCGCGGGCGCGCATCTCGGTGAAGGCGGCATGGCCCGGAGTATCGACGAAGGTGACATCACCGGCGGGAGATTTGACATGGTAAGCACCGATATGCTGGGTGATTCCGCCTGCCTCGCCTTCGGCAACATCGGTTTTGCGAATGGCGTCGAGAATCGACGTCTTGCCGTGATCGACATGCCCCATGACGGTGACCACCGGCGGTCTCGGTCGCTCTTCTCCACCTTCCTGCTCCTGATCGAGCATCTGGATGCCGATTTCTTCGGTCACTCCCTGCTCGACCTCATAGCCAAAGTCCGCGGCGATCAGCATGGCCGTATCGACATCCACAGGCTGGTTCATGGTGGCCATGACGCCCAGTCCCATCAGCTTGCCGATTACCTCGCTGGCCTTGACCCGCATCTTGGCGGCGAGATCGCCAACGGTTATGGAGTCGTAGACCTTGATTCGCTTCTTGCTGGCCTTCATCTCCAAAGGCGTGGCGGCAACATTGCCGTCTCTTCTGCCCTTGCCCTTCTTGCCCCGCCTGCCGGCGGTACGCTGATAATCACTGCCAAAATGGGTGTATTTCACCGCTTTTTTGCCTTTCTTCAGAACCTTGCCCGCCTTGCGGTCCAGATCATCCTCGGCCGCCGGCTGGGCACCCTTGCGGCCCTTCTTTTTCGGCCGGCCGTCATCGACGGCAACAGCGGCTCCGAATGCCTGGTCGGCGCCCTTGGCGGCCACGGCCGGTTTGCCGGGCTTCCGTTTTGGCCGCTGGACTGCAGGCTTTTCTTCCTCCACGGGGATGTCGATGGTGCCGACGACCCGGGCATAGTTCTTGCGGGGTTCCTCTTTTTTGACCTTTTTGACGGTTTTCTTTTTTTCCTTACCTTTTTTCTGCTTTTCCTCACCGTCCTCCAGATCCTGTCCGCCGGCTTCCGTTGCGGCGGCCGCCGGTTCTTCTCCGGCTTCAGCGGCCTCAGGGGCCTCAGCGGCAACCTGCTCCTCCTGCTCGACGCTTTCCTCGGCGGCAGCGGTTTCCGGGGCCCCCTCCTCCGCCGTCTCCTGCAGATCGCCGGCTTCTTCCTCGGCCTGCTCGGCGGCGGCTGCCCCGGTTTCCATCGCTTCGCCCTGGGGCGCCTGCTCCGTCTCTTCGGCTACGGCCTCGGTTACAGCCTCTTCACCCTCAGGCTCGGCTGTGCCGGCCTCGGCCTCGACCGCGGTTTCGGCTTCTTCCTTTTCTTCCAGGTCGCTCTCCGGCGGTTCCGCTTTTTTCCGTCTGATAATCGTCGATCTCCGGCGAATAACCGTCGGGCCGGCAGACCCGCTAATGCGTTTTTCGACCAGTTCCGTATCAGAGCCCTGCATAACGGTTTTACGGATATTCTCGGCAGTCTCCTCGTCAACCGTCGAACTGTGGCCCTTGATATCATAGCCCAGTTCCATCAGTTTCGAAGCCAATGCCTTACTGCTCATCCCGGCCTCTTTTGCCAGCTCGTAAATCCTCACCCTGCTCATCATTTGCTCCCGTAATACATCTCTACAGCAAAAATGCTCTCATATTCTTTCCGGCTCTTCTCTGGAGGAAAGTTATGCCTGAGCGCCATTTAAAAGTCAACTTACTTTCTAAATGTTTTTCGCCACTTTTGCTCTTGTGCAAGAAATCTGTCCATACATTTTGCCGTCTTACAGCAATATGCACCCCGGCCGTCGAATCTCTGCGATTCATCAAGCACCGGACCACCCGACATCCAGACAAAACGATGCAGCCTGTCTTTGTCCGTCTTGGTCCGGCAGACGACGCATGTTCTGACAGGAGTGGCCACAGGAAGCTATTTCTCTTCTTCAGTCTCACTATTTCCCGGAATCTGCCCTTCGCCTTCGAGCGTATCGTCTTCTGCGGAGGTATCCACACCCTCTTCGGTATCCATGCCCTCTTCGTTCGGGGCGATGGTGTTCTCTTCTGTCTGTTCTGCCGTCTCTTCTGTGGTCTGCTCTGCCGTCTCTTCTGTGGTCAGCTCTTCCGTCTGTCCTTCGGCGGCGGCTTCCGACTCCACTTCGGCCTCAACCGTCGTTTCGGCAGCAATGCCCCGACCGTCTTCGACGGCCTGTCTGGCAGCGCCGATCAATTTCTCGGCCATTTCCTCGTCGATGGCCCGCAGAACGACAAGGGTCTCGACGCTGGCGGCGGCCAGATCGTTGACGGAGAGGATTTCCTTGGCAAAGAGCTGGTCGGCGAGCGGCTCTTCAATGCCCTCGATCGACAGCAGACTCTGGTACCCTTCGTCCTGGAGGTTGTTGTATCGCTGTTCGCTCTTGACATCTATGCGCCAGCCAAGCAGTTTCGAGGCCAGCCTGACGTTCTGTCCCTGCCGGCCGATGGCCAGCGAAAGCTGGTCATTGGGGACGACGACGAGAAGCGACTGGCTCTCCTCATCGACCCGCACCATGGAAACATGGGCCGGCGCCAGGGCGTTGTAGACATATTTGGCCGGATCCGGACTCCAGGTAACGATATCAATTCTTTCCCCCTGCAGTTCCTGGACGACGTTTTGCACCCGAGACCCCTTCATGCCGACACAGGCGCCGACCGGATCGACATCGCTTTCCATTGAACTCACCGAGATTTTGGCTCTGAAGCCGGGTTCCCTGCTGACACCCATTATCTTGACGATGCCTTCGGCTATTTCCGGCACCTCCATCTGAAAAAGCTTGGCCAGGAAGTCGTCGCAGGTGCGGGAGAGAATCAACTGGGAATCCCTGGTTGTCTGGCGCACCTCCTGGAGAAAAGCGCGAATCCTGTCCCCCTGTTTGAAGGAGCGCTTGGGTATCTGCTGATCCTTGGGCAGCACGGCGTCGGTCCTGCCGAGATTGACGATCATGTTGCCGCGCTCGAAGCGTTGGACGATGCCGCTGACCACCTCGCCGATGCGGCCCTTGAACATGTCGTAGATGACTTCCCTTTCGGCATCCTTCATCTTATGGATGATGACCTGTTTGGCCGACTGGGCCGCTATCCTGCCGAGATCCTCGATTTTGTCCATTTTCTCGCCAAGCTCATCTCCGAGTTGCACCTCCGGGTCAAGCCTGACTGCCTCTTCCAGGGATATTTCCGTTTGTTCGTCTTCGACGTTTTCGACGACGCTGCGAAACTGGAATATTTCGACCTCGCCATATTCTTCGTTGTAGCGAACTTCGATATCTCTGCGGCTGCCCAGTCTTTTCCGTGCGGCCGATGCAACCGCTTCTTCTATTGCCTCGATCAGAAGCCGTTTGTCAAAACCTCTATCCCTGCTGATCTGATCGATAATGCGTTTTAAATCTGACAGCATCCTCTTACTCCACCGTTTTTTGTCCACAATCCTAAGAACGGACACTCATTCATGTTTCGACGAGGCCTCCGCCCAGTCATATAGCAAGCCGCGCCGTACTGACCATATCGAAGGTGAAGCGCAGTTTTTCTCCTTCCTCGGTCACGAGCACTATCGTCTCGCCGTCCACTCCGGAAATAACTCCGATAAAGGTCTTCTGCCCAGCCACGGGTTCCTGCAGCTTTATTTTCGCCCGCTGGCCGCTGAACCGCTGGAAATCGGCGGTCTTGTAGAGCTTCCTTTCCAGTCCCGGCGATGAAACTTCAAGATGGTATTTATGATCGATAATATCTTCCACGTCCAGATAGTCGCTCAACTCTCTGCTGACCCTGCTGCAATGCTCAAGGGTAACGCCCTCTTCGGCATCGATAAAGACCCGGAGGACCCAGCCATGCTGTTCTCTTCTAAACTGCACCTCCACAAGCTCAAGTCCCATGGAAGGCAGGAGTTCCTCGGCAAACTCACGCACTCTGTCAATTACAAACTCGCTCATCGTATTCTGCTAAGAGTTATTCACAACAGCACCTGACCCGCTCTGCACAGACGAGCCGATAATCGTCGGACAGGATCGGAAAACAGGCATAAAAAAAAGCGGGCAAAGCCCACTTTAAAAAAACCCGCCTCAACGACGGTATACCTGGAATCATCTGATTCCAACTCCACCGGTACGGATACCTCAATGGAGCGGGCAACGAGGTTCGAACTCGCGACCTCAAGCTTGGGAAGCTTGCGCTCTGCCAACTGAGCTACGCCCGCACGGACCTGTTTCAAAGTGATAATTTAAACATTTATCAACAAGAATGTCAAGGGAGAAGCTCTTTTATTACGGTTAAGGTGCTTCGCGCCTTCAGTCTTGCATGATTACAAAGATTCTTTTTGCCAGCCGGGCCGGTGGCGGAGCCGTTTGACATTTGTCTGTGATGACATAGAATACCAACTGCACAGTCCCGGGAAGCCCAGTCTGGCCGGCGGGCAAGAACAAATGAAAAAAATAGCGATTGACAAACACCCGGATGGCCTATAGAACATCTGACTATTTTCCGGCCCGGAGTGCAGACATTGCAGGCAGCATGTCTCATCGGTATGCTCAGTCCGTCGGAAAAAGAAGAAAAAAACGGTGGTCATTGTCAACAGAGATGACAGATACCCCCCTGGAAGCCGGCCCCTGTATGAAAATAGTTTGATCATACATAGCCGACATAAAAAAATGCCGCTCTTTTTAAAAACCATCATTTTTGCCGAGTTGGCAGCCTCTTGCAGCACATATAGTCCATGACTGAAAAAACCCTGATTATAGCAGAAAAGCCGAGTGTCGCCCTCGACCTGATCAAAACCCTGCCCGGCAAGTTTACAAAAAGCAAGACCCACTATGAGGGCGACCACCATGTCGTCTCCTTTGCCGTCGGTCATCTCGTCTCCATCTGTTACCCGGAAGAAATCGACAGCAGGTTCCAGAAGTGGAACCTTGAAGACCTGCCGATTCTCCCCGAAGAGTTCCCTCTCAAAAGCCTCCCGAACTCTAAGGGACAGCTCAACGCCCTGCAGAAGCTTATCCGGCGCAAGGATATATCGAGAATAATCAATGCCTGCGACGCCGGACGGGAAGGCGAGCTGATTTTTAAAAACATCATCCGCTACGTCTGGAACAATTCCGTGGCCAAAAAGTCGTTTCAGCGTCTCTGGCTCCAGTCGATGACCAGCGACGCCATCGGCAAAGCCTTCAGCAACCTGCGGGGCAACGAGGAAATGCTGCCCCTCGAGGACACCGCCCTCTGCCGCTCGGAATCGGACTGGCTCATAGGCATCAACGCCACCCGTGCCCTCACAGGCTTCAACTCCCGTTACGGCGGCTTCTTCCTCACCCCCTGCGGCCGGGTCCAGACGCCGACGCTCTCGCTGCTGGTCAAAAGGGAAAAAACGCGCAAGGAATTCAAACCCCGCACCTACTTCAATCTGCTTTCCACCTTCGCCCACCAGGGAAGCACCTATGTGGGCAAATGGATAGACCCCGGTTTTTCAGCCGACCCCCGGGATCCTTACCTGCGGTCCGACCGGATATGGGAAAGCGCCCGGGCGGATGCCATCATAGAAAAATGCTCCGGACACCAGGCAGCCGTGTCGGAGAAAAGCAAGCAGTCCTCGCAGAAGTCACCGCAACTCTACGATCTCACCTCGCTGCAGCGGGAGGCCAACTCCCGGTTCGGCTTTTCGGCCAAAAACACCCTCGGCATCGCCCAGGCCCTCTACGAAAGGCACAAGGTGCTCACCTATCCGAGAACCGACTCCAGGTATCTGCCCGAAGACTATGTGCCGACCGTCCGCCAGACCATGGAGTGCCAGCTCGGCTGGCAGCTGAGGGAGTTCGCCCGGACCGCCCTGGAGAAAAACTACATCAAAAAAGACAGGCGCATATTCGACAACCGGAAAATAAGCGACCATCACGCCATCATTCCCACCGGTCTTTTGCCCAAGAACCTCAGCGAAGCCGAACAGAAGATATATCTCATGGTCGCCCAGCGGTTTCTGGCCGTCTTCTTTCCCGCCGCCAGCTTTCTTATCACCCGGCGTCTGTCGGTGGTCCAGGAAGAGACCTTTCTCACCGAAGGAAAAATAATGACCGAGCCGGGCTGGAAGGCCATCTACGGCAAAGTCGAAGCAGACGGCGAGAAGACGATGCTCGAACCTCTTGCCGATACGGCGGAAGTTGTCTGCGATCACATCGACAAGGAACAAAAAGAAACCAAGCCGCCGCCGCGCTTCAACGAATCGACCCTCCTTTCCGCCATGGAAAACTCCGGCAAACTTGTTGAAGATGAAGAGCTGGCCGAGGCCATGAAGGAACGCGGGCTGGGAACGCCGGCGACCCGGGCGGCGATAATCGAGAAGCTGATCAAGGAGAAATACGTCATCCGCGAAGGCAAGGAGTTGACGCCGACGGGCAAGGCCTTCGAACTGCTGACACTGCTCGATGCCATGAAGATAGAGGTTCTGGCCTCGCCTGAAATGACCGGCGAGTGGGAATACAAGCTCAACCAGATTCTCAAGGGAGAATTGACCAGGGATATTTTCATGCAGGAGGTCCGCGAACTGACGCGGCACATCATTTCCCAGATAGTCAATTTCGACGAGACCGAAGTGCGCCGGGAAGCCTCTTTCAGCCCGGTGAACGGGCTCCGCTATTTCGAGTCGCCGACGGCCTATCACGCCGAAGACGATTCCATCACCATCCGCAAGGTTCTCGGCGGCAGGGTAATGGAGGAGACAGAGATTCTCGCTCTGATCAAGGGCGAGATCATAGGACCGTTCAGCGACTTCATCTCCAAGAAGGGCAAACCCTTCAGCGCCTCCGTCCAGTTGAAAAAAAATAAAGTGGATTTTCTCTTCGCCAACTCCACGGATGATCTCGACATCGACAGCATCACCGCCCAGCAGTCTCTGGGGAAATCACCCATCGACAATACCGAAGTCTATGAAACCCCGGCAGCCTATATGTCGGAGTCCGCCCTTGAGGGCGACGACAAAAACGGTTTGAAGATCAGCAAGATAATTCTCTCGCGCGAAATAACGCCGACCATCATATCTCAGCTGCTGAGCTCCGGCAAGACAGAGCTCATAAAGGGATTTATCTCCAAAAAACGCCGACCCTTTGACGCCTATCTTCTTTTAGCGAAAAATGGTAAAATCTCCTTTGAGTTTCCCCCCAGAACCCCGAAGAAAAAGAAATAAGAAGGGTGCCGCAATGGAAGGTTTCCAACTAATACTATGAAAAAACTAAAAAAAGAACATCGCTCCAAGTCAGGATTGGAGCTTGCCATGACCTGCGCCCAAGTGGCCGAAGACGCCAAAGCAGAAGAGCTGGTAATACTCGACGTACAGGGCCTTTCCTCCTTTACCGACTATTTCGTCATCATGAACGGCAGGTCGACCCGCCATGTACAGGGAATCGCCGAGGCCATCGAAGGGGAGCTTCACTCCAAACGCATAAAGGCCTCCCATGCCGAAGGTCTGGAGGAAGGCAAATGGGTGCTTCTCGACTTCGATGACGTCGTTGTCCATATTTTTTACTACGACCAGAGAGAGTTCTACAACCTCGAGGGACTATGGCATGATGCCAGAAAGGTGGAGATTGAAACGCAATAGCCGGCCGCAGCTGCAGCGCCGGCCGGTCTGCATGTTTCATAACTTTACAACAACGGTAAGAGATACGTCATGCAATACTTGAGCACACGGGGAGGAATCTCTCCTATTCCCTTCAGCCAGGCGGTAATGATGGGCCTGGCCTCCGACGGCGGCCTGCTGCTGCCGAGAAATATTCCCAAGATAGGGGCTGAGACCCTCAACTCCTGGTCGGAGTTGAACTACCAAGAGCTGGCCTTTGAAATTATGTCCCGCTTCATCGATGATGTACCGTCGAGCACTCTGCGGGACCTCATTACCAAGAGCTATGCCGGTTTTACTTCCCGCGAGGTCACGCCGCTGGTTCACCACGGCAGCCTGCACATCCTCGAACTCTTTCACGGCCCGACCCTGGCCTTTAAAGATGTGGCCCTGCAGTTTCTCGGCAATCTCTTTGAGTATCTTCTCGAAAAGGAAAAGAGCTATCTCAACATCGTCGGCGCCACCTCGGGCGACACCGGCAGCGCCGCCATCTACGGCGTCCGCGGCAGGGAACGCATCAAAATATTCATCCTCCACCCTCGCAACCGCATCTCGCCGGTGCAGGAGAGACAGATGACCACCGTCAGTGACGGCAATGTCTACAACATCGCCATCGACGGCACCTTCGACGACGGTCAGGCCATCGTCAAGGAAATCTTCAGCAACCTCGAATTCAAGAAGAACTACCATCTTGGAGCGGTCAATTCGATAAACTGGGCGCGGGTGCTGGCCCAAGTCGTCTACTATGTCTACAGCTGCCTGCACGTGATCAGACACGAAAACGACAAGGCCATGGATTTTTCGGTGCCCACCGGCAACTTCGGCGATATTTTCGCCGGATACATTGCCAAGAACCTGCTGCCGGAGGGAACCATCCGCAAACTCATCCTGGCCACCAACGACAATGACATTCTCAGCCGCTTCGTCAAGTTCGGCGACTACTCCAAGGCAGAGGTAAAATCGACGACCAGTCCCTCCATGGATATTCAGGCGGCCTCCAATTTCGAGCGCTACCTCTACCATCTGCTCGACAAAAACAGTGACCGCACGGCGGAAGCCATGGTCGAATTCAGCGAGAAAGGGGTGTTGGATCTGAGCGGCTGCCGCGATCAGATAAAAAGAGACTTCAGCGCCGCCGCCATCACCGAGGAACAGGTCGAGGAAACCATTCGCAGCTTCAATAAGGATCACGGCTATCTGCTCGATCCCCACACCGCCGTCGGGGTATGTGCAGGCCTTGAGTTGCAGCAGCGCAACATCCCGATGATCTGCCTGGCCACGGCCCATCCGGCCAAATTCCCCGATACGGTGAGAAAGGCCACCGGCATCGATCCCAAAACCCCCGAGGCCCTGGAAGGTCTGTTCGAGAAAAAGACCCGCTGCCAAGTGATGGCCGCGGAGTGCGACCTGATAATGGAATATGTCCGGGCCAACGCCATAGTGGAAGAAAATGACTGAGAGCGACTATCTCGGCCGGGTCAACGCCGCCCTCTCCCATCTCCGCCATCGCCTGCCCTACACCCCGGACATCCTTTTGCAACTGGGCACCGGTCTCGGCGGTCTGGCCGACAGGCTTGAACCAGACGCCGTCATTCCCTACGGCGAAATACCGCATTTTCCCGAAGCCACGGTAAGCTCCCACCGGGGAAATCTCGTCATGGCCAGGCTGGGGGACAAGAAGCTGGCCGTCCTCCAGGGACGGTTCCATTATTACGAAGGCTACTCGACCAAGGAAGTCGCCTTTCCGGTGCGCGTCCTCTCGCTGCTGGGAGCGCATACCCTCATCGTCACCAACGCCGCCGGCGGCCTCAACCCCCTTTTCCAGCCGGGTACCATCATGATCATGCGCGATCATCTCAATTTCCTGGGGGAAAATCCACTGCGGGGCGCCAATGTCGATGCCTGGGGCCCCCGCTTTCCCGATCTCTCCCAGGTCTACGATGGCGCTCTTGTCAAGCAAACGCTGGACTGCGCCACCTCCTGCGGCATCGAAGGCGTCGTCACCGGCGTCTATGTCTGCATTGCCGGCCCCAGCCTGGAAACCCCCGCCGAGACTCGCTGGCTCAGGCAATGCGGCGCCGACGGCGTCGGCATGAGTTCGATCCCCGAGGTCCTGGTCGCCGTTCACGGCGGACTGAAGGTCCTGGGCCTCTCAGCCATCGCCAACGTCAACGATCCGGAGAATTTTCAACCCATCCTCCTCGATGACATCATCGCCGCCGCCGCGGCGATGGAACCGAAAATGGAAAAGCTCATACTCGAAGTTGTCGCCCGAATCTGATCAAGGCGAAAAGAGCAGGAAGCTTCTCCTGTTCCCCCTGTATCACATCTTCGAGCACGTGACAGGACGGTCATTCCTGGAAAAGGCGGTCGATATCGAGGCCCTCTTCTCTATACTTATTGAGTTTGCGCCAGAGTGACACCCGGTCGATCCCCATCAGCTTGGCCGCCTGGGTCTTGTTGCCATTGACGCTTTTCAGGATTCTGAGAATATAGTCGCGTTCATTTTCGTGGAGACTTTTGGTTGTCTGTTCAACCCTCTCGGGCACAGGGGGGCGTGGGGCATCACCGGTTTCGTTGAGGTTTGCCGGCAGATGGCAGGGCTCAATAGTTGGTCCCCGGCAGATGGCCAGAGCCCGCTCGATGATGTTTTCCAGCTCCCTGACGTTCCCCGGGTAGTGGTATTGATGAAGTATCTCCAAGGCCTCCGTTGATATGGTCTTCACCTGGTTGTCCGCAGTCGGATATTTACCCAGGAAATGGTAGACAAGCAGCTGGATGTCGTCCTTTCTCTGACGCAGCGGCGGAATATGGATGGTGGCGACATTGAGACGATAATAGAGATCCTGCCTGAAACGTTTTTCCGCTACCTCTTTTTCAAGGTTCCTGTTGGTGGCGGCCAGGGTCCTGAAGTCAACGGGGATCTCTTTGGTGCCCCCGATCCGGTAGAGTTTTTTTTCCTGCAGGACGCGTAAAATCTTGGCCTGCATGATCATGGGCATTTCCCCGATCTCGTCAAGCAGGATGACCCCGCCGTTCGATGTTTCAAACAGGCCGTGATGGACCTGCGATGCTCCTGTAAAAGCGTCTTTTTCATGGCCGAAAAGTTCATTGAGCACCAGCTCCTCGCTGAGTGCGGCGCAATTAATCGGCATGAACCGTTTATCCGATCGTGGACTCAACTCGTGAATGGTCCTGGCGACCAGTTCCTTGCCGGTACCCGTTTCACCGATGATCAGGACATTACAGTCAAGTTGCGAAAAGGTGGTAATGTCATCTTTTAGCTTGAGTATCTTCTCATGGTGGCCGACAAACCGGGTTACCCCTTTTTTTGCCATGATTTGCTGCTTGAGCTCGGAAACTTCGCGGCGGAGCATCTTCTTCTCCAGGGCTTTCTCGATCAATGTTTTGAGTTCCCTAAGCTTGATAGGTTTGGGGAGATAGTAGTAGGCACCGCGGGCCATCGCCTCAACCGCCGAGTTGACCGTCGCATATCCCGTCATGATGATTACCTCTGATTCCGGAATCTTCTGTTTGCAGTATTCCATTACCTGGCAGCCATCCACTCCCTCCATTTTCAAATCGGTTATTATCAGATCAAAGTGGTGACTGTCGATGAGGTCAATGGCGATGTAGCCGTTTTCGGCAATCTCCAGTGAATATCCCTGCTTGATGAGATAGTGACGTATATTTTCCAGATTAATGATTTCGTCGTCAACAAGAAGTATTCGTATCTGTTCTTTCATGAAGTCACCGTCCGGCTTTCTCGCTCTCTGAGGCTGCCCATCAGGCTACGCCTGCGGAAGCGTAATGGTAAAGGTCGCGCCCTGATCTTCATTATTGCGCACGGAAATGGCACCCTGATGCTTTTTGACGATGCCGTAGACCACTGCCAGGCCAAGGCCGGTTCCCTTGCCCACATCTTTAGTGGTGTAGAATGGATCGAAAATCTGCTGTATGGATTCTTCCTCGACGCCAATCCCCGTATCGGAAATATTGATGACGACACCATTATTATCACTGTCAGCTTCCGCGGTAATAACGATGGTACCGGTCTCCTCTTCTATCGCCTGGATACTGTTGATTATAAGGTTGATAATTACCTCTTTCATTTTTTGCTCGTCGATATTGGCGGTGAGATCATCGGGTACGTCTTCAATAATCCTGATGCCCGTTGGCACATCACTGATGACAAGATTGACGGCGGTACTGATGAGCTTCTTCAGCGAAGCCGGTCGCCGGGTGAACAATTCGCGCCGTGAAAACTCCAGCAATCCCCTGACAATCTCGGCAGCTCTCCGGGTTTCCTTCTCAATGGTGTCCAACAGTTTATACACAAAGTCGGTACACTGCTGTTCTTTCAATTCGTCCAGGGCAAGCTGGCAGCTCGTGGTAATATTGTTGAGGGGGTTGTTGAGTTGATGCGCCACGCCCGAGGTCAGGGTGCCGAGGGAGGACAGCTTCTCGGCCTGAAACAAGAGTTCCTGCCGCTCCTCCAATACTTCCACCATCCGGTCAAAGGCCTTGAAAACTATCTGGACCTCGTCGTTTAGTTTGCTCTCGGGCAGACTTTTATAATCACCGGTGGCAATGGCATTTGCAGCACTCTCAAGGGTCTTCAGGCGTCTTCCAATGGTGATGTAGAATACGATCATGCCGCTCAAACTGAAGACGATAAGAAACGTGAAATAGAGCGTAAGCTTGATTTTCGATTCCCCGGCGAACTTTTCTACGGCCGCCTGTGAATCTCTTGCCAGTCTTTCGGCAAGAGTTACCATCTCCGCACCCAGTTCCTGAAGTGCGTCTCTGTAACTGCAGTCGGCCAACAAAAAGGGGCTGGTACAATTGTTCTTGAGGTCGCGGAAATGGACCATGTACTGCTCAATCATTTGCTGCAGTCCAATCAGGGTATGGCGGTCATCGCGGTTAATGTCCTGTTTTATACCTTCAATGTACTCGACGACCCGATCAACGTAGGCGGCGGCGGTATCGTAGTCATCCTCGCCATTGCCGATGATAAAATTTTTCTCGTAGCGCCGGATCTCCAGACAGAGGTTGCTGATATTGCTGGCATGCTCAAGCATCCGCACGTTTTTCTGAAACGAATCAAAATCTTTGAGGAAAATGAGATTAATCCAGGTGGCAACCACCAGGAACGCCGTGAACCCGATTATCAGCTTGGTGCGAAGATTAAAGATACGGTTGAAGTTATACATTCCCAGACCATATTACATGGAATCGCGCCAGAGTAAGGCCAAAAGCA
>JBEPWT010000051.1:0-18645 GCA_041642275.1 Desulfopila sp. | reverse complement strand
AGATGTGGGCTATGGTCAATTCTCCTGGAAACTGCGGCAGGACAGCAGGGTCATCGTTCGCGAGAGGTTCAATGCCCGTCACCTTTCAAAAAAGACGCTGCCGGAACCTGTCGACATGGCAGTAATCGATGTCTCCTTCATTTCGCTTACCAAGATCCTGCCCGCCGTTATGACTCTTTTTGCCGGCCCAAAAGATATCATCGCTCTGATCAAACCCCAGTTCGAGTTGCCGCATGCGACGGTGAGCGAGGGCGGCGGCGTTGTACGAGATGAAAAACTGCACGGCAGCGCTGTCGAATCCGTGCTCGCCTTTGCTCAAACACTCGGTCTGGCCGGGCAGGGAGTGGTGGCCTCTCCTCTTGTCGGCCCCAAGGGCAACAAAGAATTTCTGGTACGTCTTTGCTGCACCGGCTAGCCCTCACACTCTTTCTCCATACCCGCCGAGTTCATACGGCCTGGATCTACAGTGCAGCGATATTCAAGCAGATGGGCCCGCCTCGGGGTTGTGAGTGACTGCGATTTTCATCACGTCAGAACGTCTCTGTCCGGCAGAGCCTATTTCTCAAGTCTTTCGATAAGCTCCAGGGATTGCCTGGCATCTTCTGCAAGCGCCGGATCGAGATAATCGCCGGCAATGGCTTTTTCCAGATTATGCTTGGCCAGGGGAAGCTTACCCTGCAGGAGATGGTATTTGCCCAGATAGTATTTCGGCTCCCCGGTCTTGCCCTGGGCTGCACTTAAACGCCCGAGTTCGAAATAGCCCCGGGCGAATTCAGGCATTTCAAAGACCACTTCCTGATAGAGTGCCTCTGCCTTTTCCAGCATACCACGCTGAAAACTGACCTTGGCCAGAGAAAATGCCGCATACATATCCGCTCTGTCGCGGTCATAGACGGCGACCAATGTGGAATAGGCCGTATCGTTGTCTCCGCTTTCATGCTCAAGCAAACCCTTATCGACCATCAGCTCATTCCGCGGTCCAAAGTAGTCGATCACTTCCTCGAGGAGCTCACGGCTGGTGTCGTAATTATTTTCGGCCCTGTCGAGCAGGGAGAGACCATATTTTGCCATAATGACGTCAAATTCGTCCGCCCTGGAGCTGGCAAGCACCGAAGCACAATAGCTCCTCAGGCTGATACTGTCCTTGGTTTTCATCATAATGCGATATTTGAAGCGGGCAAACCCGAAGTCGTCCCCTCCCTCGAATCTCTTCAGCTCTTCATCGTCCGAGGCAACCAGTGTCTGGACATAATCGAGGCGAGCCTCCGGATTGGGGTGGGTCAACAGGTATTGAGGGATCATGCCGCTGCGATACCTGGCAATCTGTCGCATGGTTTTAAGCATATCCACCTGGCCCTGGGGATGTCTGCCCATCCTTTTCATCCACTCATAGGCGAGCAGATCCGCCTCTTCCTCGTCCAGTCTGCTGAAATGCAAACTGGCGCTGCGTCCTGCAGCCATGGATCCGGCCAGCAACGCCTCGGTGGCCGCCCCCCCTCCCAGAGCCAGGGATGCCAGCATCATGCCAAAAGTGGCGATGGAAATTTTCTTTTCCTTAGCGATTCTCGAGGATATATGGCGCTTGGCGATATGGCCTATTTCATGGGCTATTACAGAAACCAGTTCATTTTCGTCCTCAACCTTTTCGATGAGTCCGCTGTGGAAGAATATCAACCCCGAGGGAGCGGCAAAAGCATTAAATTCTTTATTATCAATGATAAAAAAATGATAATCGAAAAATTGGATGCCGGCTACCTCGAGGACTTCCTCGCCCAGACCGGTGATGTACTGATGAATATCCGGGGCGTCTATGACCTCGAAGGCTGCCCGTACCGTATAGAGAAGTTTTTCACCAACCTCGCGCTCTTCGCCGACGGTGAAGGCCATGCTTCGCAGGGGCAGCAGGCACAAGGAGATACAGACTATGGGCAGCAGAAAAGAGCAAACAGATTTTCTCATGGGTGTTTTATCCAGTGTATGAGCCGGTCCATGCCTTCCTCTGTGGAAATACGCGGCACATAGCCAAAATCCTTTCGTGCCCTGTCATGGGAGAAGTTGTGTGACATAGCCAGCTGCTGTGCCAGAAAGCGTGTCATAAAAGGTTCTTTCTTCGGACAAAGCAACCTGTGCCCCCATTCAAGCAGCTGTCCCGCAGTCATTGCCGCCGTCAGCGGAACCTTGGTTTTGACCGGTGGAATGCCGAGCCTTTGAAACAGTTCGTTTATCCAATCCCACAGCCGGACGGGACGCTCCTGACCGACAAAATAGGCCTTGCCGCAGGCCTGATCCGAGGCAAAAAGACTCCTGGCGGCAAGAACATGGGCATAGGCCGCATTGTCGATATAGGTTATATCTACTACATTAGTTCCCTCGCCGACAATCTTCAAGCGTCCCTGGCGGCCGCGGTCCAGTAATCTCGGTATAAGATGCGGATCCCCAGGTCCCCAGACAAGATGCGGACGTATGGCGCAGCTTTTTAAAACGCTTTGATCGACACCGAGGACCATCTGTTCGGCGGTGGCCTTGCTTTCTGCATATCCGCAGAGGTATTTTTCGGCGTACCCCAGTTTTTCATCACCGTCAAGGATGTCAACTCCGGCAAAAACCACGGACGGGGTCGATGTTTGAACGAGAATATCGACACCGTTTTGCAAACTGGCATCTATGACATTTCTGGTTCCCTCGATATTGGTTCTGACGAAGTGTCGCCACTCTCCCCATATTCCGGCGAGAGCAGCGACATGAAAGACCGTATCAACCTCCCTGAGGTGCCGGAAGACGAAATCCCGGTCGGCGATATCGCCTTGACAACAGAGAACCCCCTGCTCTTCAAGATCGGGGTATCTGTTCCGCCCCAGGACCCGGCAGTCAACGCCCTCTGCCCGGAGCAGACCGACGATGGCCCGGCCGATAAAACCTCCCCCTCCTGTAACCGCAACCCTGTTCATAGTCCCTTCTTCAATTTTCTCTCCGCCCAGACCGCCAGTTTCTCGCGGAAGATTTTGGCGTTGTGGCGGATATCCACCGGAAAGTTGTCATGAAACAGAAAATGCTCGATGTCTCTGGTCAATTCCGAGGCGGAAGCCAGTGCCCTGACCTCCCGGAGAATGTCATCCCGGCTGCGCTTGCTTGCTTTTTTTCTCTCGAGAATCAATACCGGTGTCTGCGCTTGGCCGCCGCCGATACCCACCAGGGCACTCCTGAAGATATCGGGGTGATTGTTGACAATGGCTTCGCAACACACAGAATATTTATGCATGCGGCCAGTATACACCCTGTGGGCCTTTCTGCCGCAGAACCACAGTCTGCCGTTTCCGTCAAGATAACCGGTATCGCCAAGCCGATGATAAAATTGACCTCTGTAGAAGGTTTTTGCCAGGCGCGTTTCAGAAACATTGTTGTCATAGGCTCTGGTCACTACGTCACCGCTGACCACAATCTCACCTATCTCACCGCATTCACAGAGCATATCATCGGTAATCTCGGCAATGGCCTCATCGCAAATTTTGATAATTTTCACGGTAATCCCCGGCAGTGGCCTGCCGACACACGTCCCACGCCCCATGCGGGTCTGCTCCCATGTTTCCGCAACCACTTCCCTGGCCTCTATGGAGACGATGGGGAGGCTCTCCGTCGCTCCATAGGGGATATGAATTTCAGCATCCTCAGCCAGTATGGCTCGCACCTGGCCAAGTAGCTCGCCGGAGACCGGCGCTCCGGCCATCAACACCTTTTTTACTGCCGTCAGGGTAATACCTTTTTCCAGGCAGTGGCCGGCAATGACTTTCCACAGTGCCGGAGAACCGAAAGAATAACTGACATTATAGTTTTGCAGAGAGGAAATGAACTTTACAGGATTTACCCGGGCCGGCTTGGTGGCGTCCATATCCGGGATTACTGCGGTGGCGCCAAGCGCCGTGGAAAAAAGAGCGAACAGTGGAAATGCCGGCTGGTCGACATCCGTTTCTGTTATTCCATAATAGTTTTTCACCTTTTCCAGCTGGGCGGCGAACACATCATGCTCAAAGCGCACCCCCTTGGGTGGTCCGGTGGAGCCGGTGGTGAAAATGATGGCGGCGAGATCGCCTGCTGCTGGACGGTATACGGGAAACTCCTCTTTTCCCGCCCGGCCGGCCAGTCGCAGGTCGGGGCCGAAAAGACCGGCAGACGCGCCGCAGCAGAATGTGGTTGTGACGGTCTTGAAAGAGCTCCTGAAAAGTCTGAAGAAAAGGTGAGCCCTGGGGATGCCGATAAAGACGGAAGGTTTGACGCCTGAGATGCAGCGCCGCAGATTTGCATACCCCATTCCTGGATCTATGAGTATTACCGGCGCCCCAAGTTTGAACAGAGCAAAGCTCAGACAAATGAACTCGGCTGAAGGCCGGACCATGAGCATGACCCTGTCGCCGGGACGAACACCGGACTCCTTCAGGTACCATGCATAGTTATCGGATTGGCGGTGCAGCTCATCGAAGCTCACCGATCTGGCGCTGGCCGCCTCAATGACCGCCGGGGCCGCCCCCCGGCGTCCGGCGGCCTCACTCAAGGATAAGGCTATATTCCTACTCATCTTTCAGGTGATATTCCGGCAATAGAAAGGAATCGAGATAGGGGGCGATTTCAGCGAATCCGTCTTCGAGAATGTAATGCCCCAGTTGCGGGAAAAAGTGGGCCTTGGCCTCGGGAAAACGTTTTTTCCATTGCCGATAGAAATCCTCGGTGAAACAGAAATCCTTGCCGCCCCACAGTATCAGGAGGGGAACACCCCTGTCGGCAAGAACCTCCAGGCCCTGCTCTATTTCCACCAGAGTAGAATACGATGGATGGCCTTTGTCCAGGGGAATGTCCATTACAAAACGGTGAATGGCTATCCTGTTCCTCCACGAATCATAGGGGAGCAAATACCATTTCTTCGTCTCCGGAGCAAGCGGTTGTCTGACTGCCATGAAAGTAGCCGGTGCGGCGAAGCCATTGCACCCTCTCACCAGCATCTCACCGATGACAGGCCACCTGCAGACGCGAATTCGCAGGGGAAGGCGCCGCGACCGGAAAGCGGCGGTGTTGAAGACTATGATTTTTTCAATTTTTTCAGGATTCCTCACGGCATACCCCATACCTATCGCCCCTCCCCAGTCATGGACCATAAAGGAACAGCTGTCAATTCTCAGACTTTCGAGAAAGCGGCTGAGGTTGGCGATATGCCTCTCCAGAGTATAATCATAATCCTGCGGCTTGTCGGAAAAACCGCATCCCATATTGTCCAGAGCGATGACTCTGTAGTGGTGCCTGAGACGGTCAATCACCTTTCTGTAGAAAAAAGACCAGGTAGGATTGCCATGAAGAGCCACAAGTACAGGCCCCTGCCCTTCGTCGATATAATGGAGGCGGTGTCCGTCGAGGTTGAGATAATGGGAAGCGAAAGTATATTCAGAATGCACGTTATCGTATGTTGTTTGATTGCCGATTGTTCAGAGCTCAGCCAATCTCGAGCGGCAAAGCATAAATCCGGGTATCGTCTCTTGGCGGCAGCAGCAATGGTTTTATAAGCAAAAATTGTGTTTTAGGTTGCTGTCTCTATCCAGAACCTGCAGAATACCCCAACACCGGTCGCTGTCAATATCATTTTACCGGCTTTTTTCCTGACGGAGGTACCACCCCATGTTTCACGGACTGAGCCTATCACAATATTTGTACTCCATTTATGTGAAAAAAAAGTTGCTTTTCTCCTGTGCCTATGCTAAGTGCGTAGATAACGTGTGATAAGTCCACAAGATATATCTCGTTTCTGTGGACCATATTTCCGCGCAATCTCTCAGCTCGCATTGCCGCAGGAAATAGATGGCACACATTTTATGTTACCCGATTAGCGTAAATCGGGTTGTTATCATTGCGTTCTACGATGAACCGAGTAAAAAGGAGTTACAAAAATGGCAGAAGGAACAGTGAAGTGGTTTAATGATTCAAAAGGTTTTGGCTTTATCGAGCAAGATGGTGGACAGGATGTGTTTGTACACTACTCAGCCATACAGGCCGATGGCTTCAAGTCCCTGGAAGAAGGCTCTCGAGTAAGCTTTGAAATTGTAGATGGCCCCAAAGGTCCTGCTGCTGAAAACGTTGTGAAACTCTAATCGCATAAACGACTCTTTAGGCCCCCTTGATGCATGCAAGGGGGCTTTTTCCTTTTCCCTTTCCTCACAGGCGACGCAGAAAAGCGGCCAGTGTTCTCACGCACATGCCCGAGGGACCGCCCTCCGGGATGTACGACTTTTCCGTAAAGCCCCAAGCCGTCCCGGCTATGTCGAGATGCGCCCATGGGGTGTCGCCGACAAAGGAATGAAGATACTCTGCCGCCGTAATGGTACCGCCAGCTTTACCGCCGGTGTTCTTTATATCGGCCACCTTCGAATCCAGCTGTTTTCGATACTCCTTTCCTAAAGGCAAACGCCAGAGAGGCTCGCCGCACTCCCTGCCGGCCTCGGTCAGTTTCCGGGCAAGTTCGTCGTCATTGGCAAGAAGGCCGGTGTGATGATGCCCCAATCCGGTTATAACGGCGCCGGTGAGGGTGGCCAGATCGACAACGTAGTCTGGCTGATAGCGCTCTATGCCGTAGGCCAGTGCGTCGGCAAGGATCAGCCGTCCCTCGGCATCGGTGTTTATGACTTCCGAGGTGGTCTTGTTATAGTGCTGTATTATATCCCCGGGTTTTACCGCCGAACCCCCTGACATATTGTCCGTGGCTGGTACAATGGCAATGACGTTGCATTTGGGTTTTTCGGCGCCGACGATATTCATGGCTGCCAACACTGCCGCACCACCGCACATATCGTACTTCATGTCCTCCATGCCGGCTGCGGGTTTTATACTTATACCGCCGGAATCGAAGGTCAAGCCTTTGCCGACCAGCAGGACCGTCGGGGCTTTTTTCGCGGCCCTGTATTCAACCACGACCATCTGGGGCGGTGTCTCCGACCCTCTGTTAACCGCCAGGATCCCCCCCATGTTCATTTTGGTCAGCTCTTTTTTGTCGAAAACGGTGCAGTGTAGATCGTATTTGGCCGCCAACTCTCTGCCATAGCGGGCAAAACTTTCGGCATTCCAGCCGTTGCCCGGTTCATTGGCCATATCACGGGCATGACATGCCGAAAGGGCATCGATATGAGCCTGTCCCGCTTCCAGGCGCAGTGAGCTGAGATTCTGCTTTGCAAGAAAGCGTATTTCCTTGATATCTTTTGTTTTCTTTTTATCTTCCTCATCGGTTTTATACTTGGTGAAAGTATATTCGCCAAGGATTATCCCCTCTGTCAAACCACGCACAGCTTTCTTCTGTGAGGCTTTGCCGGTCATTTCCGGGAGGACGACACAGATTTTTTCAGCCATGGCCTTTTTTACAAGAGAAGCTATGTTGCCGCCGGCAACCCGCATTTTTTCGACAAGTTCAACTTTGTCGATGTTTTTGGAAATGGAGCCAACCCCGACCATGGCCACCCTTTTGCTCCGTATTTTTTTCGAAGTATCGGGCGCGTAACTGATCATTACATCGTTTTCATTACCTTTGAAATCTCCCAATTCGGCGGCACGGCCGAAATCGCTTTTTTTCAGCTCATCGGGCAGAAGGGGGACATCCTTTTCCTTCTGCGATATGCAGAAAACAGTGACATCAGCTACATACTGTTTGCTCAGTTTGTCATTTATTACTATTTTTTTCTCTTTCATGTTCCTTTCTTCCTGGTATATGTTTTACACTCCAGACGATGTTTTTCGATTTACACAATAATCTTCTTTTTTTATCGTCCCAACATTTAATTTAATTCTTTTTTCAGGTAAGATACCAATGCTTTTTGAAAATATGAAAACTCCTTCTCAAAAGATCATACAGAGCAGCAGCGTTTCAAGGTGATGAGAAAATTCCCTTTCTGTGTGGCAATCACGGCCACCATGTTCGTGCCGATGGCAGTCATACCATTTTTTTCTGAAGTGGCCTCAACCCGCATCCCCTATAGAGGAGAAGTATAGTGCTGAGCACTCTCATCACGGCCGTAACGCTGGCTATAGTTGTTTCCGCTTTCTGTTCCCTCTGCGAAGCGGCGTTGTATTCCATTTCCGCAGGCCAGGTAGAACTCCTTAAAAAGACCGGCCATACCTCGGGAATCGTTCTTGGCAGGCTGCGCCAGGAGATCGATCAGCCGATAACCGCCATACTCACTCTCAACACCGTAGCCAACACTGTCGGCGCCGCCGTTGCCGGTGCGTCGGTGGCGAAACTCTTCGGCGAACACAATGTTATCTGGTTCTCCGGCGTCTTCACCCTTTCCATTCTGATTTTTTCCGAGATCATTCCCAAGACCATCGGTGTATCCTTCGCCTATAGAATTGCGCCGCTCATCGCCATTCCCCTGTTCTGGATGGTGTTCTTTCTCAAACCGATCATCTGGCTGTGCCGGTCTATAACCAGACTCATTCCTCGATCCAAATCCAAGGGAAACATATCTGCCGAAGAGCTGCTGACTATTGCCAACCTTTCACTGAAATCAGGCGAAATAGAAATCGACCAGGAGAGAGTGATCAAGAACGTCCTCGTTTTACAGACCAAGATGGTACGCCAGGTAATGACGCC
The DNA here is from genome assembly GCA_041642275.1 of Desulfopila sp. Lineage (GTDB taxonomy): Bacteria > Desulfobacterota > Desulfobulbia > Desulfobulbales > Desulfocapsaceae > Desulfopila_A. The sequence goes on along the minus strand of JBEPWT010000051.1, from coordinate 10,031 downwards.
GCGTACGGTCACTTTCTCGCTTTCCGAAGACATTACGGTCGATGAGGCCATGAAGCAGATACAGCAGCTCAGCAGCCACAGCCGAGTTCCTATTTACCAGGAAGAACCGAACAATGTTACCGGCATAATAATGCGCAAAGATGTACTGCTGTCCGCTGCCCGACAACAGTTCGACAAGAAACTGTCAGAGTTCAAGCAGGCGGTGCATTTTGTCCCCGAAACAGCGCCGTTGAACAGAATTCTCATCGATTTCTTCGATAGAAGACAGCACCTTTTCGTCGTCGTCGATGAATACGGGGCGATGACCGGCATCATATCCATGGAGGATATTCTTGAAGAAATCGTCGGTCGTGAGATCATAGACGAATCGGACAGAGCCCTGGACATGCGCGAATTGGCACGAAGGCAAACCTTGGAGTCGATGAAAAAACGCAACAGCAAACCTTAACCCAGCTGGTGCCCTGCCTGCCGAATTCATTGGCGAGCAGACTGCTGAAAAGAGGTTCTAGTTGAGGGCCGAAAGCCTTACCATCATTTCCATTTCGACATCGTCGCGCAGAATCGTCACCGGGACCACGTCTCCAATGGCGTGTTCCTCGAGGATATCACGCAGTTCATTGAGGGTGCTCACCTTTTCACCGTCGATGCGCTGGATGACATCTCCCAGCACTATTTCGCCGGCGTGCTGCCTCGTCGGTCGCAGGCCGGCTTCCGCGGCGCCGCTGCCCTCTTCCACATCGACTATGATGAGGCCGTCGAGACCGAGTTGTCTGGAGATGCGGATATCCGCCAAAGATACGCCAAGCCCGGGCTTTATCAGCCGCCCTTCTTTGATAAGCTGAGGGATGACATCGTTGACCTCCTCCACCGGCACGGCAAAGCCGATACCGGCATAGGCGCCCGAGGGACTATAGATGGCGGTGTTGATGCCGATAAGCCTGCCGGCGCTATCGAGGAGCGGACCGCCGGAATTTCCGGGGTTAATTGCCGCATCAGTCTGAATCACTCCCCGTATGACCCTGCCTGTTATGGCTTGTATTTCCCGTCCGAGCGCCGAAATAATCCCTGAAGTCATGGTCTGGTCGAGGCCGAAGGGATTGCCGATGGCAAATACCTTCTGGCCCACCAGCAAGGTCTGGGTATCGCCTATGGGAATGGGGTGAAGCAGTTCGGCGGGAGCGCCTATCTGCAGAACGGCCAGGTCCTTGTCCGGGGCGATGCCCACCAGGGTGGCCTGCCATTTTGATTGATCGGCCATGGTGACCTGTATGGAATTGGCATCGCTAATGACATGAAAATTGGTCACTATTCGACCGCTGTCATCCCAGACGATACCGGAGCCTGTGCCTTGCGGTATCTCGATGGCGTTGAGAGAAAAGAGATTCCGCCGCAGCGCTTTGCTTGTTATAAAAACCACCGAGGAGGAAGTGCTTTTGAAAATATCGATGGCGTTTTGTTCATCTTCGGCCAGACTGCCCCTGGCCGTAACCGCGCGGGGTTCGGCGTTCTCCCTGTATACTCTGTCCCAGGGATTGTACAAAAACCACAGCCCGAGGAGGGCGACAAGTATAACTGCCAGAGGTGAAACCCTGCCTTTCTCATTATGCCATTTCATGATGCCTTTCAGCCCTTCCGGAGAGTATACCAACCCGGAGGTATATGAGGAGCCTTGCCGGCACAGTCGTTGTCTGCGCCCTGTACGCCTCTGTAAGAAGACAATACAGTATTTCGATAAGATGAACCGTCCACCGGTTATGCTAGAGTCCCAGAAAAAGTTTCGCCACCCAGAAGTAGACAAGAACCCCAAGAATATCGATGGATGTGGTGACAAAAGGCCCGGTAGCTATAGCCGCATCTATATCGAACCGTTTCAGTATCAATGGAATGAACGCTCCAACAGTCGCCGACATCACCATGCAGGAAAATATGGAGATACCGACCACCAGGCCCAGCAGGGGGGGATCTGTATGGGTGAAATAGGTGACAACCCCGAGAAAAAGGCCATACATTATCCCCAGAATGAGACCAACCCGCATTTCTTTGAAAACGACTCTGAAAAATTCGTTCATATTGATGCGGCCCGTGGCGATTCCCCGAACGATTATCGTCGAGGACTGGGTGGCAATATTGCCGCCCATACCCATAACGATAGGTATAAACGAAGCCAGAGCAAGCACCTTCATAAGCTCTTTTTCAAAGGCGCCTATTATGATCATGGCCATGATGCCGCCCAGCCAGGAGGCGAAGAGCCAGGGGGCCCGAAGCAGAACGTTGTCCTTGGTCGATTTCAGGAGTATCTCTCTATCCTTTCCGGCCCCAGCCATCTGCAGGAAGTCTTCGGTGGCCTCTTCACGTATGACATCGATTATATCGTCGACGGTGACGATGCCGACCAGGCAATAGGAGGAATCAACGACGGGAACGGCAAGAAAGTTGTATTGGGAAACGATATGGGCGACCTCCTCCTGATCGGTTTCCGTACTCACCGAGATAACCTTGTCGTTCATTATATTCTTCAGTTGTCTGTGTGGCGGATGCATCAGCAGTTCACGCAGGGAAACGACCCCGGAGAGCTTGCCTTCCCCATGGGTGATATAGAGGTAAAAAACCATTTCCTTTTCCTCGCTGCGCTTCTGCACCAGGGTGATGGCATCCCCCACCCCCAGTTCCTCGTCCAGGCTCATAAAGTCCGTCGACATGAGTCCGCCGGCGGATTGCGGGTGGTACTGGAGTAATTCCTCCACCTCCTCCCGATCTTTTTTTTCCATATGCCGGCGGATATCGTCTGCGACCTCGGCCGGCAGGGCTTCAAGCAGGTCCACGGCATCATCGCTGGCCATATTCGTCACCACTTCCGCCATGTACTGCGCTGAAAGCCCCTGGACAAGATCTATCATGATCGACTCATCCAGCTCGCTGAGGAATTCACCGACTATATCTGTCTGGGCAATGGTGGCGAAGACGTTTTTTCTCTCGTTTTCAGCGAGGTAACGGAACACCCAGGCAAGGTCAGCCGGGTGAGTTTTCTTGATGAGCTTTTTCAAATGCCCGCTTGCATTGCGCCGGGTAAGACGCCGCACCATATCGAGAATAACAAGACCCTCGTTACCAATGAGCTCTTTTTTTGCTTTTTCTTTGGCAACCATGGTGCAGTAGATCCTTCAAGGTTCTTGGGTTGAAATATTTGTCGACTATTGTATATATTGATTACGTATGAAACTCAGCCTGGCCACTAGCAAGGGGGCCGGGTTGCTCATTTCGCGGGTGTCTGCAGCCAGGACGGCTGCAGTCAAGCCCCCATGGACGGGTTTATGGCGTCCCGTGAAATGAGCAACCCGGTCCCTCAGGAAGCGTAGCTGAGTTTCATTGATAATCAGCTTGTATATTCGATCGGGTGCATATAGTACACCCATAGCCGCTAAAATCAAACGGAAAACACCTTGCCCTTCGCAGGCTGCCTCAGGCAGCCCTTCGGTGACATCAAGCCAGGGCCAAGAAAAACACCATCCGTGGCGCCGATGACCAGGAGAATTGTCAGGGTAGCGCCGGAGGCGTCATCGTCGATAACGCCTCTCTACAGTATGTATCCAAATAATGACAAGAATTCCACTTCCTCTATAAATATTCTCCCAGCACAGGATTCCCGTGATCCACAGTGCCCTGTCAAAATGCTGGCGGCCTGGGACACAGGAGGAATGTAAAGCCATTTTACCGTTGTCTATCCATGTACTCTACACTCACAAACACCGAACTTGAAAAACGCTTCATTGAGGCCACCGAACTTCACCGGCAAGGAAAAATAGAAGAAGCCTGTCTCCTCTATCTGGAGCTGCACGATCTGGCCGAAGAATCGCCGCTGGTGAATTACAACCTGGGCCTGGCCCTCTTTGAGCTTGGCCGCTATCAGGAGTCGTGCCGGTATTATCGGCAGGCTTTGCAACAGGCCCCTGACCAGATAGACATCCTCTACAATTTAGCCCTCAGCCATCAGAAGATGGGCGATTTCAGCCAGGCCGTGACGATCTACAGACAGGCCCTGGCTCTTTCGCCCGAAGATGTCGACTGCCTTTACAACCTGGCCTGCTGCCACATGGACCTGCGGCAAGACGATAATGCCATGGCTTGCTACATGCAGGTGCTGGATATCGATCATCGTCATCCGGGCTCTTTAAGCAACGCCGCCTTTGTCGCTCACCGAAACGAAAAGTACAGCCAGGCTGCCGTATATTACCGACGTCTGCTGGATATCGACCCCGGCCATCAGGCGGCCAGGCATATGCTCGATTCCCTCAAGGGCATCAGCAGACAATCTCCGCCCGCTGCATATATACGGGACATATTCGACAACTATTCAGCACGCTACGATGACAGCCTGGTCACCGAACTCGAATATACGGCACCGGCTGTGATGCGGGAAAACGTCGACACAGAGCTGGCTCTGCCGCCGCATTCTGCTCTGGGCCTCGATATTGGATGTGGCACCGGACTGAGCGGTCTGGCCTTTTCCTCTTTATGCAAAACCTTCACCGGAGTCGACATTTCACCCAAGATGGTCGATAGAGCTGGGGGCAAAAAGATTTACTCCTCCCTCTACGTTGCCGAGATTCTGGAGTACCTGCATCACTGTCAGGAAAAATATTCGCTCATCATAGCCGCCGATGTCTTTGGCTATGTGGGGAGACTCGATAAAATCTTCACAGCTCTTCCGCAGGTTGCGCTGCCGCAGGCCTGCTTCTGCTTCTCCACCGAAACTGCCGAAGAGGGGGATTTTCTTCTCAGAAAATCAGGAAGATTCGCCCATTCCCCTGAGTATATAGAAAATCTCTGCAGCAGAACGGGCTGGGGGCTGATAACGCAGTTGCCGGTCAACCTGCGCCGGGAAAAGAGCGAATGGATAAAAGGAAATGTTTACATTGCCGTCAAAAAGTGATTGTCCGCCAATTTTACTGAAGAAAAGGGGCGTGCTGAGCAACCCAGATGACTACCAGGCCAATGGCCATGGCGGCAAGACCCACCAGCCGAAGCTGCTGTGGCGGCAGCCTGCTCAGCTTCTGCAACCATTCCTGCATCGCCTCGGGAGCGGCTACATAGGGCAGCCCCTCGAAGACAAGAACCATGCCTATAAGTAATATCAGTAACTTCATTGCTACATTATCCCCTACACTGAAACCGGCAATCATGTTGTTCGACAATGCTGCATGTATATTCAAAGTATTCAATAATGGCAACACTCTTATTGCATTGCTTTTTGCCAGTGCGCATTATAGTATTATGTTACGCGTCACCCTATCAAGCAGCTGTCACCGTTAACCATCAATGCAGTCCCACGAGAGAATGACGAAAAACACACGCTCGAAATATAGTGAAGCCGGTGTCGATATAGACAAGGGAAACAGATTCGTAGAAAAGATCAAAGAGGTCGTCGCCACCACTCACCAGCGCGGGGTTCTCAATGATATCGGGGGCTTTTCCAGCCTTTTCGCCATCGATACGGAAAAATACCGGCAGCCTGTACTGGTCACCTCCACCGACGGCGTAGGCACCAAACTGGTTGTTGCCCAACTGTGCGGCAAACATGATACCATCGGCATCGATCTGGTCGCCATGTGCGTCAATGATATTGTCGTCGGCGGTGCCACTCCCCTGTGTTTTCTCGACTACTTTTCCGTGGGAAAACTTGAAATTGACGTGGCTACTGAAATCGTCGAAGGCATCGCCGAAGGCTGCCGGCAGGCCAAGTGCTCCCTGGTTGGCGGTGAAACGGCAGAAATGCCAGGCCTTTATCGACCGGGAGAGTACGATCTCGCCGGCTTTACCGTCGGTATAGTCGACCGGGATAAAATAATCGACGGCTCCGGCATTCGTGTCGGCAACACCATTATCGGACTGCGTTCCAACGGTCTGCATTCCAATGGCTTTTCCCTGGTGCGCAAGATATGCTTTGAAGATCTGCGGCTTACCGTCGACTCTCTGGTCGAGGAACTCGGCGGCACGCTGGGAGAGGAACTGCTCAAGCCGACGAAAATCTACGTGCAGGCGGTGCTCAATGTTTTGAAGAGCTATCCGATCAACGGCATGGTGCACAATACCGGCGGCGGCTTCATCGACAACATCCCCCGCATCCTGCCCAAAGGCTGTATGGCGGTTATCGACAGATCATCCTGGACGGAGCAGCCGATTTTCGATTTTCTCCAGCGCCATGGCAAGATTCCCCAGGAGGAGATGTATAGAACGTTCAACATGGGCATCGGCCTGCTGGCCATCGTCGCCGAAGAACACGCCGATGACATCATCCAGCGTTTTGAAGCGCTGGGAGAAACTCCGTATATAATCGGCAGAATAGAGTCCTGTGCCGAAAATGAGGCGCAGGTGGTTTTCAGCGGCTGAGGCGAACCCCACCCTGGGAAAAAAGAGGATGTATACAGGCTGCGCCGACGAGGAAAGGCGCGGTCATGCGAGTTACTTCTGCAAAGGCTGTCAGCCTCCGCACTCGCCGGGATCACCTTTGATCTTTTGCAGAGCATGCGGCAGCGCCGGCAGGACAACTTCGATGTTTTCCAGGGCGGCCTTTTTGCTGCCAGGCAGGTTTATGACCAGACTGTTTTTGCGAATTCCGGCCATCGCCCTGGAAATCATGGCGTGCGGAGTCTTGGCCAGACTTGCCGAGCGCATGGCCTCGGCCATGCCCGGAATCTCTTTGTCGATGATTCTTTGCATGGCCTCCGGGGTCACATCCGTGGGCGCAACCCCTGTGCCGCCGGTGGTGACGATGAGGTCTATATTTTCGTCATCCACCAGCCGGACGATCTCTTCGACTATCACCTCGACATTATCTGCGAGAATCATGTAACGGCTGAGACTGTATCCCTCTTCCTCAAGAACGCCTATGAGAGCGGCGCCGCTGGTGTCTTCCCTCTTGCCCGCTGCACCCTTGTCGCTCAGAGTGACAACGGCGCAGTTAAAATGTTCAGCTCCGGTTCGCATTGATCAGCGATTATTCTTCAGAGTTAACAGCAATGATTTTCTCGGCGATCATCCCCGGAACCTCCTCATAGTGAGAAAATTTGATCGAGAAAGAACCGAGGCCGCCGGTCATGGAGGTGAGATCATTGGCGTAGGTTTGAATTTCGGCCATGGGAACCTGGGCATTGATAATTTCGAGATTCTCTTCTGAATCCATGCCCATGACCTTGCCGCGACGGGAGCTGAGATCGCCCATAACATCGCCGACGCTGTCTTTGCCCACCTTGACGGTGATTTCCATGATAGGTTCGAGCAGCGCCAGTCCCGCTTCCTGCGCACCTTTCTTGAATGCCAGGGATCCTGCAATCTTGAAGGCCATTTCCGAGGAGTCGACATTATGAAAGCTTCCGTCGACAAGCACTGCTTTGATGTCGACGACAGGGTAACCGGCGAGTACGCCTCTTTCCATGGCCTCGTGGATTCCCTTTTCCACCGCCGGACGATACTGCTGGGGTATGACTCCGCCGACAATCTTATCCTCGAAAATCAAGCCGCTGCCCGACTCTACCGGTTCGATTTCGATCCAGCAGTCGCCATACTGGCCCCTGCCGCCGCTCTGTTTCTTGTGTTTGCCCTGAACTCTGGCCTTGCCTTTGATCGTTTCACGGTAAGGGATTTTCGGTGTTGAAAGGGCCATTTCAACCCCATATTTCCGCTTAATCTTCGATGATAATACTTCCAGGTGTATCTGTCCGACACCTGAAAGGAGAACCTCGCCGGTATTCTGTTCCCGGGTGAGTTTAAGAGTAAGGTCCTCATCCAGCATTTTGGTGATGGAGGAAAAGAGCTTTTCCTCGTCGCCCTGCTTGGCACTGACGGCAAAGGAGATCACCGGTTTCAGGGGTTCCGGCCGCGGATAGACAATGGGTGCCGAAGCGGTGCAAAGGCTGTCGCCGGTGACGGTCTCCTTCAACTTGGCCACCGCCACTATGGCACCGGGGCCGACATTATCGACCGGTTTTTGCTCCTTGCCTTCAAGCAGGTAGAGCTGGCCGAAACGTTCGCTGGTCTTTTTACTGGAATTATAGAAGGAGTCGCCGGAAAGTACGCCTGAGTAAACCCGAAATATGGTAAGGCGTCCGGCATAAGGGTCGGCCATGGTCTTGAAAACCAGTGCCGAGAATTTTTCATCCACCGAAGGTTTCCGGGTAACCGCTTCCCCTTTTTCCGGATCGATGCCTTCCATATCTGGCTTATCCGCGGGCGAAGGCAGTAATTCGTTGACGGCGTTGAGCAGTGCCTCGCTGCCCTTGTTGAGGGTGGCGGCACTGACGGTAACGGGAACGATTTCCGCCGAGACAACCGCTTTTTTCAGTCCTTCGAGGAGTTCCTCATGAGTAAGTTCCCCCTCCTCGAGAAATTTTTCGATCAATTCGTCATCTGTTTCGGCGACGCTCTCCATCAGGCTTTCACGATACACCTCTACATCATCGGCCATATCAGCGGGTATGTCGGTGGCGGTCATTTTGCCGCTGCCGTCTTCTGCATAGAGGTAGGCCTTGTTGGCGAGCAGATCGACAAATCCCCTGAAATCCTCTTCCGCGCCTATGGGCAACTCGATCACCACCGGGTTGATGGGCAGCTGCTCCTTTATTTCCGTCACCGTTTTTTCAAAATTGGCTCTCTCACGATCCATTTTGGAAATAGTGAGGATGGAGGGCAGTTTGGCATCGGCGATAAAATTGGCGAATTTAATGGTCTGCCCCTTGACGCCTAAAACAGCACCGACGATAAATATGGCGCTGTCACAGACCTTGGTGGCAAAAAGCGTCTCGTTGAGAAAATTGTCATCACCTGGCGTGTCTACCAGGAATATAGTGTGTTTTTTCCAGGTGTAGTTGTGAAAGGAGGAGTTTATGGTTGTGTTGCGGCTTATCTCCTCCTCTTCATAGTCCATAGCCGATGATCCGTTGTCAACTTTTCCCAATCTTTTAATTTTGCCGGCAGTATACAGCAGTGCCTCGGCCAAGGATGTCTTACCGCAATTACCGTGCCCTACAATCGCTATATTCCTGACCATATTTGTTTCCAGCATGTAATTCTCCTCGAAAATAGACAGCTCTGCAAAATTATTACAAGATTTGTTCAGTATTTAACAGAATGTTACACGTTCATTAGAAAACCAAATACACATATATTCAGTTTCAGCCGGCAAAGTCAAGCTTGTTTAAAAAGATGGTTATGAATTCGGCGATATTTCTCCAGACAGTCCGGCTTTTCAGTTTGAATCAATGAATTCATGGAATTATTTCTCAGGAATATGTATGTTTGGAGCCCGGCCGAAATATAGAGCCCAGCACCAGGTGAGGAACCCGTGACCCCCACATCCAGGGACAATACAACGATTGCCAAATCAGCAGGTACCGTCGGCTTTGCCGTAATGCTCAGCCGGGTTCTGGGACTGGTTCGCGAACAGGTGTTTGCCGGACTTTTTGGTGCCGGCACAGCCAACGATGCCTTCGTGGTCGCCTTTCGAATTCCCAACCTGCTGCGTGATCTTTTCGGCGAGGGAGCTCTTTCGGCGGCGTTTGTCACCGTTTTCTCCGACTACGACCAGAACAGAAGCAGAGAACAGATTTGGCAGCTGGCTTCCGTTGTTCTCATCTTTTTTGCCTCTGTCCTGAGTGTCATAACCCTGGTGGCGGTGTTTTTCTCCGACGCCATTGTCGCCCTGCTCGCCCCCGAGTTCAGCCAGATTGCCGGCAAGGAGGAACTGACGGTTTTGTTGACCCGGATAATGATGCCCTTTTTACTGCTGGTGTCGCTTTCGGCGGTGGTGATGGGGATACTTAACACCAAAAACAAATTCTTCATCCCCGCACTGGCATCGAGCTTTTTCAATCTCGGTTCCATCGTCGGCGGGGTGAGCCTTGCTTTTCTGCTTCCGCAATGGGGCATTGCCCCCATTGTCGGCATGGCAATCGGCACTCTCATCGGCGGCCTGCTCCAGCTGGCGGTGCAGCTCCCGGCACTTTACCGTTGCGGCTTTACTTTTCTGCCACATTTCA
>JBEPWT010000050.1:0-18855 GCA_041642275.1 Desulfopila sp. | reverse complement strand
GGCCAGGCCGATCTGGTGATCTCTCGAGCCGGGGCAACCACCCTGGCTGAGTTGGCCGTTCTCGGCAAGCCGGCGATTCTGGTGCCCTATCCCCACGCCGCCGACGGCCACCAGCAGGAAAATGCCCGCTATTACGTTGAGGGCGGAGGCTGCCGCTCTTTTCTGGAAAGGGAGCTGAGCGGCAAGAAACTGGCAGCGGAGATCAAAGAGCTGCTGGCAGACGAGGTTTTGCGCCGGGATATGGCGGTGAACATGCGCAAACTGGGACAACCGGAGGCGGCGGAAAAAATAGTAGATGTCTGTCTGGCTGCTGCCGCAGCCTGACGGCAAGGACTCGAGTGATAACCATGTACCGAAAGACCAAACATATACATTTCGTCGGCATAGGCGGCATCGGCATGAGCGGCATCGCCGAGCTGCTCCTCAACCTCGGCTACCGCGTAAGCGGATCCGACCTCTGCGCCTCGGCTATCACCGCCAGGCTCGCCGAACTTGGCGGCATCATTTATACGGGCCACAAAAAAGAGTGGGTCGAGGGTGCCGAGGTTGTCGTTACCTCTTCGGCTATTGAGGACGACAACGAGGAGGTGATGGCCGCCAGAGAAAGCCTCATCCCGGTAATCCAGAGAGCGGAGATGCTTGCCGAACTGATGCGCCTGAAAAAGTACGGCATTGCCATTGCCGGCAGCCACGGCAAGACATCGACTACTTCCATGGTCAGCTGGCTGCTTTTCCGGGCCGGACTTGACCCGACCATTGTCGTCGGCGGCAAGGTCGACAGTCTCGGCGGCAATGCCAAACTCGGCCAGGGAGAATTCCTGGTCGCCGAGGCCGATGAAAGCGACGGCTCCTTTCTGAAACTGTCACCGGTGATCGAGGTCGTCACCAATATAGATCTCGAGCATCTCGACTATTACAGCGACCTGGAGCAGATCAAACGAGCCTTTCTCGATTTCATCGACCGGGTGCCTTTTTACGGTGCCGTCATTCTCTGTCTCGATGACAAGAATGTAGCCGAGATTCTTCCGGCCATTAAGAAACGCACGCTGAGCTACGGCCTGACGGCCCAGGCGGATGTCTATGCCGAGAAGATCTACTTCGAGAAGGGCAGGGTATATTTTACCGTCTTCAAAGAAGGGAGGCTGCTGGGCGAAATTGATATCGCCCCGCCGGGCAGGCACAATGTCTATAATGCCCTGGCTGCCGTCTGCGTCGGTCTCGAGCTGGAAATACCGTTTTCCGAGATCGCCGGCGCCCTGATGAGTTACGAGGGCGTGCAGCGGCGGATGCAGCTGAAGGGCAGGGCCCGCGGCATCACCGTGGTCGATGACTATGGCCATCACCCCACCGAGATCATCGCCACCCTCGAGGCCATCAAGGAGGCCTGGCCGGAAAAACGGCTCGTCGTCGTGTTCCAGCCGCATCGCTACTCACGGACGCAGGCCCTCTACAAGGATTTTCTCACCTGTTTCCACAGGGCGGACTATCTGGTCATGACCGATATCTATGCCGCCAGCGAAAAGCCCATTGCCGGAGTGTCCGCCGAGACGCTGCTTCGGGAAATTAAGCAGCACGGCCAGCGTCATACCCTCTATGTCGGCAACGTCGAGGAGGTGCCGGCGGCGGTCAGGGATATGGCGAGGCAGGGGGATTTGGTGCTTACCCTGGGGGCGGGCAATATAGTCAATGCCGGTGAACAGCTGCTGCGGTATCTGGAGGAGCCTCAGGGATGAGGATATGGACCGACGGCTGAAAAAGGAGTTGGCTGGATGCCTGAAAAGGCCGGTACAGTGGAACCAGCCGCTCGCCGGCTACACCACCTTCGGCGTAGGCGGTCCGGCTGCCGCTCTGGCTGTTGTCGAGAACAATGATGAGCTTGCAGCGCTTCAGAGCTTTGTTGAGCGGGAGGGTCTCGCCTGGCGGGTGCTGGGGGGAGGCTCCAATCTGCTGGTGCGTGACGAAGGCTTCGACGGGGTGGCGGTGCTGCTGGAGGGGGATTTTGCAAAACACCGCATCCGCCTCAGCGGCGATGGTGTGAAGATCGAGGCCGGCGCCGCAACCAGGCTGCCGAAATTGCTGGCAATATGTCTGAGGCGGGGGTATGCGGGCCTGGAGTTCAGTGCCGGCATTCCCGGGAGCCTGGGCGGGGCGGTGGTCATGAATGCGGGAGCCTGGGGCTCCACCATAGCCGATGTGCTCGAGTGTATCGATGTCATGGGGCCGCGAGGGTTAACGAGGCTCGAGGCTGCCAGACTGGAACCGCAGTACAGGAAGATGAACATACCGGTACCACAGCCTTGTGTCGTGGTGTCGGCGACGCTGGCCCTTGAAAGCATGGACCCCGTCGATCTTCACAGCAGATACAGCAGTTATCTGCGGCAGCGGCGTCTGAGGCAGCCGAAGGCGGCAGGCAGCGCCGGATCTGTTTTCAAGAATCCCGAAGGCGACAGTGCCGGGCGCTTGATAGAGGCCAGCGGCCTGAAGGGATTGCAGGTCGGCGGCGCCGAAGTTTCGCCTCTGCATGCCAATTTCATTGTCAATCGCGGGGGAGCCAGAGCTGAGGACATTCTGCGGCTCATGGAACGTATTCAGCGGAAAGTTGCCGCAGACAGCGGTATCTTTCTCGACCCGGAGGTGCATATACTATGACTGCCAAGCGTAAAGTTCGCGGCTTGCTGCGAACGCTGCCCCTGAAGGTGAGAAAGAAAGGTGATGGCGCCACATGGTCGAGACAGTCCTACGGCGGAGCCTCGTCTGCTTTTCCTGGAAAAATGACAAGGATCTCTTCCCGGATTGCAGAACACTCGCGTCTCTGGCAGCAGTTTTTGAGAAGACGATTCGACAGATACAGTCATATGTCGCGGTCGGAGGCCCGCAGGAAGATGCTGCGGCAGGCGGTAAGAGTCGTCGCCATAGGTGTTATGGCTGTCGTCCTGATCTTCGCCCTGCAGCGTCCGGTGAAACAGTATCTGGCCACTCTGGAATTTTTCCGCATCAAGGATATCAACATATACGGCTATGCAATAACCCGGCCGGAGGAGATCAGAAAACTGGCCGGAATCGATTATAAAACCAGCATGTTCGTCGTCTCCCCGGAAAAAGTCACCGCCTACATCAGCGCTCATCCCTGGATACAAGAGGTGATGCTTGAAAAACTCTGGCCTGACACCATTCGCATAGAGGTGAGGGAGCATGAAGCGGCGGCGCTTCTGCTCGACGGGGAGCCGGACAAGGCGGCAATGGTCTATATGAACAGAAAAGGCGAGATCATCGCTCCTGTTCAAAAGGGCGACGATCTCGACTATCCGGTGGTCTCCGGTCTCTATGGTTTTCTACCCGAAAAACGGCAGGCGGCCCTGGCCGATGCGGTTCTGTTTTTGAAATTGATCAGCTACAACAACCCCAATCTGCCGGCGCAGTCGGTGTCAGAAATCCATTTCAACGAGGTTGAGGGCATGGTCATCAGGCTGGTCGATTTTCCCTTCCCGATCTACTTTGGCAGCGGTGAAGTAAAAAAGAAATATAAGCAGTTGCGCAGCGTCCTTGCCGTTTTGTATAAAAAGCGCAGCAACAATGTAGACATCAGTGAGGTGAAATATATCCGCATGGAATATCTCAAGGACAAAGTCCTTGTCGCCCAGTCAGAATCAGGTTGAAGATAATGGAAGAAAAACAAGATATTGCACCCCAAATGGAAGCGGAATACGGCAGACAGAAAGGCGAACGCGGCGAGCTGATCGTCGGACTCGATATCGGCACCACCAAGGTCTGCTGCATCGTCGGCGAAGCCTTCGAAGACGCGGTCGAGATCATCGGCGTCGGCATAGCCCCTTCTCTGGGCATGAAGAAAGGCGTGGTCGTCAATATCGAAAGTACGGTCAAGTCTATCCGTGAAGCGGTGAAGATAGCCGAAGACATGGCCGGCTGCGATTTGCATTCGGTCCACGTTGGTATCGCCGGCAACCATATCAAGGGTTTTAACAGTCCGGGAATACTCGCTATCAATGGCAGAGAAATCAAAAAATCAGATATAGACGACGTCATCGCTGCAGCCCGAACGGTGAAGATTTCCGCCAACCAGCAGGTCATTCATGTCCTGCCGCAGGAGTACATGGTCGATGACCATACCGGCATTCAGAATCCTCTGGGCATGACCGGCGTACGCCTGGTGACCAATGTCCATATCGTCACCGCCGACATGGGGGCGGTGCATAATCTCGTGACCTGCTGCAACAAAGCCGGGCTTGATGTTGCCGATCTCGTCCTCGAATCCATCGCCTCGGCCGATGCCGTTCTCAGTGCCGACGAAATGGAACTGGGCGTGGCCCTGATCGATATCGGCGGCGGCACCACCGATCTCGCCGTCTTCTACGAGGGCACCATACGCCATACCTGTGAAATCGGCCTTGGCGGTCACAATCTGACCAACGACCTCTCCATGGGGCTGCGCACTCCCCTGCAGGAGGCCGAACGGCTGAAGGAGGATTACGGCAGCGCCATATCCTCCTTTATCAAACCGAACCTGGTGGTCGATGTCCCCACCGTCGGCGACCGCGATCCCAGGAAAATTACCCAGAAGGTCCTGGTCGACATCATCCAGGCGCGAATAGTCGAAATCCTCGAAGTGGTCAACAGGGAACTCATCGCCTCGGGCCAGAAAAACAGGATCAACGGCGGCATCGTCATCACCGGCGGCACGGCTCTTTTGGCCAATATCGTCGAGCTTGCCGAGCAGATATTCGACATGCAGGTGAGAATAGGGTATCCCGTCGGCGTCAGCGGGGCTCTGGACATGATCAACACCCCCCGCTGCACCACCGGTGTCGGCCTGGTTCTCCAGGGGAGAAAAAAAAGGCTTGTCCAGCGCAACAGCGATCATTCAGTGGTCGGCAAGGTCCGCGGCTGGATGAAAAAAATCATGTGAAGAAAAGAGGTTTTTGTTTATGTGTCATACGGCAAATGCTATAGTGCCGAAACTCTTTGCTAGTGAAATAGTTGAAGAGATAACTTGTCAAACGTATTCAGCAGGGGGGATGCTATGCCGTTTAGAATGGCTGAATCGGAAAGCGTCGCACGGGTCAAGGTAATTGGTGTCGGCGGCGGCGGCGGAAATGCGATCAATACCATGGTGGCCAACAGGCTGCAGGGTGTGGAGTTTATAGTGGCCAACACGGATAAACAGGCGCTGGATCAATCAAAAGCTGATATCTGTCTTCAGCTTGGTCCGAGCATAACCAAAGGTCTGGGCGCCGGAGCCGATCCCGAGATGGGGATGCAGGCTGCCCACGAATCGATAGAAGAGTTGAAAAACAGCCTCAAAAACAGCGATATGGTCTTTGTCACCGCCGGCCTCGGCGGCGGCACCGGTACCGGGGCCGCCCCCATAATTGCCAAAATCAGCAAAGACCTAGGCGCCCTGACCGTCGCCGTGGTAACCAAGCCCTTCGCCTTCGAAGGCAAGAACAGGATGCGCAACGCCGAAGAGGGCTGGAAGGAGCTGGAGAAGTATGCCGATACCATTATCACGGTGCCCAATGACCGTCTGCTTTCCTTGATGCAGAAGAATTCCAAGCTTGCCGACATGCTGGCCCGGGCCGACGATGTGCTGCTCCAGGCCGTCAAGGGCATTACCGACCTCATCAATGTTCCCGGTCTGATAAATGCCGACTTTGCCGACCTGCGAACGGTGATGCGCGAGGTGGGGCCAGCGGTCATGGGCTCGGGAGCCGCCGTCGGTGAAAACAGAGCGTCGGAAGCCGCCAGGCGGGCGATAGACAACCAGCTGCTCGAAGACATAGGCATCGACGGAGCCCGTGGCCTGCTCATCAATATCTCGGCCACCGAGGAAAGCTTTGCCATGTCGGAGTTTATGGAGGCCTCCGCCCTGATTCAGGAGAAAGTGGACGAGGATGCCAAGGTGGTCATCGGCGCTCTCTACGACGAAACTCTGGGCGATGAACTGCACGTCACCGTCATTGCCACCGGCGTCGGCAATGCGGTCACCAGCGGCAAGACCATAAACCAGGTGGAAGATTTGCCAAGGCCCCAGGAACGACAGAAGGAATCGATGAAGGTTCAGCTCGCCCAGAAGAATCCGCGGCCGGTGGGAACCTTACTTCCCAATTCCAATTTCGATAATTTCGATAATCTCGGCACTTCCAGGGACAGCAGTCGAGAGCACGACAGCTGGAACGACGAGTTTCTGGAAACACCGACCTATCTGCGCAAAAAAGCCAACTGAGGAGATGGGGCGCGGAATCTTTTTTTCCTGTCAGCAAAAGGGGAACCGGAAGTCTGAAGAAGAAAGCACACAGATCAGCACCAGTACTCTCCCGTCGACACAGGCTTGAGCGGGAGCACGGCACCTACCTCAAGAAGTGGAAAGACAAGACCCCGGTTGCCCTCATCTACCCCAGCAGCTACGCCGTCGGCATGTCCAGCCTCGGTTTTCAGCTGGTCTACGCCCTGCTTGGTCGACGCGACGATGTCGTCTGCGAACGGTTTTTCCTCGATGATGACCAGAGGCAGCCGCTGTCGCTGGAGTCGGAACGGCCACTGGTAGACTTTCCGCTGATTCTCATTTCGGTGAGTTTCGAAAACGATTACCTCAACATCGTCAGGATCCTGGTCAACGCCGGCATAGAACCCTTTGCCGAACAGCGGGCCTCGACGAAAAACTCTCCTCTGCTCATATGCGGCGGGGTTGCCGCCTTCATGAACCCCGAGCCCGTCGCCCCCTTCATGGATTTCTGCATAATAGGCGAGGCGGAACCAGTGCTGGATGAACTGGTCACCTATTTGCTGCAGTATGAGAACACCAAAGACCGCCGCGGGCTCTATCTCGACTGCGCCGGCAGATTTGCCGGAGTCTATGCACCGGCGCTCTATACCCCGAAGTACGACAATGGGCGTTGTGCGGGCCTGGTCGCCGCAGCCGGTGCTCCCGATCGCGTCCGGCGGGTCAGTGTCGCCGACTGCGATGTGGCCGCACACTCGGCTCTGATGACGCCTCTGGCCGAGTTTGCAGATCTCTATCTGACCGAACTCGGAAGAGGCTGTTCCCGGGGCTGCCGGTTCTGCGCCGCCGGTTTTATATACCGGCCGCCGAGGCTGTGGAATGCCGATGCCGTCGTCCGCGGTCTGGCAAAGCGGTCCCGGCAGAGTAAGCGAATCGGTTTGCTCGGCATGGAGATGGCCGACGGCGATACTCTCGACCAGGTTGGGGCATATCTGCTGGAGAGTTCCTGCGCCCTTTCCTTTTCGTCACTACGGGCCGACAGAATCAGCGACGGGCTGCTGGAGCTTTTGTCGCAATCGTCGCTGAAAAGTGCCGCCATTGCGCCGGACGGCACTTCTGAAAGACTTCGCCGCGTCATCAACAAGGGCCTCGATCAGACGGATCTGCTCCAGGCCGCACGCCGTCTGACGGAAGCCGGGATCTACAAGCTCAAGCTCTATGTCATGGTCGGTCTGCCGACCGAAACCGGTGACGACCTCCGGGAATTCATTCATCTCGTGGAGAAGATGAAGAAGATTATCGACGAGATCGGCAGAAAGAGGGGACGACTGACGGAAATATATCTCTCCGTCAACTGTTTTGTCCCCAAGCCGTGGACGCCTTTCCAGTATCATCCCTTCGCCATCGGCGAACGACTTAAGGTCGATGAAACCGCGTCCATGCAGCAGGCATTGCGCAGCCTCAAAGAGAAAATAGTCTTTCTCAAGAAGGGGGTGCGCTCACTTGCCAATGTGCATTTTCAGGCCGACAAACCGGAAAATGCCCTGTTTCAGGCCCTGCTTTCCCGGGGGGACAGAAGACTGGCCGGGGTGCTGGTGGATGTCGCCTCCGGCGGCATTCCCTGGAAGAGCAGCGTCAAAAAAAGGGATATCAGCGTCGAAAAACTGATTCTTGCAGGATTTGATTCCCAGAGTTATTTTCCCTGGTATGTGATTGATCACGGCATCAGTCATGACTATCTCTGGGGTGAGTATGAAAAGGCCTTTACCGGGAAGGCCAGCAGGCCGTGCGATACAGCCCTGTGTCGCCGATGCGGAGTATGCGGTGAGAGGTAAGGGAAAATCATACGAGGTGCTCGACTCCATCCGGCAGCAGAAAATCGATGCCGGGCTGCAACCCTTCAAACTTGTCAAATATTTCTCCTTTACCAGTCTCGGCGTTATTCTGGTCTTCACCCTCTTTCTCTCCTGGGTGATATCCAATCATGCCAGAAAAATCATGCTCGAACAGAGCGAGGAGTATTCGGTAGCCTTTGCCGAGAACCTGAACCAGCAGGTTTTTCGACGATTCGTGGTCTTGACGGCATTGCGTTACGGCGCCATTAAACTCAGCAACCCCGAGCAGTTCGCTCGCCTCGACAAGATCATCCGTGAGATAATCCAGGGTATGAACGTCGAGTCGGTGACCATTTACGACTCAAAGATCAACGTCATATCCTATTCCACCATCGAGGAGCGGGTGGGCAAAGAGGATGTCGGCGGCGTCGAGTATAGAAGGGCCCTGGCGGGCATCACCAACTCCAAATTTCTCTCCTCGGGTTCGGTTCTCAATCTCCTGCCGAAAACGGAGCCGGTTCAAGCGACGCTGATCACCTATATACCTTTTCGCCAGGTCGGACCCGGCGGCGAAAGCGGTGAGATCATCATGGGCGTTATCGAGATCGTCAAGGATCTCTCCAGCGACTATAAGGCCATCATCAGGCTCCAGGGCAGCATCATATTCGTGTCAAGCATGGTGATGATGGTGCTTTTCGTGGTGCTGAGCATCATCGTCATGCGGGCCTCGCGCAAGCTGGAGCAGCGGGTGGTCGAACGGCTGCAGCTGGAGGAAAAACTGAATCAGTCCGAACGTCTTGCCCATCTCGGATCAATGGTGGCAACGGTGTCCCACGAGATCAAGAGTCCGCTTGGCATAATTCGCAGCACTGCCGAGATTCTCGGCAAACGTATAAAAAAGCTGGCGCCGGACAATGAACACCTGGCGCGCATCGTCATCGAGGAAACCAACAGACTGAATACCATCACCATGGAATTTCTCGATTTTGCAAGGCCTCAGGAGGTCAGGCTCAAGGCCGGCAATGTCAACGACGTTCTTGCCAGGGCGCTGATCTTCATTGAGCCGAAAGCCGCCGAGCAGGGAGTTGATATAGACAATCAGCTGGCCGACACGCCCGTGCGGGCGGCTCACGATGCCGATCTGCTCTACCGGGCCATACTCAATATCCTGGTGAATGCCCTGCAGGCGATGAATGACGGTGGCACGCTGCGGGTGGCAAGTCGCAGCACAGAGGGTGGCGCGGAAATAGAAATCGCCGACAGCGGCAAGGGCATGGCGGAGAAGACAATCGAGCATATCTTCAATCCCTTTTTCACCGAGAAAAACAAAGGCACCGGTCTCGGCCTCTCCATCACCAAAAACATCATCGACAGCCACAACGGCGAGATCACCGTCAACAGTCGGGAGAATTACGGCACGACCTTTGTGGTGAGGATCCCATGACCGCTGAACTTGTGAGGATGGAAGAACTGCGCTTCCTGGAAAAGCTCGCAGGATGACGTCGGTGGACACTGGTGAGAAAAAGGACTTGAAAAACAATGGCGCTGGTGTTCATATGCTTGAAACGGATTGTCGATTCTTTATCTCTATGAGGAGCAGGATATGTCTGAAAAAATAGTCATTGTTGGTGGTGTCGCGGCCGGTCCCAAGGCCGCCTGCAGAGTCAAGAGGCTGATGCCGGAGGCCGAAGTGACCCTTGTTGATCAGGACACGCTTATTTCTTATGGCGGCTGCGGTATCCCCTATTACATTTCCGGTGACGTGGCCGACGAATCGGCTCTGCGCTCAACAAGCTTTCACGTTCTTCGTGATGAGAGCTATTTCGAGAAATACAAAGGGGTGCGTACACGCACCTCGACCCGGGCCCTTGGTATTGACCGGGTAAACAAAAAACTGCGCGTGCTCGACCTGGCGAGCAACACCGAAGAAGACCTCGACTACGACAAGCTGGTTTTGGCAATGGGATCGCAGCCCTATGTCCTGCCTATTCCCGGTGCCGATCTTGATGGTGTCTTTACCATTGCCAATCTGCACAAGGCCATCGAGATAAAGGACCGTATCGCCAAGGGCAGGGTGGGTAAGGCGGTGGTTATCGGCGGCGGCGCCATCGGCATAGAGATGGCCGAAGCCCTCACTGATCTCTGGGGTGTCGAGACGAGTATCGTCGAATTCAAAAAGCAGCTGTTGCCCGGCGTGATCGAATGGTCGTTGTCCGCCATGCTCTGTAAACATTTGCGGGAGAGCAACGTTGATGTTTATCTTGGCGAAAGCGCCCTGGAAATTGTCGGCGAGGACGGCAGGGTAAGCTCTGTTCGCACCCCGGAAAGAACACTGGAGGCCGATCTGGTCATTATGGCGGTCGGTGTCCGGGCGCAGTCGCAGCTGGCTGAGGAGGCCGGTCTGCGGGTTTCCGAGATGGGAGGGATCATCGTCAACCGCAGGATGCAGACCTCGGATCCGTCGATTTATGCCGCCGGTGACTGCGTGAAGATCGCCAATCTCATCTCCGGCAAGAATTTTTATGCCCCCTTCGGTTCCCTCGCCAACAAGGAAGGGCGGGTGGTCGGTGACAATCTTGCCGGAATTCCCACAACCTTTGACGGTGCCGTCGGCAGTTTCATCATGAAGACCTTCGATGTCTGTGTCGGCTCAACGGGCTTGAGTCTGGAGATGGCTCTGAGTGAGGGATATGATGCCGATTTCTCTCTGACGGCGCCCGCGGACCGGGCGCATTTTTATCCTTCCCAGAATATCATCTGCTGCGTCATGGTTTTTGACAGGAGAACGCGAAAGGTCCTTGGCGTCCAGGCCTTCGGCCCCATGGGCGACAATATCTCCGCCCGCATCAATGCCGCCGCCGCCTATCTGAGCAAAGGCGCCACCATCGATGAATTTGCCAATCTGGAGATGGCCTATGCCCCGCCTTTCTCCGCCGCCATCGATACTATCAATGCCGCCGCCTACGTCGCCGAAAATCTCTGCGACGGCAGGCTGAGGCAGGTCACCATGGAAGATTTTTACAGCTGGATGGAGGATTTTAGTTCGAGGCCGGACTGGGTAAGCCTCGATGTGCGCCACGAAAAACAGGCGGAACCCCTGGTGCAGAAATTTGGCGCCGATATCTGGCTGTCTCTGCCCGACGATCAGATCAGGGAGCGCTACCAGGAGCTGCCCAAAGATAAAATGCTCATCATTTTCTGCAATGCCGGCAGCAGGTCCTATGAGATTCAAATTTTCCTCGATTCCGTGGGTCTTACCAACAGCCTTGTTTTATGTGGCGGATATAACGTCATAAAGCGGATCGGTGCCGACTGGTTGCCATGAGTCCGAACGAGGAAAAGGGCTGCCCCTGTCTCTTTGCAATTGGATAAGCAGAGTTTCAGGGCTAATCAGATATGTGAATATAAGGGGTTGCCCCTCCCTGCAATAGACAGTTTCTTCCTTTTTATGCTATTATCAGGAAACCGGATCCCGGCGGTCCGAAAATACTGGTCCGGAAGACAGGTCAGCGGTGCTGCCCCGCCCCTTTTCCGGCAGAAATCCCCTGAAAGCCTTATCGCGATAATCGGCAAAGGAAGAACGCGGATGTCAGAGCTTAATTATTCACATATGGTGGAAGAGATCCAGGCGAACGTCAAAACAGGCGATTTGATGAAGGCCAGACTGGTTCTGGCCCACATCGGCGAGGTCGATCAGAAAACCAAAAACCGGCTGTTATTCGAGCTTTCCAGAGCACCTCTGGAATTTTCCGTTCCCTTGCTGCTTTTTCTTCTGCGGGAGCACACAGAGGTCACCGATTCCATGCCCATAGTCAGGGAAACCCTGCTTTCCGGCATGCTGGCCTACCCTGAGAAGCTTTTGGAGTTTCTGCAGGATCGGCGTATTGAAGACAAAACCGAGCTGATACGGATAGCCGCCGACCTCAAGTTTGAAGAGGCCACTCCCGTGCTTATCAGCATGGTTACCGCGTCCTGTGACGAGGCGGAATTGCATCTGATCATTGAGACGCTGGGCCAGATCGGTGATCCGGAGGCCACCAACACCCTCACCGATTTTCTCTATGCGGCCAACCGCGAACTGATCGTCGCCGCCGTCCAGTCTCTGGGATTGGTGGGGACGCCGACGGCGATGCACCGGCTTGCCGAAAGAATGGGAACAGACAACGAAATTGATTTTCTCATCCTCTCCATCTTTGCCGAAGTCCAGGATCAGGTCTCTCTTGAAAAACTCAACGAAACTCTTGCCTCCCATTATGCGCATATGCGCAGCTACGCCAAAAAAAGACTTGTCGACATAGGCCCCAAGGCCGTCCCCATTCTCATTGAAAACCTCAACAGGAAAGACCCGGATTTCCTTATCCACACCCTCAACGTGCTGGGAGACATTGGCGATGAATCGGCGATCGTTCCTATCCGCAAATTACTGCAGAATGAACCCAAAAGCGCCAATGTCAGGTTTGCCGCCTATGAGGCTCTGGCCCTGCTGCCATTGAGAAAGGGTGCCTACACGTTGACCGCCGGTCTCCTGGACCGGGAAGATCATGTCTGCATCGCCGCTGCCAGGGCCATAGACCGGAACTATTCGGACATTCTCGCCGCCGGTATCAAAAACCTGCTGCGCCGCAAGGATGACGAGGCCCGGCACATTGCCAAGATAATCGTCAATGCCCAGGTCGACACCGTTTTTCAGAGCCTTGCCGGCGAGGAATATTTTCAGGAGCTGGCCCTTTTCTATCTGCCCCACACCCATAAGGATACCAGGCGCCATTATCATGACCTGCTGGTCGAGACCGGTTATCAGGAATTTGCCAGGAAATTTGACGATAGCGCCGATGATGAGACACGGCCCAAAGTGATCGCCGTCGACGATTCGCGCATGATACTCAACATCTACAAGTCGACGCTGCATGAGCTGGGGTATGAGCCGGTGGTCTTCGAGTTCCCGGCCACAGCCCTGGAGTGGCTGCAGCGCGAAAAACCGCTGATGGTGCTGACGGATCTGAATATGCCCGACATAACCGGTGTGCAGCTGACCGAAGCGATCAGAAAGAAATACAGTTCGGAAGAGTTGCCCATCATCATGGTGACGACCCAGAACGAGGTCAACGATCTGGAGGCGGCCAAAAAGGCGGGGGTCGACGCTGTTGTCCACAAACCCTTCAATGCCGGTTCGCTGAGAGAGGCCATGACCCGCTGTCTTCAGTGAGACGTCCTTTTTCTCTCAGGGATCGGCATACCTCTCAAAGCCAAAGCCAATATCCTCCGGCCTGTGGGCATCGGATCCTGCCTGGAAGAAGATGCCTTTTTCTGCCGCCCGTGCTTGTATCTCCCTTGCGGGAAAAGCTTCTCCCCGGATGGCGATGCCGGAGGTATTCAGCTCGAGAGCCATGTCTTTTTTCTTCACCGTTTCCAGCAGATGATCGATCAGGTCCCAGGGTGGGGCAAGCCGCGCTCTTTCGGGATAGTGGCGGAGTACGGCGTCGACATGACAGAGCACAGTGCCGGGTAAGGTATTCACTGCTTCGTTGAGCAGACGATAGTACTGCCTCTGGATCTCCCTGGCCTCTTTGAGATCGAGATCGAAGACCCGCGGGTCGCTCTTGCTGACAACGTTGAAATGGTCTTCATCTTTTTGCAGGCGATGGAAATGACAGGAGACGCCGATGCGGTCCCAGTCCCTTGCCGCCAGCCGCTCCAGCAGCCGGTCCGGACATTCGGGGTTATAGCCCACCTCGACGCCGAGATCGATGGCGATGATGGTGTTGTATTTCTTCTGCAAGGCTCTGCCCTGGCGGAAATACTCGTCGAAATCGCCTTCGCTGAGCCAGGTGATGCGCGGGGTCTGAATACCCTCTTCCATGTGCTCGAGGAAACAGATACGTCTCATGCCCTTATCAATGGCGGCGAGGACATAATCCTCCATGGAGCCAACGGCGTGATGGCAGAAATGGGTATGAATATGTCCGTCGCTGAGCGGATCTATGTTCATGGACAAAGGCCGGGAAAAGCAGAGTGCCGGGACGTGGAGATCAGGCGTTTCCTTTGGGAAAAAAATGGAGGACGCCGTCGATGTCGGAGGTATCGCATATATGGCCGAAATCGAGTTCGAAATCGAGATAGTCCTGGATACCCTCGGTTTTCAAAGAGAGGGTCTGACCATCAGGCAGATGATAGATGACGGTTTGTACTGATGAAAAATCAAAAGTCGGGTTGAAAAGTTTCATACGGTGAATCCTCTGAGAACAAGATGATAGCCTTGGAAGCAACTGGCTAACCCTGGATATACGAATTTTGAAGAGAATCTGCAACAAATAACGACAGGATATGCGGCCGGGATGAATAAAGAGTCAATGGGGTGACTAAGATACTGAAAAAATATGAAGAAGTGTTAAACTGGCGGTGGTGTGAATTGATTTGACAGTTCCGGCTGAGAAGTTTACACTATGCAGCCGTTCCGTAAAGGCCCATTGCTACGAAATATTTTTATTTTTTCTATACAAGGTGCTGTAATGAATAAGAAGAAGTTGTCGAGTAAAGAAAAAAGTCTTTTTGGCAAAGAGTTGAATCCATCCAATATTCTGCCGCAGAAGCTGACCATGGGGTCAAAGATCAAGTTCAGATGTCATCCTGGAGTCCGCTGTTTTACCGCCTGCTGCGGCGGCATTAAGATTGTTTTAACGCCCTATGACATACTGCAGCTGACCAAGCGGCTCGATATGCCGGCCCATGAATTTCTGCACATGTTCACCGAACCTACCTATCTGGAGAAGACCGATATGCCGGGAGTGCAGCTCAAGCTGCGCCAGGAAGACAACAAATGTCCCTTTGTCACTCCTGAAGGCTGCACCGTCTACAGCGACCGGCCGACCGCCTGCCGCTATTATCCCATAGGGATGGCCGATTTTCATGAGGGAGGCACCAGGGATGCGCAGGGCAATGAACTCGAAAGCGAGGAGGAAAAGTTTTTCTTTATCGTCAAGGAGGAACACTGCAAGGGCTTCGAGGAAGACAAGGTTTGGACTATAGAGGAATGGCGCGTCGACCAGGGTGTCGATGTCCGCGATGAAATGAACCGGGACTGGCTGAGGCTGGTTATGCGGCGTAAATCATTCGGTCATCAGGCCTCGCTCTCGGACCAGGCTAAACGCATGTTCTTCATGGCCTCCACTGATCTCGCCTCTTTTCGGCGGTTCATTTTTGAAAGCTCGTTTCTCGACACCTATGAAATCGACGAGGAAACCATTGAGAAAATCAGAGACGACGACGTCGAGCTGATGCATTTTTCCTTTGTCTATCTGGCGGCAACCCTTTTTGGCGCCCAGGGTCTCAAGATTAAAGAAGAAAAAGTGCGGGCCAAGATGAAAGAGATGGAAAGCCGTCAGGATGAGGCGGTTTTGAGCTCCATAAAGGAATATGAAGAGTTGAAGGCGGATCGGCAGAAGCAGAAGACGGAAAAGAAATAACGCCAACGTCGCTTTACGAACGAAAAAAGGCTGTGAACGGAATCCGTTCACGGCCTTTTTTTGTTCGTGCTTCCGGCACCGTTCCGTTCCGGTGGAACAGAACGGTGCCGCTGGAAAATTACTTCTTCGTGTCCGTGTCTTTCTTGTCTTCGGGCTCCAGAGACTTCCAGCGTCCCTTGAGGAATCTCCAGGCCTTGTCCACATCCTTCTGGGCCTGGAGCATCAGTTCATCGGCCTGGGCTGGATTGACGCGCCTGAGTGTCCGGTAGCGGTTTTCGCTCATGGCATATTCCTCGAAGCTTATGGAGGGCTCCTTGGAGTCGATCAGCAGCGGATTTTTCCCCTGATCCTCCAGATCCGGGTTGTAGCGGTACAGCGGCCAGTGACCGCTGGAAACCGCTTTTTTCTGCTGTTCCAGGCCCAGGGCCATGTTGAAGCCCTGGTTGATGCACGGGGCGTAGGCCAGGATCAGCGAGGGGCCGTCGTAGGCCTCGGCTTCGGCAATGGCTTTTATGGCCTGCGCCGGATTGGCGCCCAGAGCGATTTTGCCGATGTAGACATTGCCGTAGGTGGCAAAAATCATTCCCATGTCCTTTTTCGGCATTTTCTTGCCGCCGGCGGCAAACTGGGCCGTGGCTGCGCGCGGAGTCGATTTGGACATCTGTCCCCCGGTATTGGAGTAGACCTCGGTGTCCATGACCAGGATGTTGACGTTTTCACCAGTGGCGAGGACATGGTCGAGTCCGCCGTAGCCGATATCGTAGGCCCAGCCGTCGCCGCCAAAGGCCCAGACCGATTTTTTGACCATATAATCGGCCAGTGGCAGCAGGCGCCGGGCGATCACGTCTTTGCTGTCCTTGAGGCTGTCCTTGAGTTTGGCCACCCTCTCGCGCTGCTTTTCTATATCCGTCTGGGTTTTCTGCTCGGCCTTGAGCAGAGCCGTGGCAGTCTTTTTGGTGATCAATTTCCTGGAGACCGCCTCTTCCACCAGTTCTCTGGCCTGCAGGTCGAGCTTGTCGACGGTGGCCCGCATGCCGTAGGCGAATTCGGCATTGTCCTCAAAGAGGGAGTTGGCCCAGGTGGGCCCGCGGCCGTCGGCGCGCTTGCAGTAGGGGGTGGTCGGCAGGTTGCCGCCGTAGATCGAGGAACAGCCTGTGGCATTGCCCACGTATAGTCTGTCGCCGAAGAGCTGGGTAATCAGCTTGACATAGGGGGTTTCGCCGCAGCCGGCACAGGCGCCGGAGTACTCGAACAGCGGTTTGAGCAGCTGGCTTCCCTTGATGCTGGCCGGGTTGATGTCCGCCGGATTGATTTCCGGCAGTGCCAGGAAGTATTCGACGTTCCTGCTCTGGACCTCGCGCACCTCGTCGGAATTGGGAATCATCTCCAGGGCCTTGGTCTTGGCCGGACAGATCTCGACGCAGAGGGTACAGCCGCAGCAGTCTTCAGTGAAGACCTGAACCATGAATTTCTGGCCCTTGAAGGACTTGCCGATGGCATCCAGCGATTGCAAATCGGCGGGTGCGTCCTTGAGTTCAGGGACGATTTTAGTGCGGATCGAGGCATGCGGGCAGATGAGAGCGCACTGACCGCATTGAATGCAGTTTTCCGGCAGCCATTTGGGCACACCGACGGCGATGTTGCGTTTTTCGTACTGGGTGGTGGCCGTCGGCCAGGTACCGTCCTCTGGGATCTGCGAGACCTTGAGCGTATCGCCTTTGCCCTCCATCATGGTGGCGGTGACCTCTTTGACGAATTTTGGTGCGTGTTCCGGAACCGTCGGGGGAATGTCGTGCCCGTCTATCTTGTCTTTGAGGGGGACCTCGGTGATGTTCTGGACGGCGGCATCGACGGCGTCGTAGTTCATCTGTACGATTTTATCGCCCTTTGTGCCGTATGTTTTTTTGATGGCCGTCTTGATGGCGTCGATGGCCTCTTGCTTGGTGAGGATGCCCGAGATCATGAAAAAGGCGGTCTGCATGATCATGTTGATGCGGGCTCCAAGGCCTAAGGCCTGCCCGAGAGAGATGGCGTCGATGATATAGAATTTGGCTTTTTTGGCAATGAGATCCGACTGTACCTTTTTCGGCAGGTGTTCCCATACCTCGTCTTTGCCGTAACTGGAGGTGAGCAGGAAGGTGCCTCCTTCTTCAAGGTTGCCGAGCATGTCGACGAGGTCGAGGAAGGTGAAATTGTGGCAGGCGATGAAATTGGCCTTGTCGATCAGGTAGGGGGCAATCACCGGGTTTTTGCCGAAACGCAGATGGCTGGTGGTTATCGAGCCCGACTTTTTCGAGTCGTAGACGAAATAGCCCTGGGCTGAATTCTCGGTTTCGGTGCCGATGATCTTGATGGTGTTCTTGTTGGCGCCCACCGTGCCGTCGGAGCCGAGACCGTAAAACATGGCGCGGTAGACATCTTCGCCTTCGATGTTGAAATCGGCGTCGTAGTCGAGGCTCGAGAAGGTGACGTCGTCATGGGGACCGACGCAGAACTTCTGCTTGGGAGCCATGGCGGTCATGTTGTCGAACACTGCCTTGACCATGGCCGGGGTAAACTCGGCCGAGCCGAGGCCGTAGCGGCCGGAAAGGACCAGCGGAGGATAGAGGGAACTGTTGCTGTCCATGGCCTCGCCGATGGCGGCCCGGACGTCGAGGTAGAGCGGTTCGCCGGGAGCGCCGGGTTCCTTGGTTCGGTCGAGGACCGTGATGCGCTCCACCGTCTTTGGCAGCGAGTTGACCATGGCCTTGCAGTCGAAGGGGCGGTAGAGGCGGACAATGACCATGCCGGCTTTTTCGCCCTGGGCGACGAGATAATCGATGGTGGCGGTGGCGGCTTCGCAGCCGGAACCCATCATGACGAGGACATCCTCTGCATCCGGGGCGCCATGATAGTCGAACAGATGGTATTGACGGCCGGTGATTTTGGCGAAGCGGTCCATGGTTTCCTGAACGATGGTGGGACAGACATTGTAGTATTTGTTGACCGTTTCCCTGCCGGTGAAGTAGACGTCCGGATTCTGGGCGGTTCCCCGAATGGTCGGCCGGTCCGGGGTCAGGGCTCTGGCCCGGTGTGCTTCGATATGTTCTTCTTCGATGACGGCGCTCATGTCTTCATAGGTCAGCTCTTCGATTTTCTGGATTTCGTGGGAGGTACGGAAACCGTCGAAGAAATGCAGGAAGGGGATCCGCGACTTGAGCGATGCCTGGGTGGCGATCAGGGACATATCCATGCATTCCTGAACGTTCTGGGAACAGAGCATCGACCAGCCGGTCTGCCTTGCCGCATAGACGTCGCTGTGATCGCCGAAGATGGAGAG
>JBEPWT010000049.1:0-19220 GCA_041642275.1 Desulfopila sp. | reverse complement strand
ATCACATAGTCGCTCGCCCCCATCGACTTTGTGGCCTCAATGAATACGGCGCTCTTCAGGGAGAGGATCTGCCCGCGAACCAGGCGGGCGTATTGGGCCCAATAGGATAATCCTATGGCGACAACCACGCTTTCCAGACCCGCTCCGATGATTGCCACCAGCAAAAGGGCGATGAGGATGGCCGGCATCGACCAGGTCAAATCGGCGATAGTTGTCAGAACCAGATCGATCAGCCCACCATAAAATCCAGCTATCGAGCCGATAACCAGGCCGATGACCACCGATATCAGCACCGACAGCACCCCCACCACGAAGGAAATTCGGGCCCCTCGTATGGTCCGGCTGAGGAGATCGCGGCCAAAATCGTCGGTTCCCATTATATGCTTCAGCGATGGCGGTTCATTGGCAATGGCAATATTTTGTTCTTTATAGGAATAGGGTTCCAGCAGCGGGGCAAAAAGAGCAACAATGACCAGACAGGCTATTAAAACGGTGCCGACAACCCCCATTTTATTGGCGGAGAATCTCTGCAGGATTATAACCCACGGGGGCTTATGTTTGTGCTCAGTCATCGTAAAAGCCTCACCCTTGATTATTTATAGACATCCCTGACCCGTGGATCGGCGTATGCATACATGATATCTGCGATGAAGGCGCCGATAATTACGGCCATGGTTAAAAAGATCAACGACGCCTGAACCACCGGGTAATCCCGCCGGTAGAGTGAGGAAAGCAGCATGTTGCCAATGCCTGGACGGCTGAAGACGATTTCAATGGTGACGGCACCACCCAGTATCCAACCGAGCCGGAGGCCGAATATGGTAATAACCGGCATAAGGGCATTGCGGAAAACATGTTTTATGATAATGGCGGGTTTGCTGAGTCCCTTGGCGTATAACAGCAGCACAAATTCCTTGTTGAACATTTCCAGCATACTTACTCTGGTAATACGGGCGATAAGCCCGGCGCCGCCCATGCCAACCGTTATCGCCGGTAAAACCAGGGTCTGTAAACTTCCTGAGCCGGATACCGGGAACCACCCCAGCATCACCGAGAAAATCAACATCAGGATCAACCCCAGCCAGAAAGCCGGTACGGTGACGCCCAGCAGGGCAATGATCATGGAGATGTAATCTATGAAGGTGTTTTTGGCAGCAGCTGAAATAATCCCCAGCAGAATCCCAAGAAAAAAGGAGATGAACAGCGAGGCGAGGCCTAACCGTACGGTAAAGGGCATGTTGTAGAAAATCATGTCGGCGACCGGCTGTTTCTCAATGATTGATTGGCCCATGTCACCGCTGACGAAGTTTTTCAGCCAGACAAGATATTGGATGGCGAGCGGTTTATCCAATCCATGGGCCTGAATCAACTCAGTCTTATCGGCACTTGTTGAACCGGGCCCCAGCAGAGAATCGATCGGATCTCCCGGCACCAGGTGTATAAGCGAGAAGACCACCACGGAAATAATAAAAAACAGGGGGATCAATAACAGCGTACGTCGAAGAACGTAAATCCACATATCTCATCCTCAACAGTCGACAGAACTACAGTCCGAAGAAATATTACGGTAATGAGAGGAAAATCCACAGCCTATACCAGAAGAGAAACCAGCTAAGAGCGCTGCCGGCTGAGTACTCCATGGGAAAATTATCTCACGGAGTATGTCGCCGAAAGCTCCTCCGACATACTCCCGGGGCTGCGCTTCTCCCTTTTTCAGTTAACCGTCATGTCCATAATTGGTGGCCCGATTAATATCTTGAACCGTGGTGCCGATGGCATGGTAACACTGCTGTTTATCGCATGGTGATTGACGGGATTAACAATTGGCGCCCAGATATATTGAGATAACAGGTATTCATGGTACTCTTTGAAATTGGCAACCCTTTCATCAAGATTTTTTGCTCGTGTCATTGCTTCATGCATCAGATAATCGGATTCATTATCATGCCACATGGCAACATTGGGGTAGCCAATCCGGGTGGAATTAAAAAACCATTCCAGGATATCTGCATTGTCCCAGTCGTAGGAGCGAACAACCAGATCATGTTCGCCTTTCTTGAATTCCGCCCTGATTGAACTGGGATCAAATTGTTCAATCTCTATTTCAACTCCCAGCCTGGACAGCTGCGCTTGAATCATTTCGGCTATTTTCCGCTCGGTAGAGTCACTTTTACTCCACAGCGACAGTGACAAGCGTT
Source organism: Desulfopila sp. (assembly GCA_041642275.1). Lineage (GTDB taxonomy): Bacteria > Desulfobacterota > Desulfobulbia > Desulfobulbales > Desulfocapsaceae > Desulfopila_A. The sequence goes on along the minus strand of JBEPWT010000049.1, from coordinate 17,022 downwards.
TGCCATCTTTAGCTAATATACCGTCACCACCGGCCTTCCACCCCTCGTTGTCGAGAATGGCCTTCGCTGCCTGAAGATCGTAATGGATCTCAAATTTTTTATCGACATTTCGGGCAGGCAGCCGATCAATGAGATAGGTATAGGCCGGTGTCCCCGCTCCCTGAAAAACACCTGTTAAGATGTCTTCCTTCTTGACAGCCAGGGCTATGGCTTTTCGGATGTTGAGATCACTTAGAAGTTCGTCTTTGGTGTTCATCACCATGTGAAAATTACGACTGCTCGGCATGGTAATTACTTCGACCTTGTTGTTGTTTTCCAGCTTCTTGAGAAAGAGTGTCGGAGCATCTTCCAAAATATCGACACCACCGGTTTGAAACTCGAGAAAACGGGTAGAGGCTTCTTCGATTTCCTTAAAGACAACATTATCCACCTTCGCCGGACCCTGATTGTCTGACAGTGGTGAAGCCCACTGATAATCAGGGTTTTTCTTGAGGACAATTTCGTCACCGGTTTTCCAGTAAACAAACTCGAAAGGACCGGTTCCCACCACATGTTTGCGGCCAAAGTCTTCACCATATTTTTCAATCGCAACTTTACTGGGAATTCCGGTGAAGGAGGAAGTGAAATTGTACAAGATATTCGGGTCTGGCCTGCTTAAATTCAAGACAACCGCTAAATTGTCTTTAATATCAATAGACTCAACAGCGGCCACCATATATTTGGAATTGCCTTCTGCCAGATTATCTAAAAACCATTTGAGTACTTCAGCATTCAGTTCAGAGCCATCATGAAATGTAGTGCCTTTTTTCAGGGTAAAGGTGATGGCCAGCCCATCATCGGAAACATCCCAGGACTCGAGAAGGTGAGGGTAGATAGTGCCGTCGGCACCCATCTCCACTAATCTGTCATATATTAGATAATAGATATTACTGGTTTTATTGGTCGTGAAAGGATTGAAACTGTCCTGGCCGGCATTGCCGGGATCCAAAGAGATCGTCAGAACTTTCTCTGCGGCCAACAGCGAACCCCCCGATCCGCTAAACAGCAAGAAAACACAACTTGCAAAAAGCGCCAAACCAACCTGCTTTATCATAATACTCCTCCTGCGATAGATTTGAATTCCTGAAAGTACTGCTTCGCTTACACCCTCTTGATTATAAGGAAAAAAGAAGAACAGAAGATCTGTGGACTACCAAAGTTTGCCAGGCATATTGGTTAGATTAACAGCCTGGTTGCGTTGACAGCCTGAGCTCCGAGGTTCGCTTAAATAGTATAATGGGTGACCCATTTGTACTCTCCTTTATCCATGCTCTTTTGTCAAGAAGTAAAAGTTCGCTGTTTTGAAGAAAAATGTGGGTGATGAGATTATCCCCGGGATCAGAACAAATATCCTACGGTGATAAAAGAGAGTTACGCAAACCCCGGGTTATGGAAACATCAGGGTGCATTTTTAAAATCTATTTTGTGCTCCTGTAAAAACTGAAAATAGCGGTGGACATGTAACTGGGCAATTCGTCGGGCCTCCGTGCTGTAACCATGTTCAATGGCATTAACGATCGCCACAAGATCCTCGTAGTTCTGCTCCATCATGGGTTTGTCCTCTCTGGGCAGGCTTTTGAAATAGTTATGGATATTGTCATGAATCATTTTCAAAATAGAGAGAAACAACACATTTTGACTCATCTTGGCCAGATGAGTATGAAATTTCTGGTCCACCACATCATATTCTTCAAGCCTTCCGACTCCCCCGTCGAGCAGGGCCTTCGCTTCTGCAAGTATCTTTTTGAGTATCTCTATATCCTCTTTGGTCGCTCTTTCCGTGGCGAGTGCCGCTGCGCCTCCTTCAACTTCTTCGCGGAATTCCACAAGATGACGTATGGGGATCTGCTGTTGCTGCACCAGAAGAGATAAGCTGTGGGTCACGTATTCTATGGTACTTGACTTAACGACGGCACCGCCCTTGACGCCTAATTTTATCTCGAGCAAGCCTTTTTGCTCTAAAACGCGCAAAGCTTCCCTGATAGACGCTCTGCTGGTGGCGAACACCTCCTGGAGCTTCCTTTGGGAGGGAAGTTTGTCACCGGGTTTAAGTTTTCCGCTGAGAATCGCATCCTGAATCTGCTCGACCAGATCCTGATAAATTCGGTTAGAGGTTGTTTTTTTAAACATACACGTATCGGAATTCTGCCTCAGAGTAAATTCTCAAGAGCGAAAGGGCCGTTTAGGTACCTTCAATGAAATACACAATGCAAACTAAGGTAATAGAAAACGCATATTATTCATACATCGATTTTGCGTAATGCTGGATAATTATAGCATACCACTACGCATACCACTACGGGTAGATTTGAACAATCCAGGCAAGAGGGCGTGCCCATGCCTCTTTAGAAGCGGATAGCAGAGCTTCGGGGGAAGCAGTTTAACGGACTCCGGCAGCGAACAGCGGGTCGACTGGACTAATTGCGCCGTTTATCGACGTACCTTTTCAGATCGGCGGCATTGGAGACCGCATGGCCGCCCTGGTCGTTGTTGAAATAAACATAGGCGTCGCGGCCCTCCCGGAGATGATCCATCAGCCTGTCGGCTATGGCGCTGAGCTTCTGGTGGGAATAACTGCCGCCATAGTCCTTTCCATGAAACCGGTAGTAGACCCAGTCGGTTGTCGCTTTGTCGGGATGGTTGTCCAGCATGTCATGAATGCAGAGTGCGGCCTTGCTTTTCTGCAGAATTACGAAGACTTCCTCATTGAGCCAGGAGCTGTGACGAAATTCAACGACATATCGCCCGTTGGGGGCCGCCTGGAGAAATTTGTCCAGCCGTTTCGGATTTGCCGTCCAGTTTGGCGGTAATTGCACGAGAATGGGGCCCTGGGTTTCTTTTAAAGGTGCGGCTGCTGAGAGGAAATTGTCGATGGAGTCCCGGGGGTCCTTCAGTTTTTTCATGTGGGTGCCGTAGCGGCTGAATTTGAGGGCGTAGCAAAATCCGGCAGGCGCCTTGAGGTGCCACTCTTCAAAGGTGGAGGTGGAGGGCAGATTGTAGAAGGTATTGTTTATCTCCACCGTTGAAAAGTGTTGGCTGTAATAACTGAACCACTCTGTCTTCGGCAAGTCCTCTGGATAAAAGACCTTTTTCCAATGGTCATATTGATAGCCGCTGGTGCCGATGTGAACCTGTACATCTGCCGATGTCATAGCTTCTTTCCTTTTCGCAAGAGTACATAGTGATCATTTCCCCACCGGGGTGAAGCTGCGAAAAACGATGAGGCGTCCTGCTGTTCCTGCTGTTCAGCTTTTTGCAATGGTCATACCAGTCTTTCCTCCGGTTCGCTGGCTGTGCTCTCGCGGGGGAGTATCAGGTGGCATGGTAATTGAAGTCTGGAAAAGTAGAGATGTTGCGGCGGCTACGGCTCAAGCGTTAACGGGGCTTTGCGGCAGCAGGTCTTCGCCGCTTGCAAAATCGTAGACTGCGAGGAACACAGAGCGGGAACTGCTGAGATTGCGGTAAATACATGGAGGCGGCGATGTTGGTTGCAAGAATCCAGACGGAATGAGAAACGCTGAAGATGGAGCGTGGAAGATACCAGAAACTGCGCCATTTCTGCCGCCGCCGACTCTGTTTTGGAGGGCGGATTCGGAGAATTCCTGTTTGGTGAGATATTTGTCCTGTCGCAGAAGACAGGCGTCCGGTGTGGAGCTTATTGAAGGCAGAGAAGAGAGGGGACGACAGGGGAAAAAGACGGTAAAGGAGGTCTGTACGGTAAAAAGTCAAAAACGCTCAGGCCGAAGCCGAAAGTGAGCAGGCAGGTGGAGTTTTCGAAAAGAATGATCAGTATTTAAAAATAGCAACACCTGCGTAAATATGGAGCCGTCGTCGGGCAAAGAAGTTTGCAGACCGGGGAGATCGAAGCCTGGTTGCAGCTGTGACGGTTTCGCAACTTAACGGAAAGAATATGAAAAACATACGTAAAGACGAGATAGAATTGCTGATGAATGAGCGGCAGTGGCCGGCAGTTTCAATCTATATGCCGGTGAGCAGAATAGGTGATCAACAGGATCCGATTCGCTATAAAAATTTTCTCGGGCATGTGGAAAAACAGCTCGTCGCCGGCGGAATGCGACCGCCTGAGGCACGAAGTTTCCTCGAGTCTGAACATAAATTAGTTGAAGATAACGGCTTCTGGATGAATCTCGGTGCCGATGGTCTCGCCGTCTTTCGCTCCAGGGACGTGGAACGGCGCTATTCTCTGCCGCTGTCTTTTCAGGAGCTGGTGCAGGTCGGCGACTGTTTCCATATCAAACCGCTCGTCCCCCTTCTCGATAAAAAACGCTATCTTGTTCTGGCATTGAGCAAGGGTGCGGTACAGCTCTTCAAGGGCCAGCGCCACTCTTTCGGCGAAATCGAGCTGCCGGAGGGAACGCCCGCCAGTCTGGATGAGGCGATGAAATTCGATGATCCCGAAAAGCAACTGCAGTATCACACCAACACTCCCGGCGGCGGAGCCAGGCGGGAGGCGGTGTATCATGGACATGGTGTGGGCATAGATGAAGAAAAGGAGAATGTCGAGCGCTATCTGCAGGCGGTGGACGTCGGGCTCTTTCCTCGTCTCGATGAGTTGAAATGCCCGATTGTCCTTGCCGGTCCTGATGAGTTGCAGGGGGTCTATCGTCGTATCACCAAAGGCAAAAATATTCTTGGACAGGGAATCAACCGGAACGTGCGGGACATGTCTAAAAAACAACTGCATGCTCAGTCCTGGCAACTGGTCGCCGATGATCTGTCCAGAGAGGAAGAAGAAGCGGTGGCAAGCTACCGCAACGGTCTCGGCACCGGTCTGGTGACTGATGAGGTTCAACCGATACTTGCTGCTGCCTTTGAGGGCAGGGTGCAGACACTGTTCGTGGTCGACAATGAACATGTCTGGGGTACTTTTGACCGGGAGAATGCAAAAACCGTCATTACCGGCCTCAATGACAGTCCCTCGGTTGACTTACTCGATGTGGCGGTAAGGTTTACTCTTGACAAAGGCGGTGATGTCTTTATGCGGAGCCGTGAAGAGATGCCCACCGATTCGGCTCTCTGCGCTCAACTTCGATTTTGATTTTTAAAGTGCAGGGGCGGCGGGCAGGATGGGCACAGGCAGAAGGGCTGGTTCAAATACCCTTTGACCAGCGGCTGAAAAACCATTACCTGTCCTCTCGGCGCAACAGAAAAACACCAAAGGCGGAGAAGAGAAGATGGATGGAGACGGCGGCTATGGTCGGGGCCAGATAGCCGGCCTTGGCAAATGACTGCAGGGCCCCCCAGAAGCCCCAGGCAAGAAAGGCCAGCATGCAGCTGGCCGGAATGGCGACAGCCAGGTCGCGGCCCCATTTCTGATAGGATATGAGAAGGATGGGCATGCCGAGAAGAAGTAGCGGGATTCCTAGCAAAATATAGGAGATGCGGCCGTAGAAATTGGCCCAGGAAACGGTTTTCTCCTCCGGCGTTTCTTTTTTTCCTGCTTCTCTGAAGAGGCCTGTAAGCGAGAGCTCGGCCGCTCTGTAAGTGGGAATGAAGAAGGCATCTGGTGATTCTGGCAGCGCTTCTTGCCGGTGGCTGAAAATTGCATAGGAATAGTCTCCGCCGGCTTCGAGGCGCTGGGTCTGACCGTTTGTAAATGTCCAGCTGCCGTCTTGCCACTCCGCCCGTCCGGCACTGAGCAGAAATTTGAGATTATACTCAGAATTCCACTGCGAGTAAGAAAAATTTTTGAAGGAAAATCGCTGGGTGTCCGGCCATTCGAAGGAATAAAAGCCTTCTTCGCCTTTATAGTAATAGCGTCCGCTGCGATAAATTCCCAGAGGTACCTTGCCCTGCAGTTGCTCATACCAGATCCGATTGGTGGTGGAAATGGTGCTGGGCAGGATGAACTGGGCCATGAACAGAAAGAGCAGGGTTGTCAGTAAACCGCCTATGATAATGGGTTTGGCAATGGTTTGTAAGGGAATTCCTCCTGCTTTGAGTGCACGCAATTCATTGTTGTGGTTGAGCATTCCCAGGGTGATGACGCCAGAGAGCAGGATGAGTACCGGCCCGAGCTGGTCGAGGATAAAGGGGATATTGAGAAAGAAGAACCGCAGGGCCAAGGCCATGGAGCCGCCGTGGGAGGTGAATTTGTCAATTTTTTCGAAAAAATCGACAAGAAGATAGATGGCTATGAAGGCCGTGGAAACAGTTGTGAAGTTGCGGGCGTATTGAGCCAAAAGATAGCGGTTGAGCAATATCACGTTGTTTTCCTCTCAGCGCCACAGGTGAAGTGCAAGGAAGAAGCCGAAAAACACAGCAGCCAGACCTATTGCATTGGAGAAAACAAGATAGGAGACGGCGTAAAAAGGTTCACCTGCCCTGAAAAGCTGGGCGGTTTCCCGGGTAAATGCCGAGAAGGTCGTGAAACCTCCGAGGAAACCGGTGAATATGAAAAGTCTGAATTCATGACTGATGTGGACACGCTCGAAAGAGCTCCAGCAGAATCCGATGGCAAGCGAACCGATAATGTTGACCAAGAATGTGCTCAGAGGGAAGTTGAGCGAGCCCAGCTTTTCGGCCAGCACGGCAACACCATACCTGGCCATTGAGCCTACGGCTCCTCCAAGACCGACTGCGAAGAATTTTACCATTTTTTTATGTTTTCAAAAGACTGTGTGATACGATTCTGGGGACACCATTTATCCTCAGTACCATTATCGTCATCTGCAGTCAAGTACAGGATACGGCCGGGACGGGGGCCGGCATACCTGCATGCAGACAAGGCCTGGATGGCTCTTTGCCAGGATGCAGCTGCTGTCGGGGCCCACGGACGAGCATCGCCGGGCGCCGCTCTTGCATTAAGGATTGGTAATGTGCTATACTGCGCCTTCGTGTGTGTTGAAATACTCCCGAACGCGTGAGAAACACAAGGGTTTTTCAACATGCTCCCGCCCTGAGGCGATCTTTCGCCGATGTGAGAAAGGGCTGAATTTTAGAGGAGGCGGTGTGCGTTATTGAAGGCTGAAATATAAGTACCGGTGCTTGCTCCTCCGAGTTCAGGCACATGCGGCAATCTTCACTCTTTCTGGTGATCCGGGATGAGATTATGGAGCAGGCCGCCTCCTTCGTCAGCGCATCTGTTACCATTAATGGCACGAAAGATGGCACGAAAGAAAATAACATCGAATACGTCAATTCTTGAACAATCTGCCCGGAAGACGGCAAAGGAGAGGCTGAAGCAGTTCTGGGAGGTGTTCGCCAAAGAAGACGAGGTTCTGATTGTCATCAATGCCGATCCCGATGCCCTGGCCTGCGCCATGGCTATCAAAAGACTCCTTCGCTACAGAACCAAAAATACCACCATCGCCCATCCCAACGAAATACGACGGCTCAACAATGTGGCTATGGTTGAGCGTCTCAAAATTCCGCTGGAGCGCCTGAAGAATGTCAAAACCGGCGACTATACCAAACTGGTGCTGGTCGATTCGCAGCCAAGCCACCTGCCCTGCTTTGAAAAGCTGCCCTTCAATGTCATCATAGACCACCATCCCGTCGCCGGCGAATGGAAGGCGGATTATATCGATATTCGACCCGATTACGGAGCCTGTTCGACCATGCTGGTCGAATACCTGCGGGCCGCCTCCATGAAACCATCCGTGGCCCTGGCCACTGCTCTGTTCTACGCCATCAAGGTCGACACTCAGGATTTTGAAAAAAAGGGCGGGCTGGCCGACGGCATATCCTTCCGCTATCTGTTTGGCATTGCCAACCGCAACCTGGTGCGCAAGTTCGAACTGACGGATTTGCGAAAGTCGGAGTTGAAGTATTTCAGTATGGCCCTCGATGCCCTCAAATACTCCAAGAGAAGATATTATACGCATGTCGGCAGGGTAAGAAGCCCTGACGTGCTGGTTATAATAGCCGATTTTCTAAATCATGTCGGTGAGATAGACTGGGTTATCGTCTCAGGTATCCATGGCGAGAAGCTGGTGGTCATCTTTCGCTGCGACGGCTACCGCAAAAGCGCCGGCAAGCTCGCCACCAGAATTTTCGGCTCTCTCGGATCAGCCGGCGGCCATAAGGACTCCGCCAGGGCCGAAGTACCGTTGAAAAACCTCGAAATCGATGAAAAAGATTTTACTACCCAGACCTTGAAGCGTCTGACAATGCGGCATATGAAGGATTGATCCTTTTATCCCCCGGATCCTCCCGGCCTGGGTGCGGGAAGCCGTCCTTGACGAGCAGGCTTGGCAAATCCGTTCCCGTGGATTACACTTTATCCTATCCCCGTCACAGCTTTTTTCCATAATTCAAGAAAGCTCAAACTTTCTACAACTCCGGGTACCGATATGCTTAGACCAACGACACTTGCCATGATTCTCGCCGGCGGGAGGGTGGATGAACTCAACGCCCTTACCTATTATCGTCCCAAATCGGCTGTCCCCTTCGGCGGATTCGGCCGGGTTATCGATTTTGCCCTCTCCAATCTGATGAACTCCGGCATCGAACAGGTTGCCATTCTCAGCCAATACCGCAGCTATTCCCTGATCAATCATATCGGCACCGGCGCGGCCTGGGATATGATCGGCCGGTATCGCCGCATATCTATTCTACCGCCTTTTTTAGGCACCGAAGCCACAGACTGGTATCGTGGGTCGGCCGATGCCGTTTTCAAGAATCTTGATTTCGTCGAATACCACAGACCCGAAGAGATCCTCATACTCTCCGGCGATCACATCTATAAGATGGATTACCAGGAAATGATCAACTATCATTACGAAAAAGATGCCGATCTGACCATCGCCTTCATCAAGGTGCCCAGAGAAGAGGCGAGCCGGTTCGGCGTGGCAGTGATCAACGATGAGGATGGAGAACGGGGTGGTAAAATCGAAGGGTATTGGGAAAAACCTGTGGAGCCGAGTTCGGACTGGGCCTCGCTGACGGTGATGTGCTTTCGGCCGGAAGTGCTCTATAAAGCCTTGAGACAGAATCAGCAGGAGCACTCCTTTGAGTTCGGCAAGGATATTATTCCCATGCTGGTGGAGGAGGGGGCTCGGGTATACGGCTACAAATTCTGCGGCTACTGGGGCTATACCCGTACGGTGGAGGAGTACTGGCAGTCGAACATGGACCTCCTGGGCGACGAACCTGCAATCGATTTGGAAAAATGGGGGTTTCGCACCAATCTTCAACACAGGGGGATCCAGGATTTCCAGCCTGCGCACCTGGGGCAGGCTGCCAAAATCAGCAACAGTCTGATCTACAACGGCTGCGTCATAGATGGCGAGGTCAACAATTCCGTTATATTTCCCGGCGTCATTGTCAAAAAAGGCTCGGTGGTCGAAAACTCGGTGCTCTTCTTTAATAACGAGATAGGCGAACACTGCCGCCTCAACAAGGTCGTAGCCGATGTCAACAATACCTACGAATCCAATGTGGTCATCGGCGCCGAACCGGGGAGCACAGCTGAAGATGTGACGGTAATCGGCTGGAACAACCGCATACCGCTGCAGACCCGGATCGAAGAAGGCGCAACCGTCTATCCCAACCTGTCGCAGGCGAAGTGGCCGGCAATCGTAAAATATGGGGAGGTGTTGAGATGAGCCGTTTCAAAGATGCCCTTGTACTTATTCTGGCCGGGGGGGTAGGCAGCAGGCTGAACATTCTGGTCAAGCGCCGGACCAAGCCGGCCGTGCCCTTTGCCGGGATCTACCGCATAATAGATTTCAGCCTCAGCAACGTTATGAACTCCGGCCTCAGCAAGGTCGGGGTGCTGACCCAGTACAAGCCATTGTCGCTGATGAGCCATCTGGAAAGCGGTGATGCCTGGGATTTAACCGGCCGCAGCAGGGGGGTGAAGATATTGCCGCCGCGCACCGGCGAGAAGGAGTCCGACTGGTATAAAGGCACTGCCGACGCCGTCCGGCGCAACCTCGACTTTCTCAACGACAATCCAGCCAGGGAGGTGGTCATCCTCTCCGGCGATCATATCTACCAGATGGATTTCGATGCCATGCTGGAATATCATCGTTCGAAAAAGGCAGATGTCACCGTCGGCATGATGGTCGTGCCCAAAAACGAGATCCATCAGTTCGGTGCCGGCATTATCGATAACCGCAACCGGATCATCGGCTGGGAGGAAAAACCCAAGGAGCCGAAAACCAACCTGGCCTCCATGGGTATTTACGTATTTGACTACCAGTATCTGATGGCCTGCCTGGTACGAGACAAAAACGATCTCGATTTCGGCATGCATATCCTGCCCTACGGTATCGCCAATGACAATGTCTTCGCCTATCCCTTTTACGGGTACTGGCGTGATGTGGGGACAATTCAGGCCTACTGGGAGGCGAACATGGATGTTATTACCCCTGAAAGCGGGATTTCCCCGCAAAAGTGGCAGATACGGACCAATGTTGAAGCCGAAGGCCGATCGGCGGACCGGGCACCGTCGCGTTTCGGCCGCCAGCCCAGGGTGACGAACTCGCTGATATCTGCAGGCTCCGCTATTCGGGGCACCGTCATCAACTCGGTGCTTTCTCCCGGCGTGGTTGTGGAGGAGGGAGCCGTGGTCAGAGATTCGATTCTTTTTACCGACTGTGTGGTCAAGAAAGACAGCGTAGTTGACCTCTCCATTCTTGACAAGCGGGTGGTTGTCGGTAGCGGATCGATAATCGGTGAAGGCGATGGCCACAATACCGTCAACAGCATCGCCCCCTCTCATCTCTATACCGGCATTACCCTTGTCGGCAAGGGGGGCCGAATTCCTGAAGGCGTCACCGTCGGCAGGAACTGCGTGATCGACTCCAAGGCCGATGAATCCTTTTTCCCGGGCAACTCACTGGCGGACGGCGACTCTATTTTACTTGAGGAGAAATGAGCAGAACGAAATCGATGCTCAGGGAATGAAGACGTAGATCGAACTGACGCTGAAGATCCACATGGCGGCGACGGCGATGGTGGCCCGGATTGCACCGAGGCCCTGGCCGGTCATCAGGCTCTGGCGGACGACCTTGAAGGACCATAAAAAGATGCCAACAATGGCCGGAATCAGCAGAATGCGCAGCAGCCCTTGATGGGGATAGCGCAGGGCGTAGTTGAGCATCGGCGCCAAAAACCAGAAGGGAAGAGCGGCAAGACCGATGAGATCGAAGATCAAACCGAATCCGCCATACCCGCCGAAGGCCTTGGCCGCTGCCCAGTAGATCATGGTCAAGGCGATGATGGCGCCGCACATGGTTACCACTCCCGCCGTCGAGAATATCAGGGGAGTGATGAAAGCGTATGCTCCGTCCAGAGGCAGGTTGGGGCTTGTCTGCAGTGTGCCGATGAGATTGGAGAAACCGAAGAGGACCCCGAGGATAAAAAGGTTGGCGAGGGCGTATCGTCTGGCTTTTCCCTCGAGCGCCAGCTTGAAAAGGGTACTGTCCCCCCTCACCATGCCTCGATATATTTCTGCCATATTCATCTGCTAATTCGAAGACCTTTCATGAAAAAACTGTTCTGCAATCCCTTGAAGGATTGCAGAACAGGGTGGTTTTATAGATGTATCCTCTTTGCCGGTGTTCAGGCTACCCAGCCACCAGGCAGTATGGCATAGATGACGAAGAAGCCGCTGACTGCGGCAACGACTATGCCCGCCATTGTGGAATTGTAACGCTGCTCATTATATACCGTCCAGCCGTGGATGGAGTCAACAAGGCGTTTGTTTTCATCGAGCGGAATGTTTTTCGCCAGGGCCGGAATCCTGTTGGTGATCATGGAAACGGTGGTGACGAGGAAGAAGCACAGCGGCACGCAAAGCAGGGCGCCCGACATGCCCAGGGCCGACTGCAAACCGCTGGAGACGACAAAATTGGGAAAGATATACGGCGAGACGGCTATGTAGAGCAGACCGGAAATCAGGGTGCCGGACGTGGCGCCGTAGCGGTTGGCCTGTTTCCACCAGACCCCGAGAATGACCAGGGGGGCGACGGTCACGCCTGCCATGCCGAAGGCGAAGAGTACCGAGACCACCAGAAAATCCGGTGGATTCAAGGCGATCAATATGGCGGCGAGACCACCACCGGCGATGGCGCAGTAATTGAGCACCTTGGTTTTTGATTCGTCGAGGTTGGGTTTGATCGTGGCAACGATATCCTGGGCGATAAGTGCGCCGATGGCCATAAGATTGGCGCTGATGGTCGACAGGCCCGCCGCTATGGCGCCGGCGATGACAAAGGCCAGTACCCACGGTGGGTTGTAGACGCCGTTGAGAATAAGGGTGATCTTGTCATAGTCCTCAGGGGCGATCACTGCACCCGAGGTAGCCTGGAAGAAAACACCGGCAAATCCCATGGCATAGGTGGCGCTGAAGGTGATGCCGCAGAAGAAGGTGAACCAGACCATGGCCCCTCTGGCGCTTTTAAGGTTGGCGGCGGTGTAGATCCTCATGCCCAGATGGGGAAGACCCATGGCGCCGATAGTCAGGGTCGGGATGAGGGCGAAATACCATTTGAAGCCGTATTTCATGTCGAAGAAGTCGGGTACGGCATCGAGCATGGCCGGCACCATGTCGGCGTAGAGCAGCGGCGGAAAGTACCAGCCGGAACTGCCCATGGCCTTCATGATGGCTCCCAGGGGAACGATAAAGGCGATTCCCATCAACACCATCTGGAAGGCGGCGTTATAGGAGGTGCCGTACATGCCGCCGATGGCGACATAGCCGACGATCAGGGCGCCGCCGCAGACCAGGGCCAGGGTATAGTTGACGCCGAAGAGCATTTCGAAAACCTTGGCGACGCCGATCATCTGGCCGAGGGCGTACATGACCATGATCAGCACCATGAAGATGGCGACGACATAGGATGTATTCAGCCCGTAGCGTTCGCGTACGAACTGGGCCGGGGTGAACACGCCCAGGCGCCGCAGCGGCGTACCGTACCAGAGGGTGATCAACGGAATCGACAGTCCGAACTGTATCCACATGTAGACGAAGGGGACCTTGAGATTGAGAATCAGAGCGGTCACACCCATGAAGGTGGCCAGGCTCATGTAGCTCGAGGCCATGCCGAGCCCGTTGGTTACTGAGCCGATGGAGCGGCCGGCCGTCCAGTAGTCGGTGGAGGTTTTGGCTGCGCGTGCGGAATACCAGCCGACGAAGTAAAAAAAGATAAAAGAAGCTGCTACGAATATGATCCCAATGGTGGGATCTTCAAGTGCCCACTGTTGCTTTTCCATTGTCTATCCCTCTCATTAAGATTCTTCAACCACATCTTCCAGGGCTTCGATTTCGTCATCGAGGTCGTTGGTCAGTTTGGCCTGGATGGCTGCTACCACCATCAGACCGATCCAGCCCATGAGCACCGGGATGATGAATTGAGAGGGAAAGCCGAAGAGCATGTGGCCCCGCAAGGGTGGAAAGGCTACGAAAAACAAGCCGCAATGCCCCGTCAACAGCAAGAGAACGCTGAAGAGCAGGGTATACCTGATTTCCTTTTTGTACGCGCTGTTCATTATCTCCTCCTTAAAATGATGATGCTGCTCCGTCGTCCCGTTGAACCTCCGATGCGCTGCCTGCATACTCCCAGCAGCAGATGCGCCGGCACGCTGCCGGTGAGATCCCGCGTTCAAGATGACGAACCTGATGGCACTCTCCTGCCGGCGTACCACGCCTTCGAAGAGTTATTGCTGTACACGGCCCCAAAACATCTGGCTCTGCTTCGGGCCGGTATCAAACCCGCAGCCGGGCTGGTCAAGCAAAGCCTGGGGGCGGGAAAATCAGCTGCAAAGGTAGTAAAGATCGAGCGCTCGATCAAAGAGGAGCTGACCGGTGTCGCCAACCGTGCTGAATGGACGGGACTGCACGGTTAGAACAGTCGGAGGAGACTGGTCGCTCGATCTCCAATACCCGATAAGGCATCATAGCGTGACCGAGGATCGCCGCTGTCAGAAAAGAGAGTAAAGACAAGTTGAACGAGCGCTCAGTCTATGGTACTTTAAATCCAAATTTATCAGTTTGTCAACAGTTTTGTATCAGTCTGTATTATGGCGGGATATCGCTGAGATGCCCGAAAACAGTGGTGTCGGACCAAGAGAGAGACTATACTGAAAAAATATAACAGAGCAGCTGGGCCTGCCAGGCAGGTCCGGTTCATCGGATATGGCAGGGACGGGAGGTCAAAGGCTATGAGCGGAAGGATTATACTCTATACTGGAAACGGCAAGGGGAAGACGACTGCAGCCCTGGGCCTGGTCTTTCGCGCCCTCGGTCATGGCCTGCGGGTCTGTGTCATCCAGTTTATCAAGGGAGTAGGAGAATATGGCGAGCGAATCTTTGCCCGAGGCCTCGATACTCTCGAGTGGCATGTCTGCGGCCAGGGATTCGTCTTCAAAAAAGAAGAGATCACCGCCGACAGGCAAGTGGCGCGGGAGGGATTTCGTTTGGCCAGGGAAAAAGTCGAAAGCGATCTCTTTGATCTGGTCGTTCTCGACGAAATCACCTATCTGCCGCTCTACGATTTTCTCGACGTCAAAGAGATTGTTGATCTCCTGCACCAGAGACCGCCGCGGCTTCATATGATTCTCACCGGCAGAAATGCCCACCCGTCACTGGTCGATGTTGCCGATACGGTCACGGAAATGGGTGTAGTCAAGCATGCCTACGAAAAGGGAATAAAGGCGCAAAAAGGAATCGAATTCTGATGACGCACAAGAATGTTGGCCCGGAATCAGTAGAGGAAAAGGAGAGGCGACATGGGAGCTCTTGACGGAATCAGGGTACTTGATCTGTCAAGGCTGCTTCCCGGTCCCTATTGCTCAATGGTACTGGCCGACCACGGCGCGGATGTCATAGCCGTGGAGGACCGCAGGTTCATAGCCGATGATCTCTACTTTGCCGATGTGTATCGCAATAAACGCCACATGACGCTCAACCTCAAGAGTGGCGAGGGCCAGGAGATTTTCTACCAGCTGGCCACAGAGGCGGACGTGATCATCGAGGGTTTCCGTCCCGGGGTCGTTGACCGCCTCGGTGTCGGCTATGAGGATATCAGGCGATTGAATCCGGCGATCATATACTGCTCCATCAGCGGCTACGGCCAGGAAGGACCGGCCGCCCATGAAGCCGGTCACGATGTCAACTATCTCAGCCGTGCCGGGGTGCTGGACTGCATAGGCCCCAGCCAGGGGCCGCCGGTCATTCCCGCCGTTCAGGCCGCCGATATCGCTGGTGGGGGCATGAACGGCGTCATCGGCATTCTGCTGGCCCTTCATGAGCGCAGCAGCAGCGGTCTGGGGCAGCACATAGACATTTCCATGACCGACGGCATGCTCGGCTTTCTGACGCTGCCGCATATCCTCGCCAAGAAGACCGGCAAAAAGCAGCGCCGATCGCAATCGATGCTCTCCCATCGTTTCGCCTGCTACAATACCTATGAAACGGCGGACGGCAGATATCTTGCTCTCGGTGCGGTGGAAAACAGGTTCTGGCACAACCTCTGCTCGATTCTGGAAGTGGAAGAGTACGGCGGGCTCCAGTACGATGAAAACAGACGCCTGGAGATACTCGAGAGACTGCGGGCCATCTTCGCCGGCAGGTCCCTCTCTCACTGGCATGGATTGCTGGCCCAGGCCGATGTCTGCTATTCGCCGGTCCAGGATATCGATGAGGTCTTGACCGACGAGCTGTTTGTCGAGCGGCAGATGATTGTCGATATTCGCGGGGAGAAGGGGGTTGAGAAGACCTTCGGTATTGCGGTCAAACTTGATAGGACTCCGGGAGCGGTACGCTCCTCACCGCCGGCCTTTGGCGGGGATACCGGCACAATCCTTAGGGAACTGGGCTATAACCAGCAAGCAATCGATCGTCTGCGACGGCAAGGAGTGGTATGAGAGAAGTCGAAGATGGCGGATTTCCGCGGAAGGAAGGCGGGCCCGGACATGATGTCTCACAGTTTTTCGAGGTCTTCACCCATGTCAGCAAGGCCATACACAGCGGTGAAAACACCCAGGAGATACTGGAGCGGATAGTCGCCAACATAGCAGAGATCTTCAGCGCCAAGGGCTGTATCTTCTGGATAGTGGATCAGGGCAAAAAAAGTATAGAAAATAAGATATCGCATGGCTTCTCCTATAGGAACCTGGCGGAGATCGACTACGAGACCCTGATGGGTATCTTCGATTGCGAGGGCAAAGACTCCGTCTTCATAGAAGATGCCCTCAACGACGGCCGCATTCCAAACCTCGATAAAATAGGCAAAAAAAGAGTCGGCTCGATTCAGGCGTTTTTCTTTGACATCGTTCGTGATTTCCACGGTATTCTCGCCGTCTATTTCACCGATCACCGGCGGTTGAATGCGGCGGAGGAAAAAATGGTGCGGGCGCTGGGCGAGCAGGGGGCCATCGCTCTGCAGAAAAGCCTCAGTTTCGATGAAAAAATGCTCGACACCCTGCGGCAGATGGTCGAGGGATTCACGCTGGCGCTAGAGGCCAAGGATGAGCAGACCCACGGACACTCGGTGCGAGTGGCGCGTTTTGCCAGGCAGGTGGCCTATGAGATGAATCTGACCAGGGCCCAGGCCGAAACCGCCTACCATGGCGGTCTGCTGCACGATATCGGCAAGATAGGCATGAACGACCAAATTCTTGAGCGGCTCGGCATTCTCAATCGCAAGGAGATGGATATTGTCCGCCAGCATCCGATCATCGGCGTTCGCATACTGAAGCCGCTGGTGTTTCTCAGCGACATAGAGCCCCTGGTGCGCCACCATCACGAGCGATGGGACGGTACCGGCTATCCCGATGGGCTCAAAGGCGGGGATATCCCTCTCGGAGCGCGAATATTGACCGTATGCGATGCCTTCGAGACCATGCTTGCAGGCCGCAAGCATTTCGCCAAGATGAAAATCGAGGATGCGGTCGTCAACCTTGGACTCGGCGCCGCCAAACAGTTCGACCCCGACATCGTCCTCAATCTCTTCACGCTTTTGGAAAAGGGGCAGATAGAGGGCTGCGGCACCATCTCCCAAAGGTGCATCG
>JBEPWT010000048.1:0-19394 GCA_041642275.1 Desulfopila sp. | reverse complement strand
GCCTGCCCTTTGAAAAAAGCCCGAAGATCGTCTTTCTCCTCGGCATGCTCAACAAGATGGCCGACGAGGCCGGTCTCGGCTCGCTGCCGGAGGTCCAAACTCTGGAGCAGCGGCTGGGCGAGCTGGTTTTTCCCGAATATTCCCGGTTGATAGAGGCCATCCACTGCGAATGGGTCGAAGTCGAGGCCATAGACCCCGCCATCTTCGAGACCATCATCGAGGCAACGGTGAAAAAGCGGGTCCTCGGCGTCGGCTACCGCTCGTCCAAGGGCCGGCAGAGCCTGAGGGAACTCGAACCCCTGCGCCTCATCAGTTATCAGGGACGCTGGTATCTGCTGGCCTATTGCCGGCTGCGCCGGGATATCCGTCTTTTCCATATTGCCCGCATAGGTTCGGCCCTGCTGCACAGGAAGAGTTTCAAGCGCAGCAGCGACGACAATTTCGACGCCTATCTCAACTCGGCCTTCGGCATCTTCAAAGGAGAAGTAATCTACAAGGCCACCATTCTCTTCACCTCGACGGCGGCCGAACTGGTCCGCTATCAGCGCTGGCACAGAGATCAGGTAATCGAGGAAACCCAGGAGGGGGTGCTGCTGCATCTGCCGGTGAGCGACGACAGGGAAATAGTCATGAAAACGCTGCAGTACGGCGCCATGGCCAAAGTCATCGCCCCGGAAGAGCTGAAGCGGCGGGTGCAGCGGGAGGCGGAAGGAGTGGCGGCGCTGTACAGACAGTAGCGGCCAAGCCCCGACGGCGGCGGGCAGCGGCGGCTACCAGCTGCGTTTGCGGCCGGTGTCGATGTGAATAAATTGCGACTGGGGATAGTAACCGACCCCACCCTCATGGACGTCGAGGGCGATATCGCGCAACTTTTTCGTCGACAGCCCGGCCACCCGAATGTCGATGGCGCGCCCCTGCATATGGAGGCTCTTGCTGGCTACGCCCGAACTTTTCCGGCGCAGCCCGGCATTGGTTTTTGGCGAACGGTAGCCGGAGATGATCTCGAAGGGGGCCGGCTTGCCGCAATTTTTCTGGATGGCGCAGAGACTGTCGAACAAGCGGCCATCGAGTGGATGTACCTCGCCGGTGCGGAAATCCCTGAGGAAATGCTCCAGCGCCTGCCGCACCGAACCGCCGTAGGAGCCGGGACGGTAATCGACGACCATGCGCTCGCCGGTATGGGTATGATAGAACCGCAGCGGCATAATTCTTTTCTTTCCCGCCATTCCCAGATCCGGCAAAGCCAGGGTCGCCGCCGCCGAAGCTGCGGCCAGCAGAAAGGCGCGCCGACTCATCCCCGGCCGGTGGCTGGCATACTCAAAGTCGTTTCCGTTTATAGTGGCTGCCATACTCAAAGTCGTTTCCGTTTATAATTTCGCTTTTCATTCCAGTGAGAGGGCTCTGTATAACATCTTGTCGCGGTCATAAATGTCCCTATTAAAATGAATTCGACCCTGTTTGTCAAGCCATGCGGTCTGGTAGGTCAGGTGAATGTTGAGCGGCGGCCGCACCAAAACGATCTTCCTTTCTTCTTTTTCCATCGTTTCCAGCACCTTATCCAGATCCCAGTTTTCAGCGTTTTCACTCAATATGAAGTGCGCCAGTTTTTCCGGCGAAGAGACCCTGATGCAGCCGTGGCTGAAAAACCGCTGTTGTTCGCTGAACAGGGCCTTGGCGGGGGTGTCATGCAGATATACCGAATACCTGTTGGGAAAGACGAATTTGATTCTGCCCAGGGCATTCTCCGGCCCCGGATCCTGCCGTAGTTTGTAACCGGCCATCTGCGATCTGCTGACACTGTCCCAGTCGATGGCCACAGAGTCGAGTTCGACAGCGTCCTCCTGCCAGCTGGAAAAAAGACGAATGTTTTTGTCGACCAGATGGAAAGGATTCTCGCGCAGTTTCGGAAGCTCCTCGTTGACGGCAATGCTCGTGGGGATGTTCCAAAAGGGATTGAATTCAATATATTTTATATGATCGCTGAACACCGGCGTCTGATGCTGAAATTTGCCGACGATGACCGGCAGATCCAGACGCAGTACGCCGTCCCTGTAGCCATAGAGATGGAAATCGGCAATATTGACAATGATATAATCACCGCCGAAATCGTGCTCCTGCCAGCGCCAGCGGGCCATGTTAACCTGTATCTGCGCCTGCCGCTCGGCCGGATTGACGTTGAGCTCAGCCAGCGTTTTCGGACCGATGACCCCATCGGTGTCGAGACCGTGCAACTCCTGGAACAACAGCAGCCTCTGCTGCAGGGAGTCATCGTATACCTCGGATATCGGATCCTCCGGCTCAAGTCGCAGCAGCAGCGCCAGACGCTTTCTGATTTGCGGTATTCTCTCGTCCGTCTCCTGCAAACGGATGCTTCTGCCGGCGGCTATTTCCTGCCACGGTTCGGGAACGGCCATGTCGAGGTAGACGGCCAGCGCCCTTTTCAGATCGATATAGTGCTTGTTATCCGGCGGCGCCGCGGCAAAATAGTCGTCGAGGTCCTGGGCCGTCAGCATCTCCTCGATCGTTGCCACCGGGTCGAAGGGCTTCTGGCCGGCCTCCGGAAAGAGATCCGGATTGGCCATATAGGGCCGGAGATCGCCGTTGCTGACGTTGTGCACGTATTTTACCGCATTGAAGGTCAGCAGCGCATCGAGCCTTACCAGAGACTCCGGTGATCTCTGCATCCAGAGCTTCTCGATTTCCGAGATCTGATAGTGATGCGGCTCCAGGCCCTCTTTGTCTGCGTTTCTCAGATAGTAAAGAATGACGGCCGCCCGGATTCCAGGTCCGTGCTCCCTGACCCACAGCGGCGCGCCGCCGGTTTCGTTATAGATCGCCGCAAGACAGAGATCGCGGTGGTCCAGCGACAGCTTCTCTCCCTGCCTGGAAACGGTTTCCAGCGGATAACAGGTAAGATGCCGGGCCATTGCCTCCAGCAGCGTTGGAGTTTGGGCCCTCGGGGCGGCTGTGTTGAGCAGCAGAAACGACAGGATTAGCAGAAGTACTTTGTCAATACGCATGAAAAACTCTTATTGAACAACGGTGATCTTTATAACACTTCGGTCTGCAGGCCACTATACCAGAAGCAGAAGCTTTTTCGAGAAACGGTTCGCCGCAGAAGAACAAAAAGAGTGCAAAGCCGCGCCGGCAGGCAAAATTTAACCGAAATATAACTTTTTCCTACAAATCGTACGGGTATTGATGATATCATTACCATAGGCGGCGGTTTTCCGCGACCTGGCATCTGCATAAAGTACCATTAATCAAACGGTTGCCGCAGCATGACCCTGGCAACGCAAAGGATTGACTCCGGAGTTACAGAAAATGAAACCTGCTGAAAAACGGAAGTTTCTGCGTCTCGACGCCCTCCATCTGCTCGACTTCCTCATCATCGACGAGGCCGGCAATCAATGCGAGTATTCCATGGGCCGGACGCTGGATGTCAGCATCAACGGCATAAAGATGGAAACCGTCGAGGAAATTCCCCTGAAGGGGTCGTTGCTTATTACTCTGGGAATTGAAGACAACCTCATCGATGTCTCCGGCGTACCCGTCCACACCAGCAAAGCCGACAATCGTCACATCTCCGGTATCGAGTTCAACGAAGTAGCCCCGGAAAACCGCGCCGTGCTGCGCAGCTACGTCGATGAATTTCAGGCCCGCAAAGATGCCCTGCTGCGCAAAAACGACTTCCCGCCGATGCAGGCCAACGTCGTGTAGCCACTAGCTCATTGCCGGTATCCGCCACCGGCATCCCGCTCTTTCTGCAACTGCAGCCGGGTCCGTGTCAGCCAGGCGCAGCAACCACTATCCACATCTTTTCTTTCTCCTCCGCCTCCAAATCGGCTCCCGGAGCCTGCGGCTGCGGCACAGTGCTTGCGTTGTCCGACTGCAGTTACTATAATGGCGGTTATATTGCAGAATTGATACGGCCAAGGCCGTGCAAACATTCCCTCAAGAGATCAAACCATGACTAAGCACCAGGCCATGACAGCCGTTATTCATCTTCTCGCCGTTGGCTTCATGGTGCTCTTTCTTTTCTCCTGCACCGGCACGCTGACCAAAACCTTTATAACACCGGCACTGGACAATATGCAGGAGCAGTCCGATCTCGAACTGGTCTGTGAAGGCACGCCTTCCTATCTGCTGATGATAGACTCACTGATTGCCGGCCATCCCCGGGACCCGGAGATGCTCGCCATCGGCGCCCAGGCCTACAGCGGCTACATCGGCGCCATGATCGAATGCGGCCAGAGCGCCTCCAGAGTACAGGCCATGGCCGACAAGGCCCATCGCTACGGCACCGGTTTGCTCCGGGAACTGCTGGCCATTGACACCGGCGACGACTTTCAGAGCTTCAGCCGCAAACTGCAGCGAGCCGACAAGGGCGATGCCGGCGAACTCTTCTGGGCGACTTTCGCTCTGGCCGTCTGGGTTCAGCAGCAGCAAGGAGCTCCCGCGGCCATGGCCTGGCTGGGAAAAATTGAGCTGCTGCTTTTGCAAATCATCGAACTCGACGAGGATGTCGAAATGGGAGGCGCCCATTTCCTCCTGGGCGGCTACTACGGCTCCCGTCCGGTGATGTTCGGCGGCGACCCGAAAAGGAGCAGACACCATTTCCAGCGCGCTC
Organism: Desulfopila sp.; assembly: GCA_041642275.1. Taxonomy (GTDB): domain Bacteria; phylum Desulfobacterota; class Desulfobulbia; order Desulfobulbales; family Desulfocapsaceae; genus Desulfopila_A. The sequence goes on along the minus strand of JBEPWT010000048.1, from coordinate 14,764 downwards.
TGGAAATATCGTCACGGCGGATGCTGATATACCAGACGACCTATGCCGAGACCTATGCCCGCCTCACCATGAACCGCCAGCTTCACAACGCTCTGCTCAGAGAGGTCCTCGATTTCCCGCTCTCTTCCCATCCGCCGAACATGCTCGCCAATCAGATAGCCAAGCGCCAGGCCAGGCGGCTGCTTGGCGACGGTTTTTTTGATGAATAACTGTTGTTGACAATCCGCCTCCGGAGACTCCCATGAACATCCGATTTTATTATCTGTTTCAAGCAGCCCTCCTGTGCAGCATCATACTCCTGCAGGCACCTTCGCCTTCGCATGCCAAACATCTGCTGAAAATCGCCACCCTCGCCCCGGAAGGCTCGATCTGGGTCGAACATTTCCGTCGTTTCGCCGATGACGTCAGGGAGAAAACCGGCGGCGAGGTGACGATCCGCATCTATCCGGGCGGCGTCATGGGCGATGATCTTGCCATGTACCGCAAAATACGCGCCGGCCAGCTGCAGGGCGGCGGCTTCACCATGACCGGCATAGCCCCCGTCGTACCGGATTTCAATGTCATGGCCATCCCCTGCTATTTCGACAATTACCGCCAGGTCGATGCCGCCGCCGCCCGCATGCGCCCCTATTTCGCCGAAAAATTCGCGGAAAAGGGCCTGGAGTTCGTGGCCCTGACGGAGGTGGGCTTCGCCTACGCCATGTCCACCAAGCCCATCGCCTCCATTGACGAACTGCGCCAGAGAAAATCGTGGATCCCCACGGGCGATCCGCTGACGGCCGCCTTTCTCAAAAACCTCGACATCAATCCGATACCTCTTTCCATCCCCGATGTCCTCTCTTCGCTGCAGACCGGTCTGGTCGATACCGTCTATGTTTCGCTCTATGGCGCCATTGTCATGCAGTGGTTTACCAAGGCCCGCTATGTCGCCGACTTTCCCTTCGGCTACGCCTACGGCGCCGTGGCCTTCAGCAGCACATCCTTTTCCCGGCTGTCCGAAGACCATACCGCCATCATCCATGAGGCCGCAGGCCGCCATTTTACCGCGCTCAACCGCGAAACCCGCCGTACCAATGCCGAATCACGCCGGGTACTCGAGGACAACGGCGTCGTCTTCGTCGAACCGCGGCCTGCAATACATCAGCGGCTGGCGGCCACCCGGGAAAAATCCATCGCCCAACTCACCGGCAATGCCTTCTCGCAGGAAGCATTTGCCCTGCTGAACGGCAAGAGCGAAGGGGACGGCCAGCCGGACGGCAAAACGCAGCAGGTTGAATAAAACCCCGATGCGCACCTCGATACTCTCAATACTTCGTCGCCTGGAGGAGGGCTTTCTCGCCGCGCTGCTGCTGGTCATGATACTGCTGTCCTGTCTGCAGATCTTTCTGCGGCTGTTTTTCGACAGCGGCCTCATCTGGATTGATCCGCTTCTGCGCCATCTCGTCGTCTGGGGCGGCTTTTTCGGCGCGGTGCTTGCTGTTTCCAGAAACAAGCATATCTCCCTCGACATCTCCGAATTTCTTCTGCCGGCGCGCTACATCGTCTGGCTGAGACTTGTGGCCAGGATGAGCGGCTGTCTGGTCTGCGCCGTGCTCACCTACGCATCCTGTCTCTTCCTGCAAAGCGAGATGGAATACGGCAGCGGCGACTTCCTGTTGCTCCCCTCCTGGGCCTGGAGTCTGGTCTTTCCACTGGCCTTCGCCGCCATGTCCCTGCGCTTTCTGCTCGCAGCCCTTTCTCCGCGGACCGCAGGTGCTTCGATTACCGCCGAGGAGTGTTTCGATGAACCTGCTTAAGTTTCTCCTCGTCGGCCTGGCTCTTACCGGGACGCCGCTGTTTGTGGTGATTTCCGCTTTGGCGCTCATCTCTTTTTATTCGGTGGGCATAGATTTCTCGGTGGTCATTATCGAGATGACACGTCTGGCCGAGACCCCGCTGCTGCTTTCGCTGCCCCTGTTCATCTTCACCGGAATGCTGCTCTCCGAATCCGGTGCACCCCAGCGTATTCTGCTGCTTTCGAGGACCTTCTTCGGCTGGCTGCCGGGGGGGCTGGCGGTCATCTGCCTTATCGTCTGCGCGATTTTCACCGCCTTTACCGGCGCCAGCGGCATCACCATTTTCGCCCTCGGCGGCCTGCTGCTGCCGGCACTGCTCAGCGACGGCTACCAGCAGCGGTTCTCCATGGGGCTTATCACTTCCTCCGGCAGCCTCGGCCTGCTCTTTCCGCCCAGTCTGCCCCTGATTCTCTACGGCGTAATTTCCCAGAGCCGCATCGACCACCTCTTTCTCGCCGGTCTCCTGCCGGGACTGCTGATGCTGGCCTTTCTCATGGCCTATGCCATGTTCAAAAGCCCGGTTCAAGGCGACAGGCCGCCCGAGCCGGTATCGGGCCGGCAGCTGAGGCGATGTCTCTGGGAGCTGCCGCTGCCGGTGATAATCCTCGGCGGCATCTACGGCGGCCTGCTGGTCGCCAGCGAAGCCGCCGCCGTCTCCGCCCTTTATGTCATTGTCGTCGAGGTTTTCATTCTCCGGGATGTGGCCGTGGCCAGGCTGCCGAAAGTTCTCTGCTCATCCATGGTGCTCTTCGGCGGCATTCTCGTCATCCTCGCCGCTTCCATGGCCACCACCAATTTTCTCATCGACCAGCAGGTACCGCAGCGCCTCTTTGATTTTCTGCAGCACTATATCTCCAGCAAGTACACCTTTTTGCTGCTGCTCAATATCTTTCTGCTCATGGTCGGGGCGCTGCTCGACATTTTCTCGGCACTGGTGCTGATCGTCCCCCTCATCCTGCCAATCGCCGCCGGCTACGATATCCATCCGATCCACCTCGGCATCATCTTTCTCACCAACCTGCAGATCGGCTACTGCACGCCGCCCGTAGGGCTCAACCTTTTTCTCGCCTCCTACCGCTTCAACCGGCCGATCATCGAACTTTACCGGGCCTCGCTGCCCTTTCTCGGTCTGCTGCTGGCCACCCTGGTGCTCATTACCTATTTCCCCTGGCTGTCTCTGTTTTTGATATCACTCTGGGGATAGCCCGGATATCTCACGCCTTGAGATTCTCTGCGTGTCGAGGAGACCTGTGATTGGCCACCTCCCTTAGCTATCTACCTGAGTTTCTATAGTAATACGTAATTGAGGGTTTGCATTTTGCCGAAAAGATGTTACTCTTAAGGCAGAGATCAGGGGGAAGCACAAGTACAAAGGGTCATACAAAGGTACATTATTTATTCATTTAGCAAATCGATGCAGAGACGTCCATGAGCCGCACACCAAAAACCTCCGAAGCTCCCTTAGTAGACAGACGGAAAAACCGAGACCGCCGGAAAACAGGCGACAGGCGTAAACGGACGGAACGGCGTTACGATTTCCGGGAAGGCGACCAGAAGCAGCGCATGTCCCTGCGCGTCTGGCTGCGTTCGAAAACGAAATCGCGGCTGGGCGTCGACAGAAGGAAGGGGGAACGCCGGTCGTTTAGCGATAGACGACAGCCAAGAACCCATGCCCTGCTCACCCAGGAGGAAATTGCCGATCTTCTCTCCCTCTAATCATTCGAAACCGCCGGCGCATCAGGCGGCGGACGATCATTCCCCCGCTTTTTGACCCGGGCGTTCCGCCATTACTTCTGCCGCACCGACCGGCGGATTCCGTCGTTGCAAAGTGAGGTGCCGTCATTATTGTATTCACAGCGCCTTCCTTGGCCGCCGCCGAAGCAGCACAACCGGGGCAACGCTGCAGACCAGCTGACTCCGGATTACGCCGTTGCGGCTTCCATGGCTGAAAGGATTTACAGCTGGACGTTACACTACCCTTCACACTACCTGAGGAGAAAGGCATGGGATACACCGTAGCCGTTTTCAAACCCTACCCCTTTACGGTGGGCCAGAAAATCCGCATCAAGGAGTCCAACAGAGCAGGAGACTGGGAAGTGGCGGCCGTCGGCGACAGGACCGTGACCCTGCGATGCCCCATTTCCCATAAGGAGTATGAATGGGACCTTTTCTGCTATCAGGTGGACGAAGTGCACAACAGCGAGTGGCCGCAAAAGGACTAGTTCATGAAGGTAGCGCTCATCATGGCCCAGACTCTCGACGGCATCATCAGCAGGAGTTCCAGCGAATTCGTCGACTGGACCGGCAATGCCGATAAACGTTTTTTCGTCAGGGCCACTAAAAAAGCCGGGGTCATCATCATGGGCTCACGCACCTACGATACTATCGGCAGACCGCTTCCCGGCAGGAAGAATGTGGTCATGACCAGAAACAAAAATCGCCTAAGCGACGATGCCAACCTGGTCTTCACCTCGCAGGAGCCGCAGAAACTGCTGCTTGATTTGCAGGCGGAAGGTTACGAGAGCGCGGCCCTGATCGGCGGCTCGGAAATCAACAGCCTCTTTGCCAAGCTCAACCTCATCGACGAGGTATTCCTCACCATCGCTCCGCGTCTCTTCGGCATCGGCCTCACTCTCTTCAACGTCTCCCTCGACTGCAATCTGCGGCTGGTCTCCAGTGAAACACTGGAGGAAAACTACGTGCTCCTGCACTACGAAGTGGTGTGAGCGGTCTCCTGCGTCGCTGTTTTGGAAAAACACCATTTTAGCAGGTGGAATGGAACAGACCGCCTACCTTTTCGCCCCGCTCGGCCAGTGAATTATATGTTTTTACGGCGTTTTTAGTTGATTCGGCTATGACCTCGACGTCATTTTCCCGGAGATAGTCCCGGGCCTGCTCGCTGATTTTCAACCGTTTGTACATACCCCGGCTGAGTACGACAATGCGGGCGCCGTTTTTGATCAGCTCCTCGCAGTCGCCAGCCTGTATTCCCGGAGAATGACTGGTGCCGTGCTCACTCCAGTCCCAGCTTTTGCCGCCGCCCGGCCACAGTTTGAAGTCCTTGCCTCTGCCGATATCTTCGACTTCCATCTTGCCCCACTTCACCGACAGAATCTTCGGTGAAGCCGCTTTTGGTGATTCACTCATTTTCTCCCTCTTCGTTTCGGTTGACAGGCGCTTGCTCGCAGGGCGCCGTTTCCACCCAATATCCGGTCTTTTTCTTGGCCCGGTACATGGCCTCGTCCGCCATTCTGACCAGCGTTTCGGCATCTACATAGCGTAGCGGCGTCGAAGCGGCAATTCCCACGCTCAGCGACAGCTCCTTCTCGTTGAGCATATCGCAGGCGGTGTCGCAGAGGCGCCTGGCCAGGATCCCCCCGTCCTCCATGGAGGCGTTGGGCAGGATAATGCAGAACTCGTCACCGCCGTAGCGGGCGACCAGTTCATCCCGGCGCGTCGTCTTCCTGGCGGCTTCAGCCACCTTTTTCAGCAGGTCATCCCCGGCACGGTGACCGCGGCTGTCGTTTATCTTCTTAAATCCGTCGATATCGAAATAGACCAGCAGCACCGGATATCCCCGGCGCTGTCCCCTGGACAGCTCCTTGCGCAGCTCGCTGTAAAAGGTGCGCTGGTTGAGCAGCCCGGTAAGGCTGTCGCAGCGCGCCTGCTCTTTGAGAAGCCGCGTTCGCTCGGCTATGGTCTCCTCGAGCGATTCGGCATATTCCTCGAGCTGGGCCCGGCTCCTCCTGCTGGTATCCATAAGGGAATGAATGTAGGTATCGACGGTCAGCGACAGATCGAACATCAATACCTTTTCAATGGCGGTGCTGCGGTTTGAGAAATCGTCGAAGTCGAAACTGCCGCCAAGTACTCGGCGGCGCAGAATAGTGCTCAGACGGTGCATGGCGGAAACATAGTAATGCGGTTTGACGCCTATGCGCCTGTGCACCACGCCGACGCGCAGCCGTGAATGGACATATTCCTCGTCGAACTGGCCGTCGAAGATGGTCAGCAGATAGGAACGAAAGTGATTCTTCAGCCTCAAAAGCGTCTCGGCGTCGCCGATGATCTGGTCAAGCTCGTCATGGAGCAGAAGATGTCGGTAAAACTCCTCTATTATCTCATCGAGTGCCTCGGCGACATCCATTTTCATGGCCCGCAGCAGCCTGGCGTCTTCCTCGGTCAAACCAAAGTATTGTTTGCGGCGGGCAATGGCGCGGGCAGTCAGCCGCAACTGCTCCATCAGGGTCTTGTCGGAGGTTTTCATCATCGCATTCGCCGTCCACAGTGAGGTATACCGGGTTCGCTCTTCAGCCGCGGATAAGGGATTTTTTTCCTGCATTCAGAAGACATTATAAGATCAGGAAAAGCAAAAGCCAATGGCGACAGGCGGCGGCATTCCTGCATCGGCACCGCGCGATCCTTTTCAGGGCCGGGCGGCCGATTCACCAAAAATTTCCGCCAGCTGCCGGGAATGTTCCTGCTCTTCGGCAATGATCGCCCGCAGCTGGTCCATGGTCTCGGTATTATCGATGAAAGCGCTGAGCATCTCATAGAAGAGGATAGTGTCCTCCTCGAACCCCTGGCAGGCGGCCAGGATCTCATCGAGACTTTCGGCCGACTGGAGCCGGTCCTCCTCCAGCGAGAACGTTTTGTCCTTGACCATCTCCTGGAGAATGGACTTGCCGACCTGCTCCATCTGCCGCTGTTCTTCACTCAATAGCTGGTCGGCCTCGATTTTCTCAAACCACTGGCCGTGGCGCTTTTCGTCGTCGGCCATGGTCTCGAGCAGACGGGCAATTTCGGGATCCGCGGCCTTTGCGGCTGCCTGCCGGTAGGTCCTCTCTCCGTTGCGTTCAATCTGAATGGCGATGTTGCGTATATCGGCGATGGTAAACATATCCCCCTCCTGCGTCGGTGATCTCTACCTTTTCTTTTGCCAGTTCTCATAGCAGCATACGGCTGACGGCCTGCAGGAAACGCTCCGCCCCGCCTTATACCTGCGCTTCATGCAGCTCCTCGGACTTCTCTTTCCGGCGGTTCATGGGGCTTCCATCCCGCAAGTCCCCACAAAAGGGAGAGCAGGCCCAGCACCGTCAGCGCTGCCGACAGCCAGGCCACCGCTGTTATGCCACCGCTTTTCCAGACGAAACCGCCGACGAGCACGCCAACCATTCTGCCAAGTCCCGAGGCGGCGTAAAAACCGGCCATCATGGTCGCCCGGGAGCTGGGCAAAAGTTCGGTGCTCAGCGAAAAACTTGTTACCATTGTAAACTCGAAGGCGCAGAAAACCAAAAACATTCCCGCCATGGCAAGACCGAGCCCTGTTCCCATCAGCGGCAGCAGCAGATAGGCGATAACCGCCAGCACCAGACCGCAGACGATGGCCCGTTTCAAGCCGATGCGGTCGGCAAAGGCGGTGGTGAGAAATTCACCTGTCAGCTCGGCGCTGCCTATGGCGATGGTACTGAAGCCCAGCGACACCAGACTGACATTGAAATCGTTTTCGAACCAGGCGCCGTAGACAACGAAGAGATTGTCGTTGGCCAGGCTTATCCAGAACCCGAAGGCCAGCATTCCGGCGGCCGGACGTATTTTCACCAGCTGGGACAGCGAACGGAGCAGCTCTTTCGGCCCCCTGGCCCCATTATGCCGACGGTCGCGGGGAAAGATTCCGGCAAGGACTGCCAGGGAGACAAAACCGAGCAGGGCAAGAAGCAGAAAACCGCTCTCCAGTCCCATATACTCAATAACCATGCCCAGCAGTGGAATACCGGCCAGGGTGGAGCCGGCCCAGGAGATTTCCAGAACTCCGATGACCCGGCCCCGTTTCTGATAGGGTACCTCCTGACCGATATAGGCCTGAATAGCCGGGTCGTAGAGGATTTTGCCGAAACTGGCCAGCAGCAGTCCGAAAAAAACCGCCCAGTAGACGGGCACCAGGCCGCAAATGAGCATGCCGACCGCCAGCAGCCCAAGGCCCAGCTGCATCATGAGCCTGTAGCCGATGCGGTCTGCCAGGGGACCGCTGAAGAGGCCGGCAAGCGAGGATATCTGAGTTACGGCAATGATGGAGGTAATGGCCGTCAGCGGCACCTCGAGCCCCCTGCTCAGGGCCGGGGCGAAGGGATAGACAAAACGCCTGCCGATGTTGAGCAGCAGCTTGAAAAAGGCGGCCGCCAGTATCTGTCGGGTAAGTGGCTGCATAGGTTAGATCTGCCGGCGGATACGCTTCATCACGCCTTTTCGCACTTTGCGGTAGCCGCTCCACGGCCTGTCGAAATAGTCCAGCAGCTGCCTGAAGGCCTGATCATCGAGCATAATCGCGGATCCCCCGATCGCCGGCTCTTCCCGTTTATTAACCTCGCCTTCCAGCCGGCGGCCAGGCATCCTTCATCCACGCAGCCGCTGCCCCCGAAAGCGAAAGGATATTTACTCCCCCAAAACGCCGACGTAGGGAAGATTTCGGTATTTCTGCGCAAAATCAAGCCCATAGCCACAAACAAATTCATCGGGGATGTCCCTGCCGCAAAAGTCGATCTGGACATCGTACTTCCGGCGCGAAGGTTTGTTGAGAAATGTACAGACCCTCAGCGAGGCAGGATTGCGGTTATTGAGCATGCGAATAATCTTCATGAAGGTGGAACCGGTGTCGATAATGTCCTCGACCAGCAGCAGATGCCTGCCTTCAACGGATTCGTCGAGATCCATGACAATCTTGACGTCGCCAGTGCTGATTGAGCCGTTGCCGTAGCTCGAAACCGCCATGAAATCAACGACCAGCGGGTAGCGGATCTTGCGGATAAGATCGGCCATGAAGACAAAGGAACCCCGCAGCAGGCCGACGACGATCAGTTCCCCGCCAATGCTGCGGTAATGGTCGGTGATCTCTTCGCCGAGCCCGGCGACGATGTCGGCGATCTCCTCTTGCTTGATCAGTATCCTGGTAATTCCCGTATCCGGCATGATAATTCCCCTCAGGTATGTGCTCGTGCTGTCTCTGTTTTCCCGGCGCTGGACCGGCACCTTTCGCCCTCGCCCGGCGGGACGGCTGGTGGCCCGGCGACATGCTGCCATTATATACGCTGTAGCCTGAAAGTAAACGGCGGCTTTTGCCGCCAACCTCCGCCTCAGGGCAGCAGAGGCTCGTTTTTTCTGAGTTCGGCGAGATTGTAATGGGTGCCCCGCCAGTAAATGCCGTCGTCCCGGTAATTGCGCCAGGCCGCCCGCAGCAGTATATACACAGAGATATAGGGCGTGACAAGGGTCCCTGCCGCACAGAGCGGGGAAAGACCGAGAAGACGGGTGCCGCTGTAGTGGACTCCCAGCCTCGCGGCCACGGCGCCGATGCAGAAGAGCCGGGCGGCGCCGCCGGTAAAAAGAATGCCCCACGGCGGCAAAAGAGTGAATATGGTTATTCCCAGTACAAGCGGCGGCAGCAGGGCATAGCGGTAGTTGATCATGGCCAGGCTGTTTTTCATCAGCCCCCTGACCATATGACCGATGTTTTCATACCAGCGGAGGGTCACCAGATCGATGCCCAGCAAGCATTCCTGCACATGGCCGCTTCTCTTGATAATCTTGCCAAGCATGATGTCGTCTACGGGATGCATGCGGATGCGCCGGTGTCCGCCTATCCGCCGGTAAACTTCTTTTCTCACCATATTGAAGGCGCCGACGCCGATGAAACTGCGGGAGTTTTTCCGGCGCACCCGCCAGGGCCGAAAAATCTGCAGCAGCGCCGAGCCTGATTCGAGAATCAAGCTGTTGAGCAGCAGGCCGGAGGAGATATTTTTGAAAACAAGACAGAGATGATCCAGTCCCTGAGATTCCATATGGCTCACCGCCCTGGACACCGTCGTCTTCTCCATGATGATATCGCCGTCGGTGAACAACAGATATTCTCCCGCGGCCAGCTCCGCCCCGCGCTGAAGGGCATGGGTCTTGCCGAGCCAGCCTGCGGGCAGCTCATCTATGTGCAGAACCTTCAGGCGGGCATCCTGCCGCCGCATCTTGTCGAGAATGTCCGGCGTGCTGTCGCTTGACCTGTCGTTTACCGCAACGATTTCCAGATGGGGGTAGTCCTGCTGCAGCTGGCTGCGCAGGGCCCGGCCGATGCTCTCTTCTTCATTGCAGGCGGGCACGATAAGCGACACCGGCGGCCGCCTGCCGGCGCTGCGCATTTCCAGGGCGCTCAGTCTTTTCATGTGGGCAAAGCCGAAAAAGAGATCGACCGCGGCAAAAAAAGTGAGGACAAAGACGATCATGGCGGCGGCGGTGAGAAAATCCATTGAACCTCCCGGGATTACGCCTTGAAAATGAAGAAGGGGAGGCAGGCGTCAAGATCCGCTTTCCTCCGAGATTACAGGGAAATACAACACGCTTTCTCTGTGCGATGCTCTTTCCTGTCTGTGGCGGCGGTCCATTTTCTCTTGCTGAATAACTGCGCTATAGCTGGCGCAGTCGCTGCAGGGCCGAATCTATGCGCTGCAGGAAAAACTCCTGAATTTGCGGATAGGCGGCCAGGCTTTTATAGCAGCCGCCGTCACCATCTTCGCCGCCGGGGCACTCCACCGACCAGCCCCGGGCTTCCAGCCCGCACTTCCAGCTGTCCTCTTCGCCCATGAGATCATCTTCCACGTGGAGGCCGGCTATATACATCATCGGAATGATTCTCAGACGCCGGCGAACCCCGGGGCCGCAGGTTGCGTCGATTTCCCTGATCACCGCCCGATGATCGGGGACCCCTTCCAGACTCGCCGCCCAGACATTGCCGTAGAGAGCGCGTACCTGCTGGGCCAGACCGAGATAGACGATATTGGCGGGGTCGGCGGCCAGCCTGGTGCCATGCAGAGCCAGCAGGTTGACTCCCTCCTCCTCTTCCAGGAAATCTACAGAGACGGCATCGACAACCTCCCTGGCAAAACTCCAGCGGTGCATCAGCGTCTCGCCCACCACCGTCTGCAGCGAGGCAAACCGGCCGGCAATCTCGCAGATGCGCTGGTATTCGCTTCCTGGAAATACCTGAAGGGGCAGAACGACCGCCTGCCGACATCCTGCCTCCGCCGCTTCTTCCAATATGCGGGTCAGGCTGGGATTTCCGGTTTTCCTGCGAATGATCTCGGAGGTATAGCCCCAGTACAGGCGGTGGCCGGAAAAACGCCGCAGGGCGAGTTCCTCCAGCATGGCAAAGGCGCTTCGGCCGCGTCTGCTGCTGCCGAAGGCTGCTATGATTATCGCCGGTTTTTCCTGCATGGTCTTTAGGGTGGCTTTTGTCGCCGCTGCCAAAACCGCCGCCGCGCCGGGGTATTTTATCTGAAAAAATGGTTTTCGAGGTGGCCGCAGAGGCGGCCAGCCAGTAAAACTATCGTCTTTTCCTGTTTTCTCCAGGAATTTACACTTGCCCGGCGAAGATTTCCAGGGCCTCGGGCCTCATTGACGCACCTCCCAGCTGGAGGACAGCGCTGGACCGCTGACCGTGCACCCCAATTTCTCCAGCCATTCGGCAACCTTGTGGTTGGAATTGTTAAAAAGCGTATAGTTTTGCGGATGGTGGACGAAACTCAAATCGTAGAGCCTGTTTTCATGAAGGGTTTCGAGATTGCCGGTATATATCGCCTCAAGATGGGTGATCAAATCGACAGCCCTGCGTCTGTCGACCTGAAAAACATAGATTTCCTCAAATCCCTCCCGCAGCCTGTCGGCGACGCTGAGGCGATCGAGGCGTCCCTGCCACTGGCGTCTGCCGAGACCGGCGGTGGTGGGCAGCAACGCCGCCCGGCTGGTCTCCGCTTTACCCTGTTTGGCGAGCGCGTAATAGTTCCAGTCGCCATAGGCATAGCGGAGCATGGAATGTCCCTTTGTCTCCAGCACCAGGCTGGCATGCCGGCCATGGTCCACCAGTGCCGCTCCAACGCCGTTTTCCACCGGCGGCACCGACACTGTAGCGCCACAGCCGCAGAGCCCCGCAACCAGCAAGACGAGGAGAAGCGGCATCCATGGCAATGGCCGGCATGGCTTTTCACGGGCCGTAGCGGCCGGCGGCACTAGCCGCCGGCCGAGGATCGAAGCGATGCAAGCCGCCTGCTGCATAATCAATCAGCGCCCGGAACTCTGCAGGGCCCTGATCCTCTCCTCGATGGGCGGATGACTCCTGAACAAAGAGGTCAGACCACCCTCCTTGGGACGGATGCCGAAGGCCGCCATCTGATCGGGCAATTTCGAAGGCTCATGATGGGCCTGCAGCTTGCGCAGGGCATCGATCATCTTCTGGCTGCCGCTCAGCTTCGCCGCGCCGAAGTCGGCCCGGAACTCGCGCCTTCTGGAAAACCACATGACGATCATCGAGGCAAACAGGCCAAGTATGATCTCAAGAACGATGGTCACGGCAATATAGCCGAAGAAACCGAGACCGCCTTCCTCATCCCCGCTGGCCATGACCGAACTGATAGCATTGGCCGCCAGGCGTGAGAGAAAGATGACGAAGGTGTTCAAAACCCCCTGGATCAGGGCCATGGTCACCATATCACCGTTGGCCACATGGCTCACCTCATGGGCGAGCACGGCTTCGGCCTCGTCGCGGTTCATGTTCTGCAAAAGTCCGGTGCTCACCGCCACCAGGGCATCGTCGCGTTTCATGCCGGTGGCGAAGGCATTCAGGGACGGTGATTCGTAGATTGCCACCTCCGGCATGCCGATGCCGATATCGCGGGACTGACGGCGAACCGTCTCCAGAAGCCACTCTTCCGTCTGGTTGGCAGGCTGATCAATAACCCGTGCCCTGGTCGATTTCTTGGCAATCCACTTCGACAGGGCCAGCGACAGAAACGAACCGCCCATACCGAAAAGAGCGGCGAAAACCAGCAGGCCGGTGGTGGATCCGGTATCCAGCCCGAGCAGGCTCATGACGAGTCCCAAAAGTACCAGAATCGCCAGGTTGGTTCCCAAAAACAGCAATATACGCATCATCCTCTTTCTCCTCCTATTTTCCCTGATAAACCCCTGTTACCGAGATAATCGCCTTGCAGGGGCGGCCTGCTTTTTCTCTCCGACCGCCGAGTGATGGTGGCTGATTAACTCATTTTTTTAGCATTTACGCCTGTCTTTTGATTTTTACGCCTCTATAATAATCACTGTCCATTAAAAGTGTATTAGAATCGTGATGTGTTCTGATGTGATTTGGTCTCATCAGGCCCTTTGGCAGCATCAGGGTCCGCCGGCCAGGAAAACCATGGGGCCCGCCCCCAGGACGCTCAGCGCAAAACCATCTCCATACCGTCATGGGCCAGCTTGACCTCGACGTTTCGCTCCCTGGCCAGGGGGATGATCCTTTCCATGGCTTCGTCATCGCCCAGCTTGACGATCTCCGAGCCGCAGTGGGTGAATATGGCCAGGGGCACGCCCTCGTCCCGGCACCAGGTGAGCTGGGTCCGCAGGGGCGTATGACCGATGAGGCTGTCCTGGGGGCGCCTGACGAAACTCCGCTCGATGGTGGCCCCGTCGCCCACATAGGCCTTGCAGCCGCCCAGCGCTTCCGCTCTGTCGGGGATGTAGACCACATCGGGTACATAGAAAATATCCACCTGACCGGCGGAGATGCGGAAACCGCCGGCCGGACAGCGGGTCGAATGTTCCACGGGAAAGTAGCGGATATCCATTCCCCCGATCCGCTGCTGCTGTTTCGGCACCATCTCCCGTACATCCTCCAGCGGATAGTCCAGCGTTTCGAGTGTCTCCTGGGAGGCATAGACCGGCCAAGGCGCTCCCTTTGCCAGCCCGCCGGCATGGTCGGGATGGCAGTGGCTGATCAAAACCGCCTCGGCCGACAGTTCGTCGAGGCAATCGAGCCAGTCTTCCCCGCAGTCGATGAGTACCTTCCTGCGCCGATACTCCACCAGGGCGGAGGAATGCATCCCATGTCTTTTTGTTTTTTCATCGATATAACCGCGTGTTCCCAGAAAGGTAAGCTTCATGGACTTTCCTGATTCCCCCTAGTGCTCAGCAACTCTATGGCGACGAGATGCTTCACTGCTCTTTTTCTTCGACGCTGACCCCCATTTCTTCTAAAAGCGCGATGAATTCCTGCTCTTCCAGGACCTCCACCCCCTCTTTGCGCGCCTGCTCCAGCTTGGAGCCGCCGCCCGAGCCGGCGATTACATAGTCGGTCTCCCCGGAAACGCTGGTGGTGGCCCTGCCGCCCCTGCCTTCGACCAGATCTTTGGCCTCGTCCCGGGTCCAGCGTTCAAGAGAGCCGGTGAAAACGAATTTGAGACCGTCCAGGGGCCGCTGTCCTTTGGCGGAATAGGCCCGGTTTTCAATGTCGAGACCGATTTCCTCGAAGGCGCGCAGGGTTTGGCGGTTGCTCTTTTCGGAGAAAAAGGAGCGGACGCTGCGGGCCACCTCGGGGCCGACCTCGTCTATCTGCTGCAGCTCCTCCCTGTCGGCATTTTCGAGTGCCTGCAGATTTTCGAAGCGGGACGCCAGAATCTCCACCATGTGCGAGCCCAGAAGCGGAATGCCCAGACCGTAGAGCAGGCGGGAAAGAGTGACGGATTTGGCATTCTCGATTTCCGAGAGCAGATTGTCGGCTGATTTCTGGGCATAGCCTTCCAGCTGCAGCAGATCCTCTTTGGTGAGCCGGAAGAGATCCGGCAGGCTTTGCACCAGTTTCTCTGCCACCAGCTGTTCGGCCCGCCTCTCCCCGAGCCCTTCGATGTCGAGGCCGCGCCGCGAGGCGAAGTGCTGCAGTCTCTCCTTGAGCTGAGCCGGGCAGTTGATGTTGGTACAGCGTGCCTGTTTCTTGTCATCGGAGACGAAAACCTCTCCCCCGCAGGAAGGACAGCTGTCCGGCATGGAAAATTTCTTCTCCGAGCCGTCGCGTCTTTTTTCCAGGGATTTAACCACATAGGGAATAACATCGCCGGCCCGTT
>JBEPWT010000047.1:0-19415 GCA_041642275.1 Desulfopila sp. | reverse complement strand
GAATGGCCAGAAAAAAATTCTGAAAAACCGAAATTCGACGGATTGTGATCGAGACGGGGGTGCACCGAATAAGGTGCCGGGAACGTAAACGAAAACCGGGGCAGGACTGTGGCAGGCTCCCTAGAGTACACGCGCGAGTCTTTTGGAATTTGCCCGCAGCCTCACCGTCGTTATGCCCAGCAGCCTTTTGAGCAGCCGCACCGCCAGCGCCGGATTCGCGTCTTCCAGTTCGGCGAATGCCTCGACCGACAGATGATAGACGGTCGTCTTCTCAACGGCCGAAACCTTGACCTCCCTGGTGGTTTCTCCGGCCAGGGCGCCTTCTCCGACGGGAGCGCCTTCGTCAAGGAAAGCCACCACCTGCGTTTTATCGGCAAATCCGGTTTCCGTCTGCACCCCGAGCCGCCCAGATTTGACGAAATATACCCCTTGCGCCTCATCGCCGGGCAGAAAAAGAGTCTCGCCCCGCTCAAGACCGTCCTCGCTGAGGTGGGAAAAGATCTCCTCTCTGTCCTGTTTGCTCAGTTTGCTCAGCACCTCGACACCCCGCTCAACGCCATCAGTTCCCTTCGAAGGAGGCGTTTTTTTCTTCCAGCGTTTTTATCAGACCTTCATAGTTCTGACGACGGAGAATGGATTTGAATTCAG
Organism: Desulfopila sp.; assembly: GCA_041642275.1. Taxonomy (GTDB): domain Bacteria; phylum Desulfobacterota; class Desulfobulbia; order Desulfobulbales; family Desulfocapsaceae; genus Desulfopila_A. Next base: position 18,767 of record JBEPWT010000047.1, on the reverse strand, counting down.
CCCGGTAATTCCTGATCAGACTGACTCCTTCAATATTAATATCATAGACCTTCCATTTACCGTCTTCCATGTTCATGATGTAGTGCACGGGATACTTGTTGCCCTGGGTCTCGATCAGGGTCGACACCTGGGCCCGGACGTCTCTCACCCGCTCTCCCGCATATTCGACGGTCTCGCCGGAATAGTTCTCGAGCTGACCGATGTAGTTGTTCTCCAGCAACTTGGTCATCTCGGCGGTGAAATTGTCGCGCTCTTCTTCGCTGATTTCCCTCCAGGTGGCACCAAGGACCCTTTTCGACATTTCCCGGAAATCGAAGCGTTTCGATATGGTCGACATAATCAGATCCCGTCTCTTCTTCTTGTTTTCCTTTCCCTCAAGAGAGGGATCGGCGAGGATGTCAATCAGCTTTTGCAAGGTGGGCTTCAGCTGCTCCGTGGGACTTTCGGTCTCGGCAAAAACAGCTGAGGCCTGGAGATAAAAGAAGGCGGCAAACAGAGTTGCGACCGTACGTAGTCTAAACATTAATCAATCCTAAAAGTTAATTTCAGCGAAATTGCCTGGTATTCAAAGAGAAACACGTTAGAAATCTGTCTCTTCGCCGCTGGCCCTTTGTATCACATTGCGCCTGAAATCAAAGAAAGACTGCCTGGCGGCCACATAGGGATCGAGGGAAAATTTCTTGATTTCCTCATATACACTGGGGTTCAGAGAGAGAATGTTGATTTCGTTTACACCATAATATAAGACCGACTCCTCGGTTGTCATATGCAGATAGGAAACGGGGCTGGCAAGCCGGTCGCCGACAAAGCCGACGGAATGGCGGACGTTGGAGGGCCCGAGAACCGGCCAGACGATATAGAATCCCTCACCCAGTCCGTAGAATCCCAGGGTCTGGCCGAAGTCCGCAAGCCTGGGTTCAAGGTTGTACTCCTGCAGAGCCACATCGGCCAGCCCGTAGACGCCGACGGTGGAATTGATCAGGAAGCGGCTGAGAACAACGCCGGCGTCGTCGAACCGGCCCTGGAGCAGATTGTTGATCAGATGGATGGGGGCCGAGAGATTATTGAAGAAATTGCCCAGGGACTCGCGCAGCTCCGCCGGAATGACGTAGGCATATCCAGTCTTTACCGGCTTGAGAACCCAAAAGTAAAGCCTGTCGTTGAACTGGAAGAGCACCCTGTTGACCGGCTCCAGAGGATCATAGATGTCCTCGATGCTATACAGCTCTTCCTGAGTATCCTCGTAATCGTCGTCGAGATAATTCTCATCGAGAAGATTGGGAGTGTCGACCTGGCCTTCGCCGCCGGTGTCGTCCGCAGCGAAGGCGGCGGCGGCAAAACCGATCAGCATGACCAGCAGTACGATCTTTTTCATTGTATCACCATTGTACAAGATTACGCCCCGACCGGCATCCCCCCATACAGGCCTATTCGGCACTGCCAAAGGCAAATTTGCTGATGAGCGACTCTATATCCACCGACGATTCGGTATCGACGATCAGATCGCCTTCCTGCAGCATTTCCTCGGCGCCGCCGAGGGTAAGCTGGATATATTTGTCGCCTATTATCCCCTGCGACTTCACCGACGCCATGGTATCTTCCGGGAGTTGTACGCTTTTATCGATCCTGAGATCGAGGTTGGCGTAGCTGTCGACCAAAGAGATATTCTCCACCTGCCCGACAACGACGCCGGCGATCTGCACGGAGGCTCCCTGCTTGACCCCGGCAACATTGCTAAACTCCGCCTCGATCATATAGGTCCTGCTGCCGGGGAAAAGCGATACCTCCCCGAGATTGAAAGCCAGGTAGACAAAGGCCAGGAAACCGGCAATCATAAAAAGGCCCACACTTATTTCAACACTCTTCTTTTTCATATCTCCACCAATCGGCTCTGATAAATCTGCCCCATTGTTGTTTTGACGAATTCCTTGATATGCTCCTTCTCCGACAGCTGGATCTCCTCCGGGCTGTCGAAGACGTCGGTTTTGCCGCCATGAAGGATTATCACCTGGTCGGCGAGATTGAGCACCCGCGGAATATCGTGACTGACGATCACCGAAGTGAAACCGACGCGCTGCTGAATGGCGGCAAACAGCTGATAGATATCCTGGGTCATGACGGGGTCAAGGCCTGTGGTCGGCTCATCGAAAAGCATTATTTCCGGATCGAGCTGCAGCGCCCTGGCCAGACCGACGCGCTTGCGCATGCCGCCGCTGAGCTGTGCCGGATACCTGTCATCGGCTCCGTCGAGTTCCAGCTGCTCCAGGGTTTTTTTCACCTTCTGGCCGATTTCTTCCTCGGAGAGCGCGGTCCGCTCGCGCAGCGGCAGAGCGATATTGTCGTAGACCGTCATCGAATCGAACAGGGCCGAGCCCTGAAACAAAACCCCGAATCTGCTGCGGTGGCGTTCCAGAGCTGTGCTGCCGATGCCGACGATGTCCCCGCCGTCCACCAGGATCTCGCCTTCATCCGGGTCCATGAGACCGAGAATCAGCTTGAGGGTAACGCTTTTGCCCTGTCCCGAACCGCCGGCGATAACGGTTGTCTTGCCCGCGGGAATGGCGAAATTCACCGCATCGAGTACCTTCTGTATGCCGCCGTCGGATGTGGCAAAGGACTTGACGACATTTTTGAATTCGATGGCCGCATCCTTCATAACAGCACCGCCGTCAAGAGATAATCGAAGATGAGCACCGATATGGAGGAGAGGACCACGGCCTGGGTGGTGACCCTGCTGACGCTTTCGGCGCCGAAGCCGGCGCCGCGTATCCTGCCGACAAAAAAGCCCCGCCCGGTGCAGATCCAGACGACCAGTATGCCAAAGACCACCGACTTGATGAAGCCGAGGCGGATATCGTGATTGGTGACGCTGGTCTGCATGCCGTCGATGAAACTGCCGGGGTTGACCCCCATGAGGTGCACACCGGCAATGTAGCCGCCGGCAATGCCCACCACATCAAAAACAGCGGTCAGCAGAGGAACGGATATCAGCGCCGCTATGAACTTCGGGCTGATGAGATAGCGATAGGGATCCACGGCCATGCAGTCGAGTGCGTCAATCTGTTCGGATATACGCATGATGCCGATCTCAGCGCACATGGCCGAACCGGCGCGCCCGGCGACCATCAGGGCGGTGAGCACCGGGCCCAGTTCCATGATCAGGGTCAGGGAGACCGCCGAGCCGAGCATGCCTTCCGCCCCGAATTTGGAGAGTGAATAATAGCCCTGCAAACCGAGAACCATGCCGGTTGACATGGCGGTGAAAAAGATGACCACCAATGATCCGGCGCCGACAAAACGAATCTGTCTGATGCATTCGGCGAGGCGAAAGGGTCTCTTGAAGCTCCCCAGCACCATCCTCAGCAGATAGATGCCCATCCTGCCGAGATCCTCGAGGACGTAGAGGCTGATATCGCCTAATTTACGTATGGGATTGTTTTGCATTGCACGTCACGTGTATTATGGGCCGAGCGGCTACTCCCGGCATTTCATGAAAAAATTTCCAGGTTCGTCGCTGTTGTTCATGAAATATCGGAGATGGAGCGCCCTTTTCTCCTCATCGGCGCAGATACCGTTTTTCCTTCTGTAATGCTCTGCGGCAAAAAGGCAATCCGGCATCAAACATATAGTCAATCCATTAAAGTGTCAACGTGGAACCTGAGCCTCTTCGGTGAAAAAAAACACGGTCTTCAGGCATCACCTGCGCCGCGGGTCAAAGGTGTCGCGCAGGGCCTCGCCGATGAAAATCAGCAGCACGAGCATGCCCACCAGCACGACGAAACTGGAAAGAGACAGCCACCAGGCGTCGATATTGGCCTTGCCCTGGGCAAGCAACTCTCCCAGACTCGGTGTCGCCGGCGGCACGCCGAGACCGAGAAAATCGAGGCTGGTCAAGGCGAGAATGGATGCCGACATTCTAAACGGCAGAAAGGTGATCACCGGAGTCATGGCGTTGGGCAGCAGGTGCCTGACCATGATTTTTAGATTTCCCACGCCCAAAGCCCTGGCGGCGGTGACGTACTCAAGATTTCTGCCCCTGAGAAACTCCGCCCGGACATAGTCGGAAAGCCCCATCCAGCTGAACAGGCTCAACAGGCCGAGCAGCAAAAGGGCGCTGGGCGAAAAGACCGAGGAGAAAATAATGAGCAGATAGAGTTCCGGCATGGAACTCCATATCTCGATAAACCGCTGGGCGAAAAGGTCCGTTCGGCCGCCGGCGTATCCCTGCACCGCTCCGGCGACGATGCCGACGGCGGTGCCGATGACGGTCAGGCTGAGGCCGAACAGGACACTGAGCCGGACCCCGTATATGAGTCGGGCCATCACGTCCCTGCCCCTGTCGTCGGTTCCCAGAAAATTGTCGGCGCTCGGCGGGGAAGGAACCGGGCCGTCGATATTCATATTGATGGTGTCGTAGCTGTAGCTGTTGGGCGGAAAAACGGCATAGTTGCCCGGGCCGGCAATGAGCTCCCGGAAATAGGGATCGAGGTAGTCGGCCTCGGTCTCGAAGTCGCCGCCGAAGACGATCTCCGGATAGCTCCGGAAAATGGGGAAATAGTAACCACCCTGGTATTTCACCAGATAGGGCTTGTCGTTGCTGATGAACTCGGCAAAAAGACTGAGGCCGAAGAGAACGGAGAAGATGATGAGGCTGTAATATCCCCGCCTGTTGCGGCGGAATTGTCGCCATCTCCGCCTGGCCAGGCTCGGCGGACGCTGTCGTGGCACTTCGTTCATCGCTCCGCCCTATTCGAGTTTTTCAAAGCCGATCCTCGGGTCGACCATGACATAGCTGAGATCGGAGAGCAGGCGGGCGACCAGACCGAGGATGGTGAAAAAGTAGAGAGTGCCCAGAACGATGGGATAATCGCGGTTTAAAACCGCCTCATAGGCCAGCAGCCCCATGCCGTCGAGGGAAAAAATCGTCTCGATGAGCAGGCTGCCGGTGAAGAAGGCGGCGAGAAAATATCCGGGAAAACCGGTAATAATGGGAATGATGGCGTTTCTGAAGACATGCTTGTAGAGCACCTTGCCCTCCTCCAGCCCTTTGGCCCTGGCGGTGAGAACATATTGCTTGCCGATCTCCTCGAGAAAGGAGTTTTTGGTAAGCATGGTCATCACCGCCAGGCTGCCGACGGCGCTGGAGACAACCGGCAGCACCATGTGCCAGAGATAATCGAGAATCTTGTGGATCAGGGAGAGATCGCTCCAGTTGTCGGAAACGATTCCCCGCAGGGGAAAAATGTTCCAGAAACTGCCGCCGCCGAAGAGGACGAGCAGGGCGATGCCGAGGACGAAACCGGGTATGGCGTAGCCGACGAGGATGACGGTGCTGCTGAAGATGTCGAAGGTCGAGCCGTGACGCACGGCCTTGGCGATGCCCAGCGGGATACAGACGCCATAGACGATAATAAAGCTCCACAGCCCCAGGGACATCGACACCGGCAGCTTGGATATCACCAGTTCTATCACCGTCTTCTGGTAATAATAGGAGGAGCCGAAATCAAACACCAGATAGCGCTTGATCATCGAGAAAAATCGCTGCAGCGGCGGCTTGTCGAAGCCGTAGAGCTCCCTGAGCTGTTCGACCCGGTCGGCCCCAAGCCCCGAGGCCGCCCGGTACACCGTAGAACCGCCGCCTGCACCGGCCTCACCGCCCTTGCCCAGTCCCTCCATCTCGGCGATCAGTTTTTCAACGGGACCGCCGGGAACAAACTGGGTTACAATGAAAGTGATCGCCATGACACCAAAAAGAGTCGGGATCATTAACAATATTCTCTTAAAAATATAATAGTGCATTATGCAATCTATTTCCTGGTTACCCCGGATGTTCAGCAATTTTTTTTGAGAAATGGATAAGCTGGGTTTCAGGGGGTGGAATCCATTTTAATGCATGTCAAACCATATTACTAGCTGATTACCAATGAAACTCAGCTACTTCTCCTGAGGGGCCGGATTGCTCATTTCACGGGACGACATAAACCCGTCCATGGGGGCTTGGCTGCAGCCGTCCTGGCTGCAGACACCCGCGAAATGAGCAACCCGGCCCCCTTGCTGGAGGCCAGGCTGAGTTTCATTGGTAATCAGTTATTGCTGTGATTTTGATCCCGATACCGGCGGCCTTTCGACGGCAAGATAAAAAAAACATTGAGAGACTTTTCTCTGGGCATTATGCTAGTCTCTTCTCTTATAACTTTTACTTGTGCAATGTCCATATTGGCACCGATCGCCGGTGAAGACAAGCTCAAAAAATCAGATACACCACACTCCAGGATAATCACACCTATGATTACTTCTTCTGATGCATTGCGGACACTCATAGATAAAGCCAGGGCAAGCGATGCCGTGGCCATCGATACGGAATTCATCTGGACCCGCACCTACCTGCCGCGCCTCGGCCTCGTCCAGCTGGCGCTCTCCGACGAAGACTGCCACCTTGTCGACCCTCTGGCCATCGACGACCTTTCGCCGCTGGGGGAGCTGCTGGCCGACCAGAGCGTTATAAAAATTCTCCACGACGCACCCCAGGACCTGGCAATTCTGCACCAGGTCACGGGATATGTGCCCAAAAACATCTTCGATACCAGACTTGCTGCCGGTTTTGCCGGCCTCTCGGCCACCCTGTCGCTTGGCAACCTCATCCAGGAGCTGCTGGACATATCTCTTGCCAAGACCGAGACCAGGACCAACTGGCTGAAGCGGCCGCTCGACGATGAGCAGGTCCACTACGCCCTCGACGATGTCCGCTACCTTCGCGCCGCCAGAATAATACTGATCAACAGAATCATAGGTCCGGAGATCAAATCCTGGCTGCAGGAGGAGCTTGATCTGCTCAACATACCGGAAAACTACAACGGTCTGACGTCGAACAATCGCTACAGAAAGATTCGCGGCGCCAAAAGCCTCGATGCCGCCGGGCTCTCCGTGCTGCGGGAGCTGTCCCTGTGGCGTGAGCGCACCGCCAAGAAAAACGACAGGCCGCGCGGACACATTCTCCCCGATGGTGTCCTCATCGAAATCAGCAGACACCGCCCCGACACCATGGAGCAGTTGACCGCCAAAACCTCTCTTTCAGCCAAAGCCGCCGAGCGCTGGGGCACGACACTGCTGGCTGCCGTCAAAGCGGGACTGGCATGTCCTGCGGACAGTCGCCCCCAACCCGACCGATCGATCCGGCTCAACAGGAAAAACGCCGACACGCTCGACCGGCTCAATGAGTTCATTCAGCTGAAAAGCAAGGTTCAGGGTATAGACCCGATGCTGATCGGCAACAGCTCCGAGCTCAAAAAACTGGTCAAAATCCTCAACAAGTCCCGCAGATCGCAGTTGATGAGACAGATGGAGGGCTGGAGAAAAACCTTTCTCAACGATTTCTTCCGCTATGCCAACTGAGCTTGACAGCCCCTGATCTGCAAGCGGCGGCACCGACCCTCCGCCAAGGCCGTCTGTGCGCCGCGCCCTGGAATTTCCCTGTCGACGGCAAAAGAGGAGTAAAGGTTCACAAATCGTCAATATTTTATCATGGCGCCAAGCTGTCACGCTCCTTTTCCTTCATATAGTTGGCCTTCTGCGAAAGTTTCAGTTTAATTTGACATTCTAACTTGCTATACTCACCCTTTAATAAATACAAGGGCAGGATAAGCGATGCACTCCAGTATCAAATACCATAAAGACTCACCCTGGTTTTCGGGGCACTTTCCCGGCAGGCCGATACTTCCGGGGGTGACCCAGCTGAAAGCGGTCCTGGATCTCATTGTCGCCGGCGAAAAGGAGCAGCTCACTCTGAGCGGCTTGAGCCGTGTAAAGTTTAAAAGAATAGTAGCGCCAGATGAACAGCTCGACATTCACGTCACCCGCGGAAATGAAAAACATCAGTATATGTTCACAATTACCAGCGACAACGAAGATGTCTGTTCCGGCAAAATGTCATTTACCCAGAGTCCCCATTCATAATAATTAGGCCATGCATACCGAAACAAATCAAACCATCTCGCGCGTCGCTGAGATCATTATAGACGAACTCAAGCTCGAAGACGTAACCCCGCAAACCTTCGACCCCGACCTCGACCTCGTCGACGAAGTCGGCGTAGACTCCATGGACCTGGCCACCGTCGCCCTGGTGCTCCGCGACGAATTCGGGGTGAGAATAGACGAAGACGATTATCCGAAACTGACCACCGTGCGGATAATCGCCCAGTATCTCGACGACAAACGCAACGAAAGCGAATAGATGACCATCATCAAGGAAGAGTATACGTTTTCCGAGATACTCGCCAATCCCAAAATCAAGGAACGCTGGCAAAAAGTCCGCCGCTATTTTTTCCTGCGAGAATCCACCTATGACATGAGCAACCGGTGCAATATTCGCTGCCAGGGATGCTATTACTATGTCGGCGACAAACAGTTCGCCCGGGAAAACAGAGACGAACAGGCCTGGCGCCATCTGCTGCACAAGGAAAAAGAACGCGGCATCACCTTTGTCGTCCTCGCCGGAGCGGAACCTTCTCTGGTCGCCAATCTGTGCAGGGTATGCTACGAAGTCATCCCGCTCGGCGCCATAGCCACCAACGGACTTATCGCCATACCGGCCGATATCGACTACCGGATCCATATATCCGTCTGGGGCAACGACCGCACCAGTGAAAAGGTACGGGGCGCCGCCGACATGCTCGGCCGCCAGATCGCCAACTACCAGGACGACCCGCGGGCGGTGTTCATCTATACCTTCACCCCCGACAATATAGCAGAAGCAAGAGAGGTTACCGCGACCCTGGCCGATTGCGGCCAGTCCATCAGCTTCAACATGTTTTCGGCGCCGGTGGGGTATCAGGGCCCGCTGCGGCACACCGCCGACTCCCTGGGAAAAACCCGCGAGATGATGGCCGAGCTGCTCGCCGACTATCCCCAAAACGTACTCTTTTCAACCTACAACATCGTCGCCCACACCGAGCCGCAGGGGCTGCATGATCTTTTCTCCTGCTCCTATCCGCGCAGCAATCAGTCAACGGACATCGGTCTGGGCAGATCCTTCAGACAGTACCGCACCGATCTGCAGTGGGACCGGGAGGCCGCCTGCTGCGTGCCGGATACGGACTGTGCCGACTGCAGGCACTATGCAGCAGGCTCGGCCGTGGTGACGGCGAGAATGTACCGCCATGCCGTCGACCCCGAGACCTTTTCCGCCTGGCTCGATTACGTCGACACCTACCTGGCTGTCTGGGTCCGGGGCTACGAAAAGGGACAGAACCTGTGTAATAGCTATATCCATCCGCCTGTAAAGAAACAGTAATATTATGAGAACCGTCAACTCCCTTCTCGACGACCACTGGTACGAGCGCTATAAAAAAATCTCCAGACTCAATATTCGCAGTTCAATCTACGATGTCACCAACCGCTGCAACCTGCGGTGCAAGGGATGTTTTTTCTTCTCCTCCGGAGAACACATGGTGGCTCCGGAAGAAAAGGATATCGACAAATGGCATCAATTCGTCGATCGGGAGCTGGAAAGGGGCGTCAATCTGGCGATCCTCATCGGCGGAGAACCGACCCTCTGCCTGGACCGGGTCGAGGCCTTCTACAGCAAGCTCCCCACCTTCTGCGCCACCAACGGTCTGATCAAGGTCCCCCGGCACCGCTTTCCCGACATGATGGTGGGAATATCACTGTGGGGCGACATCGATGACGAAATAACGCTCCGCGGTCAGGACACCTTCAAGGTTTCCAGTGAAAACTACAAAGGCGACCCGCACGCCTATTATCTCTACACCATCACACCCAGACAGCTCGGCAAGACGGAAGACATCATCCGCAAGGTCAGGGACGTGGGCCTCAAGGTCCACATGCAGCTGCTCTCCAACGACGAAGGCGTCGACGGCTTCAGCTGGCAGCCCGAGGAGCTGACGGCCATTCGCGCCGAGATGGACGCAATGCTCGACGCCTACCCGGAGACGGTGATTTCCTCCAAATACTACCACGAAATCATCACCACCGGCACAATGCTCGGTCGTACCTTCGGCTGGATGGAATGCCCCTCGGTGACCGAACCGCTCGACACCAGAGACCCGCGGCCCAGGCGACTGACCAATTTCATCCGCTGGTCCTCGGAGCTGCAGTCAATGCACCGCTGCTGCACCTCGGAAACCCGCGACTGCTCCACCTGCAAGGACGGCGCCGCCCATATGAGCTGGGTCATGGTCAACAAGCGGGCGCATATGAAAAGCACGAAGGACCTGCAGAACTGGATTGAGGTTTACGAAATGTTCGCCAAACTCTATCAATTCATCCCCTGGTAGGCCCATGGCGGCGCGTGATGCAGTTATCGTCGGCTACGATGCTATCTCGCCACTGGGCAGCGACCTGGAACATCAGTGGCGGCGGGCGCTCGCCGGCGAAAGCGGCATAGGGGCGTTGAGCCGGTTTCCCCTGGACGACGACTTTCCCGTACGTATCGCCGGCCAGGTGCCCGATATTGACGGCGACTATCATTTCCTGGCGCCGCGCCACCAGGCGGCCTGGTCCTCGCCGGTTTTCAAATACTCGCTGCTGTCGGTGGCCCGCGCCCTGGAGATGAGCGGCCTGCAAATCAGCGGCAACATCGAGGCGCGTACGGCTGTCACCTACAGCACGGCCATCGGCGGACTCGACGCCATCCTTCAGGCCGACAGGAAACTGCGCGAGGATGGCAAACTGCCCCACCCCTATGCCAACCCCAATTCCTGCATTAATATGATTGGCGGGAAAATCGCCATTGAACACAGGGCCCGCGGACCGATATTCTCGCCCATCACCGCCTGTGCCACCGGCTTGACCTCCATTATCATGGGCACCATGTTTTTGCAGCAGGGCCGGGCCGATGTCGCCATCTGCGGGGCCGTCGATTTCGCCCTGGTGGAACCCATCGTCGCCGGCTTCTATACCATGAACGGCGTCTACATTCCGCAGAAAGGCCACGAGTCCGATCCGCCGGAGAGGGCCAGCAGGCCGTTTTCCGTCGACCGGCGCGGCTTCGTCATCTCCGAAGGGGCGGGAGCTGTTATTCTCACCACCCGTGAATTCGCCCGGGCGCACGGTCTTTCCCATGCAACGGAAGTCGCCGGCTGGGCCATGACCTCCGATGCCCACCATTTCGTCGCCCCCTATCTCGAGACCATCGGCAAATGCATGGCGGACGCCGTCGACGACGCCGGTCTGGCCACCGCCGACATCGATGCCGTCAATGCCCACGCCGCCTCGACCAGGGTGGGCGACAAGACGGAGTACCAGGCGCTGCGCTCGCTTTTCGGGGACGCCGTGCCGCCGGTCTGCGCCAACAAATCGCTCATCGGCCACGCCATGGGCGCCTCCAGCGTGCTGGAGTCCATTTTCGCTCTCAGGGGCATGGAGGACGGCATGCTGCCGCCGACCATCAATTACAGCGCCGACCCGGAGATCGACATCGACTGCGTGGCCGACGGCAAGCGCGCCCTCGACCAGGAATTCGTCCTCAAGAATTCCTTTGGTTTCGGCGGCTGCAACGCCTGCGCGGTATTCAAACACTCGGCATAGCCATACCCATGAGAGCACCGAAAAACAGAAAGGTCCATGTCGTCGGCTACAGCGCCGCCACCGCTTTGGGCGCATCTTTTGAGACAAGCTGGCAGAAAGCGGTGAACGGTGAGGCCGGCTTTCGCCGGGTGAGCCGCTGCCAGACGGAAAGCCGCAGCAATGTCGTCGGCGAAATTCCCGACTGGGATCCGGCCGGGCTGCCCTACGTCGACCGCAAGGAAGCCTCGCTCTGGAACGCCGACTTCGTCTTTTTGACCATGGAGATGTGCCGGCAGGCCCTGGCGGATGCCGGCCTGGAGATCGACGGCGAGACCGGCCCGCGAACCGGCTGCCTCATCGGCTCCGCTCTCAACGGCACCGACGCCTATCGCATCGCCATGGACAACTATGTCAACCGCGGTCCCTACAAGGTCAGCCCCTATCTGCTGCCCAATGTCTGCGCCAATCTGCCCGCCGGCAAGGCCGGCATGCTGCTGGGATTTACCGGGCCGATATTCTCGCCCCAGGGCGCCTGCGCCTCGGGCAATCACGCCATAGCCGCCGGCGCCCGCATGATTCGCGACGGCGACTGCGACTTCGTTCTGGCCGGCGGCGTCGAAACCTGTCTCATACCCGAAATCATCCAGGGCTTTTCCAATATGCTCGCCACCATCAAGGTCGGCCCCAAGGACCGGGCCTTCGAAGACCCGACTCAGGCCTCACGGCCTTTCAGCATAGACCGTAAAGGCTTCGTCCTTGCCGAGGGCGCAGCCGTGCTGGTGCTGGCCGCCGAAGAGGCCGCCGCCAGCCTCGGTCTCTCGCCCAGGGCCGAAATAGCAGGCATCGGCTGGAATTCCGACGCCCATCACTTCACCAGGCCGAATGCCGCAACCATCATCCGGGCCATGAATGATGCCATCGACGATGCCGAGATCGGCGCCGGCGACATCGGCAGCATCAACGCCCACGGCACATCCACCCCCACCGGCGACGCCGCCGAGGTCGAATGCCTGCGCCAGGTCTTCGGCCAGGCCCTGGCGAAGATACCGGTATCGGCCAACAAGTCACAGGTAGGCCATTCGCTCGGCGCCTCGGCGGCCATCGAGGCGGCGCTGGCCATCGAAGCCATGCGCCGGGGAATCGTTCTGCCGACGGTCAACCATCGTGCCGACCCCGCTTTTGACGACATCGATTTCGTCGCCGACAGCTCACGACGACACAGCCACGAGTATGTTCTCTCCAATTCCTTTGGCTTTGGCGGCACCAACTGCTGTATAGTTTTTCAAGGAGTATGATGCGACCCCGACCTTTTATACCCGAGTTCCTGGAGAACAGCCGCTACGTCAGAGACCGCAACAGCGGCATCATCTGGCACCGCAGCGAACTGCGAACGCTCTACGTCGACACGGATCGTTCCCAGGTCGTCTACCACGCCAACTACCTCAAATATTTCGAGTACGGCAGAGCCGAACTGATGCGCGAGGTCGCCTATCCCTACAAGAAAATCGAAGAAAGCGGCTATATCTATCCCATTATCAAAACCGAACTCAACTATTATTCACCGCTCTACTACGACGACCTGATGTATATCCACACCCGGCCCTCGGCCATGGAAAAGGTGAAGCTGCAGTTCGATTATCTCATCACCAGGGCCGACAACGGTGAGATCTGCTGTACCGGCTTCACCCGGCACTGTGCGGTGAACGGCAAGAAGATCCCCATCGAGATCGACGAAAAAACCATGAAAATCTGGCAGGATTTCCCAACTTCATGAGCGATGGCCGCCGGGCGCTGTCCATTCCCCTGCGCCCCTGGTATCGAGACCACGGTTTCGGCGGCAGAGCGGTGCTGGCCGCCGTGGAAACCATGATCCTCCTCGCCGCCGAGACCGTGCGCAGATACCCCGGGGCCGATGTGCGTCTCATGGAAAACGGCCGCTTTGCCAAATTTCTGGAGGTGGCTCCGGACTCGGAGCATATCGAGGCCCTGATAGAGTGCCGTCAGCAGGACGAAACGGTGCAGGCCCTGCTGCTGACCCAGACCCCTGTCAAGACCATGAAAAGACTGAAAGAACACGGCCGGGTATCTTTTGCCCGCAGGCGCAGGACGCTGGAGGCAGCTCTTGGCCCGGAGCCAGAGCCGCCTGATCCGGTCAAGCGTCTGGCTGCGGAGTTCATCTATCGCCGGCTCGTGCCCTTCGGTCCGGCCTACCGCAGTCTCCGGCAAACCCTGCTGCTCACCGACGATGCGGCCTGGGGCCGGCTGCAGACCCCCGCCATCGCCTTCACCGATGATGTCCAGCAGGTCCTCGGCTCGCCCTTCGCCTTCGACGGCGCCCTGCACGCGGCCTGCGTTCTGGGCCTACAGCATGTCGACTACGCCCCCTTTCCCGTCTCCTTCGACCAGCGGCTCATCTTCCGGCCGACACAGCCGGACTGCGGCTACATCGTCAGAGCCGTGCTGGTCAACCGATCGCCGGAGGAACTGGTCTTTGATCTCTGCATCAGCGACGATGCTGGCAGGCTCTTCGAGGAGGCCCGGGGTCTGCGCATGCGCGATGTCACACGAGCCGCTCTCCCCCGTCCTTCATGAACAGCATTTTTTTCCTGATTACCCCTGAAACTCGGCCTATCCATTTCCAAAGAGACAGCACGATCTCGGGAGACAGATTTAATCAGGTTTTTAAAACCGCCGCGGCTCACCGGTGGGACCAAAGCAGTAGCTTCTCAACCGATATCCTGGTCAGCCAGCGCAGAAAAATGAGCGAGTAATAGCTGCCCGAGAGGTACATGCCCAGCATGAACACCAGGTGGGACATGCCGTAGGCGAGAGGACCGCCCACCGATACTATCCAGGGGTTGTCGAGTTTGAGGGAGAAAAAGCCGAGGACGGCGATAAGCGGCCAGCCAATGACATAGCTGAAGGCCATGGCAAAGATGCCGGCGAACACCACGGGCGTCGGCTTTTCCTTGAAGGCGGAGAGGTCGGCCTGCGATTCGAGGGCCCGGCGGACATAGCCGGTTGCCGCGAGTTTGTCGATGCTGTCTCTGATCATCGATACTGCCAATTTCGCCGGCAGCCATTATTTCTATTGTTTTGGCCCACCATGCCTGATATTTTCTCTTTACTGATTAGGTATGAAACTCAGCCTGACCTCCAGCAAGGGGGTCGGATTGCTCAGAAGGTGTAGCTGAGTTTCATTGGTAATCTGCTTCTCTTTTGATTCCCCCGGTCTCAGAATGAGTTGCCGAACATCAGGGGAAATCAGATTTTCCTTTGTGTCGGCGCATTGCTGCCGGCCGAGGAGCTGCACTGACAACGACTGTGCCAGTGTACACCACAAACGGCATCATTATCAATGGCAATCCGATTCGACACCGTGACCACCACCGACCGCTCCAGCGATTGCGCCGCTCCTCTCCGAACAGCACCTGACTGCTGGGACTTTTTCGACAGGATATACTGCATTACCCTTTTTAGCCGTGGTGACCGGAGGGCTCTGGCCGAAGAGGAGTTCAGGGCCGTCGGCCTGCTGGACCGGGTACATTTCCATGTTGCTATCAGACACCCCAGCGACCGGGAAGAAGGTATCTTCCAGTCGCATATGCACTGTCTCACAGAAGGTCTTGCAGCCGGTGCCGCAACCATTCTCGTTTTTGAAGACGATGTTTTCTTTCGCGGCTTCGATCAGCGGAAACTTTCAAGGGCCTGCAGCGCTCTCAAACGTCAGGGTCTCTGGAACGGCCTGTTTTTTGGCTGCATCACCGACGGCAGCCGCCGGACCGAAGAGCGACACCTGGCCCGGATCGACTACCGGACCTTGGCCCATGCCTATGCCCTCCATCGTCATTTTGCCGAGGAATTCGTCAAAAACCAGTGGAGGGGCATTCCCTTTGACGAATTGCTGCGCCGAAAGGCCAGCCGCTTCTATGCCCTGCGGCCGATGTGCGCTTTCCAGGGCCGGGCCGGCACCGACAACCAGAGGGTGCTCATCGACCGGACGCGAAGAATGCTCGGCGGGCTGCCCTTCATCCAGCGGGCCAACGAATTGTATCAGAATTACAAAATCTTCTTTCTTCTGGCGCCGATTCTCATCCTTGCGGCCTTTTCCTCCTTTTTTCTCAATGGCTATTAGACGGAAATGATCCGCTACCGATATCTTTTCACCGCCCTTCTTCTCGCGGCGGTCCTCGGTTTGACAGGCCTGTTTCGTCTTGACATCGACAGCGACGTCCTGCACCTGCTGCCCGCTGACAATGCCGTCATCGGCGACAGTCTCGACATTCTCGAGCATCACCCCATTCACGGCCGAATCGGTGTCGACATCACCGCCGCCGGCGCCGATGCCGACCTTCTCGTCGAAATCGCCGAAAAAGTACAGCGGCGGATGGAAGACAGCGGCCTCTTTGCCGAGACCGGCACCCAGGCGACGGCAGAGCGTTTTGCCGAAGTGGCGTTTTACGCCGCCCGCAACCTGCCGCTGCTGTTCAGCGCCGAGGAGCTCGAAAAGCGGGTTGAGCCGCTGCTGGCTAAGGAGCAGGTGCAAGAGCGCCTCGACGATATTTTCACCAACCTCAGCACCATGGGGGTAATGGGGCAAACCTCGTTCATCGGCATCGACCCTCTCGGGCTCAAGGACATGGTCCTTGCCCGGATGGCGCCTCTGGCACCATCGCAGGCCACGGCTCTCCACCGCGGACACCTGATCTCGGCCGACGGCAGACATCTGCTGCTCACCGCCAGGCCCAAGGCTTCCGGCACCGATACCGCCGCCGCCCGCGACATTTCCCGACTCTTCTCGCAGATCAGTGCGGAGATCGCCGCGACCCACCCCGGAGCAGTCGTAACTCCAGTGGGCTCCTACCGGGCGGCACTGGACAATGAACGCATCATCCGTGCCGACGTCCGGCTGGCGCTGATGCTGGCCACTGCCGGCATCGGCCTGCTGCTGCTTCTGGCCTTCCCCCGGCCGCTGGTGGGACTGCTGTCGCTGCTGCCCGCCCTGGCAGGCACCGGCCTGGCGCTGTTCTGCTATTCTCTTGTCCATCAGTCGCTTTCCATCATGGTTCTCGGTTTCGGCGGCGCCATTATCTCCATCACCGTCGATCACGGCATCGCCTATATGCTGTTCATCGACCGGCCGCGGCAAACCACGGGCAGCCAGGCGTCCAGCGAAGTGCGGGCCATCGGCCTGATGGCGGTGCTCACCTCCATTGGCGCTTTTCTCATTCTCAGCGCCAGCGGCTTTCCCATATTCACCCAGCTCGGCCAGTTCACCGCCCTGGGCATTTTCTTCTCCTTTGTCTTTGTTCATTCGGTGTTTCCGAAACTCTTCAAGACCATGCCGGCAGGCAGCAGCAGGCCGCTGCCGCTGCACCATCTGGTCGACGCCCTCTACAGCACCGGCAAATACGGAATCTGGGCCGCCCTGGTGGCAGGAACGATCCTGCTTTTTTTCGCCCGGCCGCAGTTTCATACCACTTTGAGCAGCATGAACACCATGAGCGCCGACACCCTCGCCGCCGACGCCCTTTTCCGCGAGGTCTGGGGTGATGTGGACAATCGCGTCGTCATCATGCACACGGCGGATTCGACGCAGGAACTCCAGCACCGCAACGACCATCTGCTGACTCTTGTCGAAGAGGATATCGAGCGGGGAATAATCGACGAGGCCTTCGTGCCGTCGATGCTTTTCCCCGGCCGGCAGAAAGCCGCCTCGAACCTGGCTGCATGGCACCATTTCTGGAATGAAAAACGCCGAGAGCAGCTGCAAAACACCCTCCGCTCCGCCGGCGACCGCCTGGGCTTTCGCCCGGACGCCTTTGCCGGCTTTTTCTCCCTGCTCGATGCCGGCAGTGACCGGCAGCCCCGCACCATTCCTGAAGAGTTTCATGACCTGCTGGCCATCAGCGACGACGATCATGGATACTCCCAGTTCATCAACGTCGTCCCCGGCGGAGACTACGGCGCCGAGGAGTTCTTCAACCGCTACGGCAATATCGGCAAGGTCTTCGACCCCTCTTTATTTGCCGACCGGCTGGCAGAAATGCTCTTTGAGACCTTCACCGTCATGCTGGCGGTCATCGCCGCCAGCGTCGCCCTGCTGCTGTTTTTTTTCTACCTGGACCTGAAGCTGACCTTCCTCACCCTTCTGCCGCCGCTTTTCGCCTATATCTGCACATTGGGCACCCTGCGCCTTATCGGCCACCCTCTCGACATACCGGCGCTCATGCTCTCCATCGTCATCTTCGGCATGGGCGTCGACTACTCCATCTTCTGCGTCCGCGCCCATCAGCGCTACCGCCGCCTTGCCGACCCAGCCTATGCGCTGGTGCGGGTGGCCGTTTTCATGGCCGGGACTTCAACGCTCATCGGCTTCGGCGTTCTCTGTCTCGCCGAGCACTCCATGCTCCGCAGCATAGGCATCACCTCCATCCTCGGCATCGGCTACTCCCTGCTGGGAACCTTTCTTGTGCTGCCGCCGCTTCTCACCCGCTGCTTTGCCGGCAGCGGTGACGGTGACAGCAGCGGCAGCGGCAGCCTGGCCGCGAGGGTCCGGGCCCGTTTCAAACGGCTGGAAGCCTATCCGCGCATGTTCGCCCGACTGAAACTGCGCTTCGATCCGATGTTTGCCGAACTGCCCCGTATTATCCCCGCCGACCGCAGGGCCGATGTCATCGTCGATGTCGGCTGCGGCTACGGCGTGCCGGCCTGCTGGTTTCTCGAGAGACATGACGACGCCCGGGTCTACGGTGTCGATCCCGATCCGGAAAGGGTGCGCATCGCCTCCCTGGTCACCGGCAGACGGGGCAGGATCGTCCGCGGCCAGGCCCCGGATATTGGCGCCTCCCCGCCGCCGGCAGATATTATCCTGCTGCTCGATATGCTGCATTACCTCGACGACGAAACGCTCATGACTCTTCTGCGCAACTGCCGCTGCGCCCTGGCGCAGGAGGGCACCATTGTCTGCCGCTTCACCGTCCGCCCGAATCACCGTCCTTCCTGGTCATGGCGCCTCGAGAATCTGCGGGTGCACCGTGCCGGCCTGCAGCCCTTCTACCGTTCGCCCGAGGACATGACCGCTTTTTTTGCAGACGCAGGCTGCGTCGATGTCCAGTTGCTGCCGGCGCAGAATAACCCCGAGCTGTTCTGGATCACAGCCGGCAGGAACACCGACGACAATGCCTAGGACTCCTAGCCGCAGAATTCTCAGACGTTTTTCCCCGGCGGAAGCAACGGGCGCC
>JBEPWT010000046.1:0-19443 GCA_041642275.1 Desulfopila sp. | reverse complement strand
TCCGCATCGATTGGGAAAGGACCGGCGCAGAGCTTGCATCACGGCTGCCCTACGCCGAAGCGGACATCGCTCTGCTGGCCAGGATGTGCCGCAACTGCTGCTGCGTTCTCTGCGACATCAGCGCCATGGGCATCGTCGTTGCCGCTCGCCTCGGCATTCCTTCCATCCTCATTGAAAATTTCACCTGGGACTGGTTCTACTTTCTTCAGCAGGATTCGCATCCCCGGATTAAGGAATATGGCCAGTATCTGGCCGGCATCTATCGCTCAGCCGACATCCATGTCCAGACGCAGCCGGTATGCTCGCCCGGTACCGTCGATCTCTGCTGCGGTCCCATTTACCGCAAGGTGCAAAGCCCGGTGCACGAGGTGCGAAAACGCCTGCCGGGGGCCGGCCGCAAACGTGTTCTCATTACCATGGGCGGACTCGGCTTCGCCCCCGATTTCATCGAAGAGCTGCGTGGGCAGCGAGACTGTTTTTTTCTCATCGCCGGACAGCGGCGGCAGTGTCAGCCCTTTGAAAATGTACTGTTGATGGCCCAGTCGGACAGTTTCTACCATCCCGACCTTATCAGCGGCGTCGACATGGTGGTCTTCAAGAGCGGCTATTCGACCCTGGCCGAATGCTGCCAGGCGGGAACACCCTCGATCTGCGTCCGGAGACAGGGATTTGCCGAGTCGCCGGTGCTTGAAGACTACGCCCAAAAGCATCTTGGCAGCCACATTATCTCCCAGGAGGACTTCCTCTCCGGCAGGTGGCTCAAAACACTGCCGCACCTCGACCTGCAGGCCTCCACGCCCGCCACGGTCAACGGCGCCGACCAGGTTGCCGACTACCTCCTTCAACGCTCAGTCCTCTGAATAGAGAAACTAGGACTCCTAGAAATCGACCGAGGCGATATCCTCATCATCGCCGACGACCTGCCAGGCTTCTTCGACAAAGTCAGCATTGGTTATATTGCCGATATCCATCTTCAGGTATTTTCCCGTGGCCGTGATGGCGGCGGAACCGTCGGCCAGGAGAATTTCGCCGCTGCCCTCGAAGGCCCTCGACCGGTCTCTGGTTATGCGGGCGACGACCCGGATCTGCTTGTCCAGGGGGATCGGTTTTTTCAAACGCATGGAGAAATCAACGGTCACCCCCCAGACGGTACCGCCGGAAGGTATCATCACCGCCCGGCCGATGGTCTCATCGAGAATGGCGGCTGCCAAGCCTCCGTGCAGTCTTCCCGGATAGCCTTGATGCTCGGCAGCTGGGGTGAACAGCGCCAGCAGCTCGCCGTTGTCCAGTTCGTAGAAGCGGCTTTTCAGACCGAAATCGTTGTGCAAACCGCAGACAAAACACATCTTCGAGTTAGGCTGCTTCTGTTTCACGCCATGTTCCATATCTTTTCCTTTTCTGATTACCTATGAAACCCAGTCTGGCCATTAGCAAGAGGGCCGGGTTGCTCATTTCGCGGGTGTCTGCAGCCTGGACGGCTGCAGTGGGGCCCCCATGGACGGGTTTATGGCGTCCCGTGAAATGAGCAACCCGGTCCCTCAGGAAGCGTAGCTGAGTTTCATTGGTAATTAGCTTTCCTTTTCTTCGAGAGGGTAATGTACTCCCACCGAATGTATCGCAAGCGACCACATCCTTCAATGTCTTTATTGGATTGATATTGCACGCATTGCCCTTGAGAGGCACCCACAAGAGCAGGCGGCGGCCTTCGTCGATCCTGAAGATTCCAGCTCTTGACAGCACCGGGATGCCATGCTATTGCTTCAGCGTTCCTCCACCTCGAAAGAGTTCACCCCGATACGCCCCTATGACGCCGGCACTATTGCCCGGCGGCACAACCCTGCATGAGAGACCATGTTACGAGATTTGGCTTTAGCGGCAAAGGCCGCCTGCAGTAAAGACGATCAGGAAAGCCTGGTTCCCGTTGTTTACCGTTTGAAGAAGATGGCCGAATTGGCCGGCAGATCAGGTCTTCTGTCGTTGGAAAGCGAACTCGCCTCGATCAGCGATCCCTTTTTCAACCTCGGCGTACAGTTGATAATAGACAGGGTCGAGCCGGAGAACATAACCGACATACTCGACGCCGATATATACTATAACGAATCCAACGGCAGGGAACTGCTGAAAAAAATTATCATACGCGAAGGCCTTTTGCGGATCCAGGCAGGGGATACGCCGCGTAATGTCCTTATCTGCACCAAGGTCTTTTTAGGCAAGGTGAGCAGGCAAGCCTGGAAAAAGTAACCGGTTGAGCCTCGAGATTCGGGGCTACCGTCGGTTGAGATTGCACTGCTGGCAAAAATCGACGGCATTTTCCAGGTTCTTGAAAAAACGCAGGGCCTCGGTGTTGTCGGGGTCCTTTTCGAGAATCCGTTCATAGGTGCTAAAGAGTCTGGTCACAACCTGGGAAGACTCCCCATCCTTGAGATCCCCGAGCCTTTCCCACAATGCATTTGCACTCGTCATATCCGTCACCTTCGGCAAAGATCAGCCCCTGCCCCAGAAAAAACCGACGAGACTGCCCCGACAAGAAACGCATGCCGCCAGGCCGTAACCTGGAGGCGATACCGGCCCTGCCGTCCTCTCACCGTCGAGGCAGAGACGGCGGCCCCTTGACCACCATTTCGGCAATCGTCAGCTTGACCTTGGGATAGAGGTGTCTCTGGTTGTTGAGAAGCTCCTGTTCCAGACGCACCAGCTCCTGCAGCATGGATGTTCGTTCCATGTACACCGCCCGAACGCCCGGCACCACTTTTTCCTGACAGCGGAAGCAGCCGGGGAATTCCATTTTTCTGCCATCCGGTCTCACAAGAACGGCCGGCACACCGTGGGTTCTGCAAACCATAAGCCGGTGCGTATAAACACTACAGAGGCCATCCTCGTTGAGGGGACACATGATCTGCGGCCTGCTGTTGCGGCCGAGGGCCTTTTCCGCCGCCAGAACATAGTCTCGCGCCCGCTCAAAAATCGCCTGCTGCCGGGGCGGTGCCAGCTCCCTGATGCCGCGCCAGAGGAAGCTCCACTCGATATAGGTATGGTGAAGAAAGTAGGAGTCGCAGCAGTTGTCCGAACACTCCCTGCAGCTGAGCTGCAGCTCCTCGGCCACCTCGTTGTAGCGTGCCTCCATGCGGGCATACAGCTCTTCCATCTGTCCGGCCATGGAAGGCGTGAGAATAGAGTCCGTCATCTGGGATTCTCCTGAAAGTTCTGTACCTGGTAGAGGAGAATGTCGGCCCGAGCCTCTTCCCAGAAGTCGCTTGCCAGGCCGGCCTTGAGGCAGAGGTGGCCGAGAAACTGTCTGACATCGGGCAACTGTTCCCATACCTGGGGGAGAAAGGTCGCCGATTTCCTGCCATACCGCAGAATCACCCCGTCTATGCCGGGCCGGAGCTTGGCGGCCAGATCCTCGCCTCCTTCATATTCGAGAGGCACTGCCGGGGTGAGAACGGAAACCGACAGGGCCACTTTCTCGAATTCTGCGAGTGTGAGCGCCGGAAAGCGATAGTCATGAAAGGCGGCATTCACCGCGTTTTCGCGAACACTGTCGATGATCGAACCCACCGGTTCGATATTGCCAATGCAGCCGCGCAGCTGGTTGTCGAGCTTGAGGGTAACGAAGGTAGCGCCTCTGGCGTGCAGCGCTGGATCTCCAGCGGCCGGCTTTCCCTCTTCCACACCAAGTCTTGCGGCAATGACGGCCCTGGCCAGTTTTATCAGCAGCTCGCCCTGTTCCCGTGTCAGGTTATCCATGATTGTCTACTCCCCGGCTATCCATTCCACGCCGAGCATCAGGCAGTTGATGCCGCTGCCGATACCCAGCAGGGCTGCCCTGCTGCCTGGACAAAAGGCGCCCTTTTCTATGGCCATGGCCATGGTCACAGGCGCCGAAACCGATCCGACATTTCCCATATTCTCAAGTGTTTCAAAGTTTTTGCCGCTATCGAGCCGCAGGGTGTCGAAGAGCAGTTTGGCATGGGCGGAGCCGACCTGATGGCAGAAAAACAGATCTATATCCTCCGCCGACCAACCGGGCCGGGAGGAAAACAGTTTCCAGGTGGTCTCCGCCGTCTCCACGCCCCGCTGCAGGAGCTCTTCCGAATTGGTTTCCATAAGCGTCCCTTTTCTGCTGGCCTGGCCGCCGTGACATAGATCGGCATAGCGGGTGTTGGCACGCCAGGCCCCATGCACCAGTCTGATCCCGCCAGTACGCCGGTCGACCCGGGTCATGTACAGCGCCATGGATCCGGAGCCGATGGTCAGCGAGGCAAAAGCGGGCTTGATGGTCTTGCGGTTGAGGCTTTCGTCGGCCAGCAGCGAGGCCAGCGTCGACTCGATCAGCTCCTCGGCGGTCTCGCCGGAGACGACCAGTCCGTTTTGCACCTGTCCCAGCTCGATCATATTGGCCAACATAACCATGCCGTCGAGAAATCCAAGGCAGGCATTGGAAATATCAAAGATCAAGCAACTCGGGGACAGTCCCAGCAGCTCGTGAACGAAAGAGGCTGTGGCCGGCTCCATCATATCCCTGCTCACCGAGGTGAAAATCAGACACTCAATGGAGGCCGGGGTGATATCGCCCTTCTCCAATACTTTTCTGCCGGCGCGGGCCGCTGCCTGACTCGGTTTCGTCCCCCTCTCCCACAGACGTCTTTCGCGGATGCCGCTCATCAGCTCCAGCCTTCCCTGGGGAAGTTTCAGCCGGTCGTAGACCGGGGCAAGCTTTTTCTCGATATCCTCCGAGGTGAGAATCCGGGGCGGCAGGGCATAGCCGAAGGTGTGGAGACAGACGCTGGAATAATGAATCATGATGTAAGAGGTTCGTGATGGTGGAGGCGCAGAAACATCGTCAAAGAAGCAATTTGCGGATCATATCGCCGCAGAGGGGGATTATACGCAGGGCCGGAGGAAGACACAAGACTTTTCCCCGGATGCGGCCTCCACCACCTGATTGGCTCGAAATCGCCTGCAGCAGGCGGAAAAAATCTCCTGACCCCGGTACAATCAGGACTTCATGGCTACTCTTTTTTCCAGCTCCCGGGTCATATCGCTGCGGCTGTAAAAACCATCGAAGCCGCTGTCGCTGTAGTGCCGGTATTCCTCTTCGCCGTCAAAACCGACGCCGAGGATAGTCGCCCGGCAACCGGAAAACTTCTCCAGCTCGCGTATGGTTTCCACGATTTCCAAGCCATCGCTCTTCGGCAGCGAGGAATCGATGACGACCATGTCGAAATGGGCCAGAGAGGCCTCGTACATGGCCATCTGGCCATTTTCGGCGATAATGACGGCCCAGCCACCGGCAACCAGCGGCTCGATTATCTCGTGCTGGTTGCCGGGATCCGTGGCCACCACCAGCGCCTTCTTCGTCATATATCTCGCCAGCATCTCGACGAGCTGATCCCTGTCCAGCGGCTTGGGAAGATAATCGTCCATCCCCGCCTGCAGGCACCGCTCCCTGTCTCCGTGCATGGCATGAGCGGTCAGGGCGATGATCGGCGTGTTTTTGCCCTCTTTCCGCTCCTTTTTGCGGATCTCCAGAGTGGCCTCGATGCCGTCCATAACCGGCATCTGTACATCCATGAGTATGGCCTCGAAGCTTCCTCTGTCGAGGGCTTCCAAGGCCTGCCGGCCGTTTGCAACGACCGCCACCTCAAGACCGAACTGTTCAAGAAAAGTCTTGGTGATCGCGGCGTTAATCTCCTCATCTTCGGCCAGCAGCACCTTTGCCCCTTGCAGCACCATGCTGCGGTCCTGAACCTGGCCCTCTATGTCGGCGGGAAGCTCGCCCATGTACATCTCCGCCGGATTTGCCACAGGCCAGGTGAACCAGAAGGTCGAGCCTTTACCTCTGGTGCTTTCGACCCCAATTTCACCGCCGAAGATGTCTACCAGCCTGGCGGCGAGCACCAGTCCCAGTCCTCCCTCGCTGTATTTTTCTTCGCCGCCGGCGATTGCCAGCGGCGGCGGGGTCATGAACAGCGAAGGCTGCATGTCCTCATCGATGCCCTCCCCCGTGTCTTTGACCGTGAATTTGAGAAGCAGCCTGCCCTTTTCATCGAAGCCTCCCTTTTCCACGCGCAGGGACACCTCTCCTGTTTCGGTATATTCTATGGCGTTGCCGAGGATGGTATTGAGCACCTGCCGCATTCTTGCCGGGTCGCTGTGGAGGTAGTTGGGAATGCCCCGGGCGAAACCGGCGGAAAATGTCAGCTCCTTGTGCTTGCAGGTAAGTTCGGCAATATACAGGTCATACTCCAGCTCTTGGTAGAGATCGAAGTTGACCATGTCGCAGCGCAGTTTGCCTCCGAGCAGTTCGGAATAGTCGATGACATCGCTGATAACGCCGAAGAGACGGTCGGCGGAGGCGTTGATCATCTCCAGATAGTTGCGCTGGTCGTCGGTGAGGTCGGTATCGAGGACCAGGTCGGTCATACCGAGAATGGCATCCATCGGCGTCAGGATCTCATGGCTTATTCTCGACCAGAGACTGTTTCCGGTCAAACCATCGCCCGAGGAGGCCATGGCCTCTACTCCGGAGACCGCCTCCGTTCCCCCGCGGAAAAACAGCACTTCTTCCAGCTGCCTGTTTTTGTTCTGTTCATTCAGCAGTTGCTGTTTCAGGCGATCGACTTCATGTTCGAGTTCTTCGCGTTTTTTTTTCATTACCGTTGTTCCGTCGTCTGGTGATTTGAGCTTCTTTTTTGCCTCCACTGGCCGCTCGACCGGCAGTTTTCTGTCTTTGTCCGGCAGCCATCCGCCCCGCTAATCCCGGAAACGCTCGCGGATTGCCAGCCATTCCTGTTCTTTATCGAGAAAGGAGTCGACCATTTTCGGATCCAGATGTTCTCCTTTTTCCTCGACAATGATTCGTTTGGCCTTCTCGGGGGAGAAGGCTTTCTTATAACATCTCTCGCTGGTCATTGCATCATACATGTCAGCAAGGGCGACAATGCGGGCGACAAGGGGAATTTCCTCCCCCTTCAGGCCCGCCGGATAGCCTGTGCCGTTGTAACGCTCATGGTGATACATTGCCGCCTCGTAGGCTACCTTGAGATAGGGCGAACGGGTTTTGGTGTGGATATCCTTGAGCAGCTGTCCGCCAATGCTGGCATGGTTTTTCATGATCTCAAACTCTTCGCTGGTCAATTTTCCCGGCTTGTGGAGAATGGAGTCGGGAATGGCGACCTTGCCGATATCGTGCAGCGGGCTGACCCGGGCAAACTCTTCGGCCAGCTGGGTGGTTATCTTCAGGTGCGGATATTTCATGCCCAGATCCCGTCCCAGGGTGCGGGTATAAAAGAGCACCCGCTCGAGATGATAGCCGGTTTCATCGCTGCGGTATTCGGCGAGCTTGGCCATGGAGAGGATAAGCTCTTCCTGTATCTCCAGCCGGAGAAGACGTATCCCGCCCTCCACCCGCAACCGCAGCTCGTCGGGCCTCACCGGCTTGGATATATAGTCGTCTGCACCGAGCGACAAAGCCTTTACCAGTGACTTTTTATCCTCGGAAGAGGTTAAAACGATTATGTAACGATAGCGAAGATCGCTCTCCCGCACTTTGCTGATAAGGTCGAAACCGTCTATCACCGGCATATCCAGATCGGTGATCACCAACCGTATTTCCGGCTCCTTCTCCAATACCCGAAAAGCGTCTTCGCCGTTAGCCGCCTCGACAACGGCATAATCACCCCGCTCAAGGCACATGTTCAAAAGGGTTCTCTGCGCCGGATCGTCATCCACCAGCAGTATCCTGTGATGTACTCCCATTCTACCTTCCATAAATCTTTGATACGATTGTTCTACAGGCCGCTCTCCTCCAGGACCGCGTCCACGCCCAGACGAATCGCCGCGACGATCTCGCCGTAGTCCATGCTTTTACCAGCTGCAGCCGAGCTCTCCAGATTCCTGGCCACTTCGGCCCACCCCTCCTCCCCCATATTGAGCAGCACGCCCTTGAGACCGTGGCCGAGCCGGGCGATCTCCGGAAGACTACGCCCGTTGTCGACAGCATCCTCCAGCGCCGACAAAAAGGTGGTAAGCGACTGCGCCGAACTTTTCAGCATTATCTCCACCTGTTCCCGGGAGAGACTGTATACTTCCTGAAAATGGCTTCTCACCCTGTCCCTGCTCACCTTCGACGGCATGGTCCGCTGCGTTTTCATAGCCACCTCTCCGATCTGGATACATGCGATCTGGATACATGGTATACAAACCCGGTCGGCTGCTGCTCATCGGCCCCCCTTGGCAATCGCTGCCACAAAGCTGCCTCGGTCACCTCAGATGTCCTGCCCGAGTTGTATACTATACAATATCACAGCTCAAGTAAAACCTCTAACCCAGGCGGCTCATCCCCGGAAGAAGAGAAAGGTGCAGCCCCTGAGCCACTATCCGTTGTTTCTTCTTTTCCCAGGGCCCGGACAGCTCTTGGCGCACACCCCGGCAATCCGCGCGACGGAGGCGGTGCTTTTTTCGTCACCTTGCCTGGCGTGCCGGGCTCACCACCTTTTGCACAGCTTCCAGCAGCGATGCACGGGCTGCCGCCGACGGAAATCAAAGGGTGTGGTCCTGGACGAAATATCTTCGACACTATAGCTCGTCGCCAGGGCCGCGTCCAAAGTGAATTTTTTACTGTTTGTGGAAAAATAGAGGGTACCGTCTTTTTCCAGCAGGCCCATGGCACCGTCTATCAGGAGACGGTGGTGGCGCTGGACATCGAAAAGAAGTCCCTTCTTCTTGGTGTTGGAAAAGGTCGGCGGATCGATGAAAATGATGTCATAGCCCTGCTGCGCCTGCCGGACAAACTCCATGCAGTCCTGCATCACGGTTTCCTGCCGGGGGGAGCAAAAGCCGTTAAGAGCCAGGTTTTTACATGTCCAGTCAAGATAGTTGCGAGACAGATCGACCGTGGTCGTCAGCTCGGCACCGCCTTGAACAGCGTGAACCGTGGCCGTGCCGGTATACCCGAAAAGATTAAGAAACCGTTTCCCCGCCGCCATCCTGCCGATCTCAAGCCGCAGAGGCCGGTGATCGAGAAAGAGGCCTGTATCGATATACGTGTCGAAATTCACCAGGAACCAGCACTCTTTTTCCCGGACCTGGTGGTACCGGCTCTTTATCTCCTTCTTCCGGTATTGATCGGAGCCTCTCTGGCGGCTGCGCCTTTTGACATGAACCCTGTCGCGGCCGACATCGAGGATCTCCCGCACGCAGTGCAGCATGGTCGAGAACCGTTTTTGGGCCTGCTCCGGATCGATGGATGCGGGCGGCGTATATTCCTGGACAAGAACCCATCTGTCGTAGATATCGATGCTGGCATTATAGTCGGGCAGATCTCTGTCGTAGATGCGAAAACAGCAGATGTCTTCTTTTTCCGCCCAGGGCAGAAGCTTGCCGAGATTTTTTTGCAGGCGGTTGGCGAAGTCCAAACCGTTCTCTGAAGATGAAGGCGTTCTGTTGGGCCAAAAATGGCGGATTCGGGGTTTGGCCACCGCCGTTCCCACCTGCAGACGACAGGCTATGGGACCATTGTAGAGCTTATAGCTGCGTTCGGTCTCAATGCCGAACCTGTCGGCGATATCGGGGTCGGAGAGGAAAAGACCGGTTTTCCAGCCCTCGAATCGGCGCCGGAGAATGCGGCCCACGCCGCTGTAGAGAAAGCGTACCTGTTCTTTTTCCGACAACCTGTCGCCATAGGGCAGATTCGTCACCACCATGCCTTCTCGCGCCGGAGGGTGCAAGTGGCCTATTTCTCTGCACTTGATCTCTATTTTGTCTTCCAGGCCGGCATTGGCTATGTTTTGCCGGGCAACTGCCACCATCTGCGGATCGCAGTCATAGCCGGCAAAACGCGGCCATCGTTTCTCAAGCCTTTTTTCCTCCCGGGCGACGGCATCTGTTACAAGCTGCTGCCAGAGCTTTCGATCATGACCGAGCCAGCCGGTAAAGCCATAATATTTACGGGACAACCCCGGAGCCGAGTCGCCCCAGATCAGCGCTGCCTCTATAAGCAGCGTCCCGGAGCCGCACATGGGATCGACAAAGGCATTGTGGCAGGAAACCTCCTGGCTCCAGCCGGCCAGCGAAACTATGGCGGCCGCCAGGGTTTCCTTCAAGGGGGCGACGCCTGTAGAACTTCTATAGCCTCTCCTGTGGAGACTGTCGCCGCTGAGGTCGATGTAGATGCTGGCGGCTTCCCTCTCCAGGTGAAGGTGTACCCGTACGTCGGGGCGGTTTTTTTCCACATTCGGACGCTTGCCCTCTGTCTTGCGAAACGAATCGACGATTGCGTCCTTGACCCGCAGGGAGCAGTAATGACTGTGCGCAATCACCGCCCCCTCGCCAAGCGTCGTCGACACCGCCACGGTGCCGCTGAGCCGCAAATGATGCTGCCAGTGCAGATCCATACTGCGATGGTAGAGTTCATCGCCATCCCTCACCCTGAAGGCAGCTATCTGCAGCAATACCCTGGAGGCGTAACGCGACCAGAGACACATGCGGTAGGCTGTTTGCAGCGACCCCTTCCAGCTCACTATTCCCGTGGAAGCCGCCACGGCCGACCCACCGCAGCCGACAACCTCCTGCCTGGTCAGCTCCTCGAGGCCGGCGGCGCAGGCGGCGACATATTGCCCGTGGTCTTTTTCGATCATCTCCTCTCCTTTTTAACAGGGTGTGGACCCCTTCCCAAACAGACTGTATCATGCAACCCTGCCTTTTTCCAGCGTGGGAAAAAAACCTCGTTTCAACAGGCTCTCTCAGTGTTTTGTGCTTTCTGATTACCCCTGAAACTCGGCTTATCCATTTCCAAGGAGACAGGGGGCTCTTTTCACGGGTGTCTGCAGCCAGGACGGCTGCAGTGGGGCCCCCAGGGACGGTTTTATGGCGTCCGGGGAAAAGAGCTCCCTGTCTCAAAAAAGGGTGCTGAGCATTAAGGGCAGTCAGGTTCTGTTTTCCACGCTTAAATCCAATATTTTCTCAAAAGCCAAGGTGAGGTTGTACCGGCAAGCCTCTCCCCTGCTGTTGAGAAACACACCCGCCGAGCCTTGCCGGCAACAGCAATGCTCCAGCCAGGAAAAGACCGTGGAAACCGTCCTGCCGGCGGGTCTTTGCTGAGTCCGTCACCACCGTTATCAGCTGTTTGCCGCAGATTTCTTCTGCCAATTCCTCCAGCATCCTTTGATGCCTATAGGATCAACCGGGCAGAGACGCAAGAGAGTAAGGTTAATACCCTTGACCTCGATGGATATTTGGTTAAGAATGGAGACTGGTCACACAAACGGCGCGGCGAGGTAAGAGCCCGCACTCCAGCACCACCATCATAGTTCGAGAACAGAGGAGAATTCATGAAGATGAAGACGGCACGGTATAGTGTATTTATGGTTTTTCTACTCTCCCTGCTGCTGCTGGGAGGCGGCTGTACCAAAAAGCCTGTCGACGTACCCGCTACGGGGGCGGGGGGCACCGACATCGATGGCGGCACCGACATCGACTATCCGACCGCCGGCGGCGGCTATTCAGAGTCGAGCATCGGAGAAACGGGAAGCCTTGACGATACCGGCGCGCCCGGCGGCGGGGAGACAGGCAATCTCTCCGTCAATATGGACGGCCAGGAGCGCTCGGTGGAGTATAAAAAAGAACACGGCCGCTCTTCAGAGGGACTCACTCCCATCTACTTCGCTTTCGACCAGGCCGCAATCAGCTCCGACATGGCCGACAGGATGGCCGACAACGCGCTCTTTCTTAAACAGAGGCCTGCAGCCGACGTTGTCATTGAAGGCAATTCGGATGAACGCGGAACCAAAGAGTACAATCTGGCGCTGGGCCAGCGCCGGGCCAGCAACGCCAAGCAATATCTCATCGATCTGGGTGTCGAGCCCGACAGGATCCGTACCGTCAGTTATGGGGAGGAAAGACCGCTCTTCCCGGGCAACGACGAATTCGCCTACGCCCAGAACAGAAGAGTCGACTTTATTCTCGAATAGCAGGGCAGGCGCACAGCAGGGCAGTTTCTAGGAACCGGTGGGGAAGCTGCCTTTTTTGCCCACATGGTCGAGGACTGTTTTGACCACATCTCCAAGGGAAAGAGTCGTGGTGTTGATGAGCACGGCATCGTCGGCTTTTTTCAGCGGCGCGACGGCCCGCTCCCGGTCTTTTTTGTCCCTTTCCTCGATCATGGCCAGTATTTTTTCCTCATCCTCTTCGATCCCCTGTTGCCGCAACTGACGCAGCCGCCGCTTGCAGCGCTCCCGGGCATCGGCCTCGAGAAAGAATTTATGGCCGGCCTGGGGAAAAACGATGGTTCCCATATCCCTGCCTTCGGCGACTATTTTGCCGGATCGAGCAATTTTTCGCTGCATTTCGGTGAGAAAGCCGCGGACAGTTGGCAGTGCTGAAATGGTCGAGGCCTTCATCGACATCTCCGGTGTCCGCACCTCCCTGCTGACATCTTCGCCATTGAGGACAACACCTACGTCATCAGCCGCCGTCGCTGCCGGAAACAGGGTTATTTCTATGTCTTTAAGCCTTGGGCTTATCTCCCTTTCACTGTCGACGGCAATGCCTTGATGGTGAAAATACAGGGCCACGGCCCGGTACATGGCGCCGGTATCGAGGTAGGTGTAGAACAGCTCGGCCGCCACCCGCCGGCTGACCGACGATTTACCGACGCCCGAGGGTCCGTCTATGGTTATGATGGATGTGGTATTTGCCATATGACCGTCTTTAAAGGATATTGTCGTCTATTTCTTTGTACCTTCAGCGCTGGTGCACGGCGCCTTGGCTCCTTACAACATACTAGACCGGAGCAAGCCGGTTGGCAAGGCCACTGGCTTTTTCGAGATTATAAGCGATGGTCAACAGCGTATCCTCTCTGAAATGGGGGCCCTGGAGCTGGATCCCGATGGGCAAACCTTTTTTGCTGAAACCGCCCGGCACGGACATGCCGGGAACGCCCGCCAGATTGGCAGACAGAGAAAAGATATCGGAAAGATACATGGCCAGCGGATCGTCGGCCTTTTCGCCAATTTTCCAGGCCGGTGTCGGCGTGACCGCTGAGATAAGGGCGTCGCAGTGTTGGAAGGCTTCTTGGAAGTCTCTGAGAATGATGGTCCGGACCTGGGAGGCTTTCTTGTAATAGGCGTCATAGTACCCCGATGACAGGGCATAGGTACCGATGAGAATACGGCGCTTGACCTCTGCCCCGAATCCTTCGGACCGCGTGCGTTTGTACATGTCGACCAGGGTTTCCGCCCCCATTTCCCTGTAGCCGTAGACCACGCCGTCATAACGGGCCAGGTTGGAACTGGCCTCGGCCGGAGCAATGAGATAGTAGGCGGCGACGCAGTAGTCGGTATGGGGCAGTGAAACCTCGACGATTTGTGCACCGCAGTCCCTGGCAACAGCTATGTTTTCTCTGACAACCTCTTCGACCTCGTCGTCCAGACCATCACCGAAATATTCCCTGGGAACCCCTATTTTCACCCCTTTCAACCCCTCGACGATACTGCGCCTATAATCTACCCTGTCACAGCGAACAGATGTGGAGTCACGCTCATCGTAGCCGGCAATGGTATTCATCAGCAGTGCGCAGTCTTCAACGCTGCGGGTAAGAGGTCCGACCTGGTCCAGTGAGGAGGCGAAGGCGACCAGGCCATAGCGCGATACTCTGCCGTATGTCGGTTTCATGCCCACTATGCCGCAGAGCGAAGCCGGTTGTCTGATGGAACCGCCGGTATCGGAACCGAGCGAGGCCAGGCATTGCCCGGAAGCCACCGACGTTGCCGAACCTCCCGAGGATCCGCCGGCGACGTATCCCTGCTGCCAGGGGTTTTGCGGCACCCCGTAATAACAGGTTTCCGATGTCGATCCCATGGCAAATTCATCCATGGCCGTTTTCCCCAGGAGTATAGCGCCATCCTTTTCCAGCTTTTCGACAACGGTGGCATCGTAGGGAGGGACGAAGCCCTGCAGCATTTTTGATCCGCAGGTCGTCGGTCTTTGCTTGGTACAAAGCAGGTCCTTTACCGAAATCGGAATTCCCGAGAGTGGTCCGTTTTCTTTTTTGCCTCGTTTTTCATCCTCCTCTTCGGCTCTGGCCAAAGCCTCTTTTTCGAAAATGGAGATGAAAGAGTGGAGTCTGCCCTCGGTCTTTTCTATTTGCCGGAGACAGCTGGTGACGAGATCTTTGCAGCTGAGTTCCCCTGAATCGAGTTTTTCCAGGGACGTAGAAACTGTATAGGTATGGTAGTCCATGATAGCAGCAGCCTGTCGGCTGTATGTTTCATTGAGGTGGGGGCGCTAGCCCGGATATTTCACGAGTTGCGATGGTCTGCTCGTCGAGCAAACCTTTTTTGGCTCTACAGGTGTAGGCCAATCACAGAAGCGACGAAGGATAGCAGGCCGTATCTATTCGATTCGCGACTCGCCCGACTGGTTCCTAGATGATGCGCGGGACGACAAACGTTTCGCCGTCGCTTTTTGCACAGTTACGCAGGGCCTCTTGCTGGGAGAGAGACGCCTGTATGGTATCCTCCCGAAAGGCGTTGCTAATCGAAAAGGCGTGTGTGGTCGGTTCAATTCCTGCGGTATCCAGTTCATCAAGCTTGTCGACATACCGCAAAATGGTATCGAGCTGGCCGGTCAGTTTTTCCAGCTCATCTTCGCTGAGGGTCAGCCTGGCCAGATGAGCCACATGTTCTACTTCCTTTCTGCTTATTTTCATTCTTTTGCGTTCCTTAAATGGAAACTATTTTTCCGGTAGAGTGTAATGTTCCAGATATTCCCTGGAAAAAATGGTTTCGGCGGGATTGAAATCGACGATGCTCCTGGCAAAGACCTCAACCGTTTCCTTATCGAACTGGGTCCCGGAACAGACATGCAGCTCCGTCAGAGCTTCTTCCATATTGAGATTTTTGCGGTAATTTCTTTTGGAGGTCATGGCATCGTAGCTGTCAACGACAATGAGAATTTTCGTCAGCTGGTCCAGTTGATGCCCTTTTATGCCCGCCGGATATCCCTTGCCATCCATACGTTCATGGTGATGACGAATAATAAACTGCTCTCTTTCCATGAATTTCAAGGGCTTGACTATATTGGCTCCGACACTGGGATGCTTTTTGATGAGCTTCCATTCGTCTTCGGTTAATTTGCCAGGCTTCTGAATGCAGGACAGATCGATGACCAGTTTGCCTATATCGTGGAATTGCGCGGCCCGACGCAGCACCAGCTGGTCTTCTTCCTTTATTTCCATGGCCTTGCCCAGCAGTACGGCATATTCGGTCACCCGCATGGTATGGCCGGCCGTATAATAATCCTTTTCTTCCATGGCATTCTGCATGCTGCTCATCATCTGCACGGTGGCCTTTTCCAGGTTCTCGCTGTAGCGCAGAAGAAGTTTATTCTGCTTTTCAAGCATCATCGCCTTTTCCCGCACATCGTCTTCAAGGGACGCCTTATAGTGTTTCTCCTTGAGGACATACATTCTTTTTTCTATGGCCCGGCGAATTTTTACATTGAAAATATCCAGATCTTCGATCGGTTTGGTCAGAAAATCATAGGCACCGAGATTAATGGCTTTGACCGCATAATCCATCGATCCGGCACCGGTAAGGAAAAGGACCGGTATATCGAAATTGCGTCGGTTGAGCTCATCGATGGTGGCGAACCCGTCCATTCCCGGCATGTTAATATCGAGGATGATAACATCGTAACTGTCATTGACGATTTCAAATACCGCGCTTCCATCGACCACGGTTTTTACCTCATGTCCAAACATCTCAAGGATTTTAGACACGGTGTTGCGAACCATGGGATCATCATCGGCTATGATAATCCTGGCTTTTTTCTTCTCCAAAAAACACCTCACAAATAAAGAAAAGCACCGGCAAAGATAAAAGGTAAGCTTACTGTTTCCTCCCTTTTTTTTCAACGTTGACGGATTAGCTCAACATTTTGCCCGAAGTTAATACTCTTATCACATACGGCTTGCCTCGATGACTCTTTCCTCAGTTATTATATAATCGAGCAACTCATCATGAGGCTGAAGGGGCGCCTCCTTTACCGTTTGCATATCAAAGGCCAGTCCCATGCGCACGGCAAAGGGTATTTTTTCGAGAAAGCGGTCGTAATATCCGCCTCCGTAACCATATCGGCCTCCTCTTTCGTCGAAGACCGATCCGGGAATGATGACCACGTCTATATTGAGCGGATCGGTCACACCTTCTTCTAGGCGCGCAGGCTGTGGTTCGAGAATTCCCTGATATCCGGGTATCAGATCTTTATCCATATCCTCTATATGAACGGCATCCAGGCGTTTCTCATCAATTCTTGTAAAAGGGACGGAAATGCGTTTTCCCCTTCTCATCAGCTCGCCTATCAGGCGATGGGTTTCCACTTCGCTGCGAAAACTTACATATATGAAAATATTTCTGGCGCTGTCTATTTCTGCAAAAGAAAGCAGCGTCTCGCCGATGATCCTGCTCTTTTTCAGCCGTTCCTCCTCGCCTATGCTGTCGCGTTGTGCCAGTATATCGTTTCTCAACTCATTTCTCGCCTTCATTTTCACTCCTGTAGGTTATATACAATCCCCATTTTCTTGACATGGTGATACACTTTAGGTAGCTTTTACCTCAGATGCGGCAGATATCCCCTTTTCCCCACGTACAGGTATATAATGAGCCAGTCCAGACTATTGGAAAAAGAAGTCAATCCCGACAGGATAGTCGATGCCACGGGGCTCCTCAGCCCCGTACCCCTGCTGAGATTGAAAAAAGAACTGGCAAAGATGCGTTCCAGCGAAACAGTGCGCATAGACTGCACGGATTTCTACATACGGGACGATATCTTCAGTTGGTGTGATCGCATGGGCCATACTTATCTTGGTGAAAAAAGCACCGACGATGTAGTGAGTCTTTTTATCGTCAAATAATCTTTGAGCAGATTAACCGCACCACCGCATCGTGCAGCAATGGCCGCATCTGCTGAATACTGCTTGCATCCAATCCATATATAACTCTGTTTGTAAGGAGCACCACACTTATCCTCTTTTCAATATCTATCCACATTGAAGTGCCGGTGAAGCCTAGATGCCCTATGGTCCTCTCCGAAAAAAGAGTGCCGCTTGACGGTTTCTCTCCGGTTCGACCATCAAACCCGCAGGCCCACCGCCTGCCTGTGCCGCTTTGCAGAAGAAAGCGCATATCGCTGTCTCTGTAGGCAGGGTGTCCGGAACATTCAAGGCAGCTTAGAAGTATACAATTACACAAAGAAACAACTCCATGCAATGTCGAAAACAGACCGGCGTGTCCAAGAATGCGACCTGCTGCCCGGCAATTGTCGTCGTGAACCAGCCCATAGACGTCATCTTCGTCGAACCTGTCGCTGCCGGTGGAAACAATTTTTTCTTTCGCTGCCGGAGCTTCACCGTAAATATGAAATTCGCCGCCCAGCGCCAGTGGCTCGACAATTTCCCGGCGCCAGTAAACGGCCATATCCTCGCCGCTTTTATGCTCTACTATTCTGCCAAGCAGTATATAGTCAAGATCGCTGTATATATACCTCTCTCCCGGTGCACTCTCCAGAGGTTCATCCAGTATCCAGCGACAGAAGTGCTGGTGGTCCAGGCGTGCATCAGGCTTTTTCTTTCTATAATATTGCCGATGTGCGGGCAATCCCGACCTGTGGCCTATTAACTGCAGCAGAGTAATACTTTTTTTATCCTCCGGTACCCTGCAGGGCAGAAGGGAGGCGAGATTTTCGCTGAAATCAGTTTTTCCCTGCCTGATAAGGGACAAGAGGCAAAGCAGGGTGAAAAGAGGTTTCGTCAGGGAAGCAACATCGAAAAACGAATTTTTGTCAACCGGAGGATCAGTGCCATGGCTGCCGATTGTGCCCCTGTACATATCGACGACAGAGAAATCCTTGCCGACACGCCGGGAGGCTCCCAGTGCGCATGCTGTAAAAGTTCTTTTATTTAAATAGCTTAGAAGTATTTTTTCAATTTTTTCCATTGGCGTCGCGGCCATTATAACCCTCTCTCCATTATATCCACAAATAGGTTGAAATTTTTGCCTTTTTTTACTAGATTAGGGCCCTGGTATAACTGTTTTTATCTGGCTGTTTTGGTTAACAAAATTTTTCCCTTTCACTGAAGTTATCAACACGCTGTCAACGGCTGCTGTTCATTGTTTTTGGCAAAGAGCTGTTAGCTCTTTGTTGATAACCCTGTATCAACAAAGAGGACCTTGTTACCGACAGTCGTGCTGTTTATTAAAAGTTCTTTTATTTTACCAACGTAAAATCATATTCAACATTTAAACCGCCTTAATAATAATAATAAAAAACATACTAATTATACAGAAAAGAAAGGACAGCACATGGGACTCAATTGCACTGTTTCCAAAAACGACTTGCTTAACGGCGTCAACAGTCTGCAGAATATAACCAATAAAAAAGGAACATTGGCCATTCTCGCCAATGTTCTCATCGAAGCAACCTCCGATGGTATTATTCTCACCGGCACAGATCTGGAGGTGGGGCTGCGTCTTTTCGTCCCTGCCGAGATCAAGGAACCAGGCAAACTCACCCTGCCGTCCAAGAAAATTTTCGAGATAGTACGGGAATCCGGATCCACAGAAATAACCCTGCAGGAAACCGATAACAGCTGGGCGGTTATCAAGACAGGCTTGAGCACCTACAATCTTGCCGGCATCGCCGCAGATGAATACCCCGAGTTTCCCGAATATGAAGATGAAAATTTTGTTTCGTTCGAATCACACATTTTCCTCGATCTCATCGACAAGATTATATTTTCCATTGCCAGTGAGCAGGAAAACATCTATTCTCTCACCTCTGTCCTCTTTGAAAAGGAAAAAAGGGATGGACAATCCTATCTGCGGATGATTTCTTCGGATGGTCATCGCCTGTCGATCATGGAAAAAGATGTCGCCGCCGATGTCGATCCGCTCGAACTCAACCCCGTTACGCTCATACCGAAAAAAGGCATCCAGGAACTCAAAAAATTCTGCGAGAACAGAGACACTATCGAAATTTCTTTTGAAAAGAAACAGATGGTGGTGCGCGACGGCGAAGCAGTCATGATAGTGCGGCTCAAGCAGGGCGAGTTTCCCCAATACCGTGCCATCGTCGATGCCGTGCAACTGGACAACTGTCTGGAAATCAGCAGAATACCTTTTTTAGAATCGTTGAAGCGAATAAATCTTTTCACTGAGGATGTTTTTCACACCATTCAACTGCAGATAGACAACGGCGTCATGATACTCTCCTCGCAGAATGCCGATCTCGGTAACGCCAAGGATGAACAGAGCGTTAATTACTCGGGAGAGCCACTGGTACTCGGCTTCAACTGCAGATATTTTATAGAAACACTGCAGGTTATGGAATGCGATACCGTAAAGGCCTATATTAACTCAAATAACAGTCCCTGTTTAATGAAAT